>JAJTYZ010000015.1 GCA_021463515.1 Chthoniobacterales bacterium | reverse complement strand
GTCCTTGATCGCCTCCTTCATCACGGCACCCCCATCCTCATAGAAGGCACAAGCTACCGCATGAAAGACCGCATCGAATCCGAATAATAACCCCTTCCTCACTTCATCCACCCCCCTATTTTCCCCATCCGCTTTTCAAACCGTCCAAATCATCCGCCATTCGCACCGCCGCTCGCAGTAATTGTCGCTGGACAGAGTCATGAAGATGGTATCCGTTTGTTTCGTGCGGATAACTTTTCCGATGCAAAACCCCTTTTTGAAAAACTCGCGTCTGCCTCCCCTGCAGACCGTCTCGCTCAAGTTTACATTCAACGGTGCACAGACTTTTTAATCACGCCTCCCCCTGCTCATTGGGACGGTGTCTCCCAAGCAGAACACAAATAACGCCCTCGCCACGGTGCCCGCTTTTTCACGGACGTCTCAGTGCTTAATTTCCAAAACCACCGGGCAATGATCCGATCCGAGAATGTCGGCACGAATACGCGATGATTTCACACGGGAGGCAAGTGCCGCCGAAACAAGGAAGTAATCAATACGCCAACCGATATTCCGGGGTCGGGCATTGTTCATGTAACTCCACCACGTGTAATGCCCCTTTCCCTTGGTAAAAATACGAAAGGTATCCACAAACCCGGCATCGAGTAAGCTCTGAAACTGCTCCCGCTCTTCGGGTGTGAATCCGGCATTGCGCCCATTGGCTTTGGGATTGGCAAGGTCCTCCTCCGTGTGCGCCACATTGAGGTCGCCACAGACAATCACGGGCTTGCGCTTTTCCAGTTTTTTAAGAAATGCTCGAAACGCAGGTTCCCATGAACGTGTGCGATAATCCAAACGTGTCAGCCCACGTTGGGAGTTCGGAGTGTAGGTGTTGACTATAAAGAAATCATTATATTCCGTACAAAGGACACGCCCCTCGTTATCGTGGGCTTCTTCTCCAATGCCCAAGGTAATATGCAAAGGGGGCGTTTTTACGAAGGTCGCTGTTCCCGAGTACCCGGGCTTTTGGGCACTATTCCAGAAATCTTTATAACCCGAGGGCCAAGCAGGTTCCGCTATCTGTTCTCGACGCGCCTTGGTTTCTTGCAGGCACAAAATATCCGGATTTTCGCCCTTCCAAAAATCGAGGAGGCCTTTGCTAAGAATCGAGCGAATCCCATTGACATTCCAGGAAATCAATTTCATGGCAGCGCGTGGGAACCCGCATCAATAAACGCCATGCCCATGGAAAAAGCTAAGCCTTCGGTGCCGTTTCCGCAGGAGTTGCGGGCGCAGGCGAGGCCGCCGGAGGTGTGGTGCCTTCGGGTGCCGCTGCGGGAGCAGCTTCAAATTTTTCCGCCGGAATGGCTTTCAAATCTGCTTCGGTGAAAGGCTGAGGATGCCCTGCCGTTTCCGCACGGATTTTGGCCACTTGTTCCGCTGAAACTGGGGGCGCACTATTGCCCCATTCGTTACGAATATAGGTCAACACCGCCGCAATTTCTGCATCCTTAAGCTGCTGCCAAGGCGGCATGACGCCATTGAAGGGCTTGCCTTCGACGTCAATCGGCCCTTGGAGCCCATGCAACACAACGCGCACCAAATGATTGTCTCCGTGCCAGTCACCGCTCACGACCCACTCGCTTCCGGCCAAGGGCGGGAATGCGCCAGGCACACCGAGACCTGTGGGTTGGTGACACGCGGCGCAGTTGGCGGTGAAAACGCGTTTGCCTAAGACCATGGGATCCACGGGGCCTTTCGGTGCAGATGCCAGAGCCTCCGCTCCCCACGCAGGCTGGTAGCGGTTAAAGACCGTGGACTTAAATCCTCCGCTGTAATAAACGAGATAGCTTGCTCCCCAAATGAGCAACGCCATAAAAACGGCAATCACCCACAGCGGGATGGGCGCAAAGGCATCCCGCGGCTCAGATTTTTCGCGCATGATGGCACCATGAACTTCGCGAATGTTAAAGTCGTCGTGCTCGCGAAATTCTTCGGGCGGCGGCGTGTCGTGACTGTGCGATGAGTGGCTCATTCCGTCGGTTCCGGTGCCTCCGGCAGCGGGTAGTTGCGGTTTAAAGAAATCAAATAGGCCACCAGTGCTTCCGCTTCGTAAGTTGGGACAACTTCGTAGCCAGGCGGTGGAACATTGGGAGGTAACAAATCAAGCGCACGCTCCGAGCGTTGGCCTTGAATTTTTTGCATACGGTAAAGGTAGCGATACGAAGGCATGATGGAGCCCGGCGTTACCACAGCGGGTTGATAAAGGTGCTGATGATGCCATTTCGCACTGGATTGACGCGCTCCGATATTGGCTAAGTCGGGTCCGGTGCGCATCGTACCGAGGAAGGCGGGACGTTCACGCATGTAATCACGCGCTACGGTAGGGCGGGCCCCCCACCCGCGTGCGAGGTCAGAACCAATGCCAATTTGCCGCACTTGCTGACTATGACAATACACACAACCGGAAGCCGCATAAACATGCTGCCCCATCACAGCTAAGCCCGAAAGCGGTGGCGGATTCACATCGCCCGACGCCTCATCTGTCGCAGGCATAAAACGCCCCAATTGCAAATAAGGATACGCCACCAGCCCAACCCATGACGTTAGAAAGGTCAGGAAAGCTCCGATGACAATGACGGTCATTCGATTCATACGGCGTGCATCTCCGATTCAACTTCCGCCCGTTTTCCAAACAGCGTCGGGCCGGATCGCCGTTTGCCGAATTTGAGCAGAAGAAGTGTAAAGTTCACGGCAAACACAATATGGCCTGCCGTCAAAAGAATTCCCGAACCACTCCGCATCCAGAGCCATGGACGCGCAATTTCGAGTGATTTCATGAAGGTCACATTGGGGTTAAGCAGTGCCAGACCTTGTAACACGCCACCGACGGAAAGGACGATCACCATGAACACAATGCCAATGGCCACGAGCCAAAAGTGCCAGCGAATGAGGCGCGACGAAGGCCATTCCCATCCCACAACACGTGGCATGATGTAGTAAATCGCACCATACATCACCATCGTAAAAAACGCATACATTCCAAGATGCGAGTGCCCAATGGTGTAGTGGGTGAAGTGCGTAATGACGTTCAGACTGGGAATCGCCATGGTGCTCCCCTGACCGCTGGCGAGGGTGTAGCACACCGCTCCAAACACCGTGAACCGCAGCGTCGGGCTCCATTTCAACGCATTAAAATGCCCCACAGTCGTCATGTGAAAATTCACCGCCGTCGTTATCACCGGAACAACCATCATCACGCTGGCCACCACGCTGGCACTGATCATCCATGCGGGAAATGGGCCGCCAATAAGGTGGTGCATTCCATTCCAACTGTAAAAAAGCGCCAAAGTCCAAAAGCCGAGAATGCTCAGATAATAACTATGAATGGGGCGTCCGAGAACTTTCGGAATTAGATAATAAATTGTCGCCAGTGCAATCGGCGTGAACCACAGTCCAAGCACATTGTGCCCGAACCACCAGTTCACCGCACCCTGCGCTCCGCCCTGAATTTGCTCGAAGTTCAGCAGTAAGTTGGATGTGGAATAAAGCCACGGAAACCACAGGAATGCGGCCAAAATATACCACTGACTCACATAAACATGCCCTGGCTGACGAAAGTGAAACATGACCACGGCCCACACCGAGATGAGTCCGTAGGAAATGAAGAGCAGCCCACTGGCGTAATTCGGAAACTCTAGCCATTCAATCGAGCGGCTATCGCCCGCTAAAATGGCACAAATACCAATGGCCACGCCAAGATTCCAAAAGACGGCGGCTGAAATGAGCAGCTTCGCATGTTTCAAGGGAGTGCGGCATAAACGCGCCATCAGCCACAAACCCGTTCCAATCGCCGCTGGCGAAGCCCAGCCGTAAGCTACGGCATTAAGGTGAGCGGGGCGAATACGCCCGAAGGTCAGCCAGCCCCATTGATCAAGGAACGTGGGAATGTTCATTTTAATGGCAGCCAACAATCCAAAAACGGTTCCGACAAGCAGCCAAAATATTGCCGAGCTATAAAATAGAATCACCGGCAACCGCGTCGAAGCGTCAATCGCCGCCCGTTCAAGTCGGTCGCGCTCCGCATGACTTACTGCGGCGTGATTTTCCTCTTGTGTGGTCGGGTTCATTTACGTCGTGCGGTTAACGGCAGCAGGGCGACGCAAAGGCCGATCTGCGCTTCGGTCGGAAAAAACATCCGTGGCCGTGCCAATGGGTTCATCATCATCAAAAATCACTTTTGCCCCTTCCTCAAGGTTGCGGAACTGCCCCGTACGTGCCGCCCAATAAAACGCCGCAATGGTCGTTCCGCCAAAAACCAAAAGCCCTGCGCCAAGTAAAATATACACCAAAGAATTCATGGTGCAGCCTCCTCGGTGGATGTGGGTGATGGTTGCGGCGACGCGGGGGTTTCTACACTCGCCTCCGGTGATTCCGGAGCAGCCGACGGTGTCGGCGTTGCAAAGGGCGGTGGCGTCGGTGCGGCAGCCGTTGTTCCGCCAGACTTAACAATCGAAGCATGGGCGACATTGGGATCAATCGCATTCGCCAGATGCGGCTCCCCTTGAGCGGCCAGTCGTTCCGTCGTCAACTCCACCGCACGCTCCAACGGAATCCGCACCGTACCTTTTTCACGGTCTATCCACGCATAACCGGATAAAAGATCGGAGTTATCCAATTTGACCTTCGCCAAAATATCTCGGCGTTCCTTGGCACGAATGGTCTCTTCATCTGCGAGCCCCCGATTGCCAATTTTAAGCAACACCTGACCGGCCACCGCAAAAAGCGCAAACATCGCCAAAACGCCGATAAACATCGGCCAGATGCTTTTCGTGCGTTTGGAAGCTGTTTCGTGGGTTGGGTGCATCAGTTTTTGAGATGGATAGATTTCGCCAAGCGCGGGTCACGCAAAGGCCAGAGTGGCGTGTCGCCAAGGCGTTTCATAAAAATTGCGGTAAGCGTTGCGCCGATGGCAAGCAAGCTCACAAGGTCCAGCCAGCTCGGCACAGGGCCGGCCATGTGAAAGGACGGCAACACAACGATGTACATATCGAGCAAGTGCATGAGCAACAGCCACACGGCCACAACACTCAGCCAAAACGGACGTTTTTTCACGCCTTGGAAAAGGAGAATCACAAAGGGAATAAAGAAATTCCCGACGACCATGATGATATTCAGTGTGTTCCATCCGCCCGTGTTACGGCGAAGGAAGTAAGCCGTTTCTTCGGGAATGTTGGCGTACCAGTAAAGCATGTATTGGCTAAAGCCGATGTAAGCCCAGAAAACCACGAAGGCCAACATCAGCTTGCCGATAATGTGGTAGTGCTCCAAGGTCACGACGCCTTCGAGATAACCCGCGCTGCGCAGTGCCGTAAGAATGATGACCAGCACGCACAACGCACTTTGTGCGGAACCTGCAAAAATATACACACCCCACATCGTGGAGAACCAATGATAGTCAAGCCCCATGAGCCAATCCACGGCACTGAAAGTGAGGCTCAAAGCAAACACCAACAGCATCGGGAAAACCCATTTGCGCGAGGACCATGTGTAACGCGCATCGCCATCTTTATCCTGACGCACCGAATTGCGGCGCAGCAACCATGCGGCAAAGCTGAAAAACCCAAAATAAAATATCGTCCGCGCCCAGAAAAATGGCGCATTCAAATAGGCCGCTTTGGCATCCAGCAGCGGGTCTTCTCCGGGAGCGACGCTCATCCAGGGAAACAATGTCGGTGCCACAAACACGATGGGCACAAATAAGAGCGCAAGTAGAGGCGCAAGGTTGGCGATATTTTCAAGCTGACGCCGCACCACCACGCTCCAATCGGCATCCACCGCATGATGCACAATGATCCAAAAGAGGGCGCCCATCACGATGGTGAGGTAAAATGAAAAGGCGAAAAGCCAGGAAAACGCAAATTGCTCCGGTGCCACAAAACGTCCGACGACGGCCAAGGCTAGCGTCACGAGGGCGAGTGCCACGGTGAAAATCATTTTCCCGCCGAAGCCACGGTAGTCAAAATACTCCTTCGATGCCGGTTTGGTTTCTTGTGCACTCATGGTTTCACCGCCTCCAATTTCGCCCGTTTTTCAGGCGGAACATCCGCCATGGTGGCATTCTGAGACAATTGCAAAGCCCGCACATAAGCCACGATGGCCCAACGGTCATTCAGCGGAATTTTCCCACCATAACCAAGCATCGTGTTTTTGCCATGCGTGATGGTATTGAAAATTTCGCCATCGGACATCGTACGCAAGCGATCCTGATGGTAGCTGGCAATGGCCGCCATGCCGTATTGTCCGGCCACGCCATTGCCCGCGCCCGAGGTTCCGTGACACACAGCGCAGAAAATCATGTAACGCTCACCCCCCCGCTGCATCAGCTCCGCCGTGACAGGAATCGGAATACCCGTTCCCCAATGGTCGCCAAAACGTCCGGTGTCCTCATAGGACGTGCCGGACGAAAATTGCACCGTCGCATATTTCCCATCATCAGGAAGCGGGTCTTCCTTGGAAACCGGCATCGCATAACCCATCGGCACGGTGCCGGAGACAGGAAGACGGTCGCCTCGGAAGTCCGCAAAAAAGCCGCTCGGCACCTGCGATTTGACCTTGGGCTGATGATCCATGTCGGGAAAAATTTCAATCGGCGTCTTTTTGCCCTTTTGTCCACGCAGTCCGGTCACGGCCACAAGGAGGACGAGAGACAACCCAAGAACGATAAAAAAAGTGCGCAGCATATCAGTCGTCGTCGTGAATGAGCGTGATGTGCCTTGCTCCAATTTTTTCGAGCAACACGCGGGTGGATTCTTGGTTAAAGAGCGGGTCCTTGGCCTCAATCGCGAGGAAAAAACCATCATTGGTCACTTTCTTAAAACGATCCCAACTAAAAATCGGATAATGCCAACGCGGCAGACCATTCAAAATAATCATCCCAAAGGTCGCCGTGAAAGCGGATATGAGAACCGTAAGCTCAAACATCACGGGAAAAAAGGCGGGCACGGTAAAAAAGTTTGTCGGCTTACCCGCGACGATGAGCGGATATTCAATGCTCGAGGGATAAAATTGCAAAATCACGGCGGTCGCAAGTCCGGCCACACCGCCCAAAAAGACGAGGGCACTCAGCCACGACTTGCGCAGCCCCATGGCCTGATCCATGCCGTGAATGGGGAAGGGTGAATACACATCCCAGCGACGATAACCGGCATCACGCACTTGTTCCGCTGCGTGATACAGCGCGGAAGCCGAAGACACTTCCGCCGCAATGCCATAAAGTGGCGCGTTAGGATTGCCTGCGATATTTTCCATATCAGTGCCCTCCCTCCCCAATTGCCGGTGTGGCGTGATGATCGCCATGGTGCGGGTCCGCTTCCGGCAACACGGCTTTCACTTCAAAAATACAAATCATCGGCAGCCACCTAAGAAATACGAGGAACAAAGTGAGGAAAATTCCAAAAGTTCCCGTGAAAGTCCAAATGTCCACCCAGGTCGGATAAAACATGTTCCAACTCGAGGGCAAAAAGTCGCGATGAAGCGAGGTAACAATGATGACAAAACGCTCAAACCACATGCCGGTGTTAACGAACATACAGACGATAAAAACCGGCAGGACGTGGCGACGCATCCGGCGGAACCAGAATAGCTGTGGCGAGATGACGTTGCAGAAAATCATGCTCCAATAAGCCCACCAATAAGGCCCCGTGGCGCGGTTAATGAAGGCATATTGCTCGAAAAGATTGCCGCCATACCACGCAATGAAAAACTCCATCATGTAGGCGTAACCAACCATCGAACCCGTGAGCAAAATAATTTTGCACATCTTGTCCACGTGGTCATCGGTGATCAAATCATGCAGCCCAAAAATCGCTCGCGCCGGAAGCATGATGGTCAGCACCATCGCAAAACCGCCGAAAATCGCGCCCGCCACAAAATAAGGTGGAAAAATGGTGGTGTGCCAACCGGGGACAATAGATGTCGCAAAGTCGAATGACACCACGGAGTGAACCGAAAGCACCAGTGGCGTGCTTAATCCGGCGAGGATGAGGTAAGCCATTTCATAGTGCTTCCATTGACGATTCCCCCCGCGCCATCCAAGTGCCCCAATGCCATAGAAAAACTTGCGTATTTTCGTCGTCGCACGGTCACGCAATGTCGCCAAATCGGGGATGAGGCCGGTGTACCAAAACAGCACAGACACGGTAAAATAAGTGCTGACGGCAAACACGTCCCAGAGCAACGGGCTGCGGAAGTTTTGCCAGATGCCCATGTTTGTCGGCACGGGGGCGAGATACCAAACCATCCAAACACGGCCCACGTGAACGACGGGGAAAATACCCGCGCACACCACCGCAAACAGCGTCATCGCCTCCGCTGCACGGTTGATCGAAGTGCGCCATTTTTGACGTGCCAAAAACAAAATCGCCGAAATGAGCGTCCCCGCGTGACCAATACCAATCCAGAAAACGAAGTTGGTAATACCCCACGCCCAGTTCACCGGGTTATTAAGACCCCACACGCCCACGCCGGTACTGATGAGATAAATGAGGCAAAGTCCACTCACGACCGCAAGGGATACGGTACAGGTGAACATAATCCACCACCAGCGTGGACAACGTTGTTCGGTACACGAGGCCACGCGATCCGAAATCCATGACATCGAACGATTGTTTGTTACCAACGGCGCACGTTCGATGCGCTTGGCGGCGGCACTGCTGGCGTCCATAACGGCGGTTCCTTCGGCCATAAAATTAAGCTCCGTGCGCCTCCGTCGCGTGGGTGGCCGGTGCGCCATGTCCTCCGCCATGATGCGGATGGCCATTGGCCCAACCAACTTTGTCAGCACCGGGCATGTGCATATTTGGGTTTTTAATGCGGGCGAGATACGTCGTGCGGGCACGCTCGTTGAGGTATTTGAGCATTTCGTAATTGCGCGGTTCGCCCTTAAGTTTCGTCACGCGGCTTTCGGGATTATTGATGTCGCCAAAAATAATCGCCTCACTGGGGCAGGCCTGCTGACACGCCGTCTTCACTTCGGGGAATGGAACTTTCGCTTTATCGGTCATTCCCGCCTTCACCGAATGGGTGATCTTGGCCTCTTCGATGCGCTGGATGCAGTACGTGCATTTCTCCATCACACCACGCATACGAACGGTGACGTTCGGGTTTTTCGACATTTGCAGGCTCTCGGCCATGCCTTTTTTCGCCAGAGGACCAAGATAAAGCTGATCGAGCGGACGCTGATTGTAGTCGAAGAAATTGAAACGCCGGACTTTCCACGGGCAGTTGTTTGCGCAATACCGCGTACCAATGCAGCGGTTGTAAGCCATCAAATTCAGGCCGTCCTCGCTGTGAACCGTCGCATTCACCGGACACACCGTTTCGCATGTCGCATTCTCGCAATGTTGGCACATGATGGCCTGTGCAAGGACTTCAGGATTTTCCTCATCGCCCGCGAAATAGCGATCCATGCGAATCCACGCCATGTTGCGTCCGCGACTCACTTGATCCTTGCCGACGATGGGAACGTTATTTTCTGCCTGACACGCGACGAGGCAGGCGTTGCATCCCATGCAAAGGCTGAGGTCCACGACCATGCCCCATTGCTGCGGGGAGGTGAGTTTGGGCGACGTGAAAAGCGAGATATTGGGCGGGATGTGTCCATCCATTCCCATGGTCTGCGCAAATGTCGGGTCTGCCTTGTAACGCTCCGCCGTGCCCTCGCGCACGAGGTCACGCCCTTCCATACTTTGATGCGTCTGCGTTTCCGCAAACCCATGCTTTGCCCCTGTGCGTTTAAGCGAAACATTGGAAGCAAAAACCATGCCGCCCGTGGTGCGGAGCGGGTAGGCATTAAATCCCACTTTGTCGGATAAATGCGTGACATCCTTGCGCCCATATCCCAACGCAATGCTCAGAGCCTGATCGGCGTGGCCCGGCGCAACCAACGCCGCCACTTCGATCGTGCGACCTTCGGACGAAAGTGCCACCATGTCGCCGGTGGTGATGCCGAGAGATTTGGCGGTCGCGGGACTGACCAACGCGGCATTGTCCCACGTAATTTTGGTCATGAAATCCGGCGTTTCCTGCAACCAGCCATTGTTGGAATAACGGCCATCATCCAAAGAATTGCTTGGGATAAAAGCGACCTCCAGCCCCTCCGATGCCCTCTTCGGATGGGATGCGGCAAGTTCCGCAGCACCAGCGGCATTGAAATTCAAAGCGGCCTCGGGCCAAGCGGTAGAAGGGAGAAAACCCTGACGCAAAAACTCTTTCCATTGCGTTTCCAAATCACCACTCCCGCGAGCGACCGTTGCGAAAGTGTCGCGGACAAGCTGCGGGCCAATGGGCTCGGGATTTCCGGCGAGGCGGTTGAGAATTTCCAATTCGTTCACACCATTCCAAAGCGGAAGAATCATGGGCTGCACAGCGCAAATCGTGCCATCGGAACTGCGGGCATCACTCCAGCTTTCGAGGTAATGCGCCTGGGGAACATGCCATTTTGAGAGGGCCGAAGTTTCATCTTCGTGCATCCCAAGCCGCACGGAAAGCGGAACGGATTTAAGCAATTCCGCAAAGTTCAAATTCGCCGGAGCGTTGTAAACAGGATTGCCGCCGAGAATAAAAAGATTCTTCACGCGACCGGATTTGATGGCTTCTGCCAGTTCCGCGATGGTCGCCCGTTGCGGACGTTTCACCGCGACGCCATGCAAGGTCGAACCATTGGCGCCGAGGGCGTTGTTGATGGCGAGTACGAGGGCATGAACGGAAGCGGGATGTTGGCCTCCAACGACCACGAGGCTCTTACCATTGGACGCCGCTAAATCTTTGGCACATTCGGTAATCCAATCGGCATCCACCGAAACGGCCCCTGCTGGAAACGCCGAAATGACCGAGGTCAAAGCCGCATCGCCGGTAAGTCCCGCAACTTTTTCTGCCAAAGCACGCAGGAAAGCACCGACTTCGGAAGGTTTGATGCGCACGCGGTGATCGGCCATGCCGCCCGTGGAGGAATAATGCGTTTCTGCCACATAAAGCCGATTCATGGGCTGCCCTGGATCGCTAATGCGACGACGCGCAAAAAACGCACGGACTTGTTCAATGCCGCCAAACGAGGCGTTAAGAAAATCGCTATCTACGGCCAGCACCTTATCGGCACGGCTGAAATCCGCCGCGGCAACAATGCCTGCACCAAAACTCGCCGTTGCGGCAGCTTCTGCACCCTCCGCACCCAGCGGCTCGTATTCAGCCCAAAGCAATTGAGGAAATTTCTGGCGCAACTGCGCTAGGAGGCGGTCACGTGTGGGAGAATCGGAACGTTCCACGAGGAATGCCAATCCCGCACCGGCATCCGCAGCGGAAGACTCGCGAATTTTATCCAAGGCTGCTCCAAAAACAGCTTCGGTCGCCGATTTTCCATCACGCAAAAAGTTTTTAGAGCGATTCGGATCATAAAGGTCCAGCACGGAAGCCTGCGCAAAACCGTCGGTCGAACCGTTGCTAATCGGATGCAGCGGGTTGCCTTCAATCTTGGTTGGGCGTCCATCGCTCGTCGTGGCAATAAGTGGCATCGCGCCATGACGCCGTGGCTGCGCCGTGGCGTAATAAAGGAATTTGCCCGGGATCGTCCACTCCACGCTGTTGGTGAACGGCACGAGGTAGGCTTCGGGGCGGCGGCATCCACTCAGGCCCACACCCGCCAATGCCATGGACGCACCCATGAGCTGAAGAAAATTGCGGCGCGACATTTCTCCGCCTTCCCATTCCGCAGCACCATCGGGAAACTCCCGCTCGAGTTTCTCGACGAAGTCAGGCGTGGAAGCCAGCTCGTCTAAGCTGCGCCAGATTGTGGGCCGCTCGGGACGTTCGGGATGTGGGAGAATTCGTTGCATTCTATCGGTGGCATCCGCCGCAGGTGAGCGGAGGGTTGATATTCCATTCTTTCTTAAACTGCGTGCCCATCGCCAGCTGTTGCGCGGCGGAAGCAGGGCGCCAGTTGAGATTATAGATTTCGCTCGGTGGCCGCAAAAACTTTTCAGGCGCGCGGTGACATTCCAAACACCACGCCATGCTCTGCGGCTCTGCCTGCCAGACGGTCGTCATGTTGTTGATCTGGCCATGACAGCTAAAGCAGCTCACGCCACGATTCACATGAACGGCGTGGTTAAAATAAACATAGTCGGGTGCTTTATGGATGCGCACCCATTGAACAGGTGATCCCGATTCCCAACTTGCACGAACGGCAGCGAGCTTCGGACTCGTGGATTTAATCTGCGAGTGACACGCCATACACGTCTGCGTATCCGGCACATTAGAATGCCCCGATACCTCGACGAAGCTGTGGCAATAACGACAATCCATGCCGAGCTGCTCCACGTGAATCGAGTGCGAAAATGGCACCGGCTGATCCGGCATGTAACCCACACGCGTGTACTTCGGCGTAAAATAATACCACACCCCACCCGTGAGAACCGTCGTCAAAACCACTGCAATTAGCAGGAGCTTGAGAGGAACCCAATTGGCCCAGCGTGGGAAAAAATTAGACATCCGGTTTGCAAAAAGTACGTCGCCGTTTTGGAACGAGCGGTGCAGAGGTTAATGACGGCAGGCACAATGGCAATACCGTTTTTCATTCTTACGAAAAAAAATTTCGTTGTACGATAGAGTTTTCGAAGCAAGGCGTCGTTACTCTCGTAGGAAAATGGAGTGGCATGGCAAGGGAAACGAGTCGAAAATCTCGTTCTACGTTTTTTTGCTACGCTCTACAACGTGCATCATAAGGGTACGTCGAGCTAACATCTCGCGAAAAAAATCAAGAGGCACAGGCGTCTCGCCTGTGTTCGAAAAATCAATCATGGGCGAGGCACCCGTGCCCCCTGGGAAAACTTCACATTCGGCAATCCACCCACACGATCACCGGGCAAAACTTTATTTCGTGCGAACCATCCTTGCGGAACTTCCAGAGCGTAGAGAATGTCGCCGAACGCACTCGGCACGGCGGTTTCATCCAACGGGCGCATGTCATGAATTTCGCGGATCACGCCAGCGGCATTGATGTAAGCAATGGAAAGGGGCACGAGGGTATTTTTCATCCAAAACGCCATAGGCTGCGGCTGGGAAAAAACGAAAAGCATTCCACGGCCTTCCTCCAATTTTTCGCGATTCATCAGCCCAATGCGCCGCGCCTCCTCCGTCTCCGCCACCTCCGCTTGAATCACCGCCGCTCCGAGGGTGAGCGTCCGTTCCGGCATCGTTGGCTGCGGGCCTTCCGCGCGGGCGAGACAAATCAACACTCCCATAAAAAACCATACGAAAAATCTCTTATTCATTTCTCCAAAAATACCACAAACAAATTGCCGGTGCTGCAATGTTCTTGCTTTTCATTTTCTCATAGGGTGTCCAAATTACGCCTGTGTCTGACCCGGCGAACCACCCAACGCAGAGTCCGCCCTCCATGGGAGAGCACCCTCTCTCGCGGGTCATGATTTTTGCGGTGGTGGCAGCTTCCTTAGCCATCGGTGTCGTCGCCATTACAGCGCAAAGTTACGGATCGGACGAAGCCATGTCCCTGCTCGTTGCGATCGTGCCGGGCGTGGATATGGCATGGCATTTTGCAAAAACCATTGGAACGCCGGTGTTGCAAGCACCGCTCTACCATACGGGCCTTTTCACATGGAACAAAGTTGCCGGCAGCAGTGAATGGGCCATGCGAGCGTCCAACCTACCATGGCTCGTCCTGGCCCAACTTGCGTTTCTCATCCTTCTTCGACATCGTCCAAAACTCGCGCTGACAGCCTGCCTCCTCACCATCGTCAATCCCGCCGTGTGGCTCTACCTTGATGAAGCTCGCCCCTACCTCATGCAGTATGCTGCGGCGACTTGGCTCATTGCCGTTCTCGTACGCGGTACGTTCGCCTCAACATCCGCATCCTCCCGTGAAGCTCCTATCGCACTGTGGGGTGCGTGTATTGCCATTGTCCTTCTCTTCGGGGCGGGATGGACTTCCATGGTGTGGGCAAGCGGCTTCGTCCTCGCGTTCGCATGGCTGCGTATTTCTTCATCACAGCCATCCCATACTCCCGCGTTGCCTCGCGTCGTCGCCACTCTCCTGCCCATCCTCCTCATTCTCCTACTTGCTTACCAACTTTTGGTCTGGCCCGGATTTTCTCCCGGAGACGCCGGACTCAAACAATTCGCACAAGGTCTGATTTATTTAGGCTACGAATTTCTTGGGTTCTCCGGCTTTGGGCCCGGACGCCTGGAGCTGCGGATGTCACCACTTCGCTCGATGATTCGGAGTTTGCCCATGATGCTGCCCCTCGCCATCTGCCTCGGGCTTCTGGGCATTTTTGCATTTCGCCAAGTGCTACGTCATGCAAAACGCCGGCATCTTCTGGCGTGGTTTTGCGGACTCGCCTTGCCCTGCGCTCTTTTGCTTGTCGTATTCCTTATTCTTGAACAACGCCCTACGCCGCGTGATTTCATCCCTCTTTTACCTGCGCTTGTAATCGCTCTTGCGGCCATCATTCTTGCGACGTTCGAGCAGAAATCACTTTTATTGCGTGTCGTTACCGTGGCAATTCCCGTACTTTGGCTTTTCTCGGGATTAAATCTTCGATGGCAACAAAAGTTCGCCAAGAATGATCATCGTGCCGCAGCGTTGTTGGCTGCCGCAGCTCTGCGTGAAAACAAAGAAGTTTGGTGGGCCGCTGATGCAGGAGCGGCGTTTATTTATTTCATACCCGTTTCCATGACTGAATCTCCCGGGCGCGCTTGGGCCATGCAAAGCCCCTCGTGGGACAGCATTCGTTTCAAACTTCCGCCTCGCATCATCGTTATGAGCCGACCTGATATCTTCGATTCGCAAGGTGCCATCACGCGCTATGCTTCGGAGAATCATTTTCTCCCTGCGCTACGGCTTCACGGCCTCACAATTCTCAAGCGCGAAAGCGATTCACTTCCTCACGTCGCGCCATAATTTTTCGTCATTTCCTTGCAGGAAAGGTGCCTTTTGTCGTTTAACATCCTCCTTTCCATGCCGACACAATCTGCCACTACATTAGAGCTTTATCAGCGCAACGTCATTCCATCCTACGGGCGTCTTCCTTTGACTCTCGCCCGTGGTGCGGGAGTTCGGGTGTGGGATGAAAATGGACGGGCTTATCTTGATTTTGCGGCAGGCATTGCGGCGTGTTCCCTTGGTCATGCACCTGCTGCCCTGCAAAAAGCTCTCGCCGAACAAGCAGCCACGCTCCTGCACACGTCGAATCTTTTTTACACACGCCCGCAAGGAGAACTCGCAGCACTTCTCAACCAACTCATAGACATTCCGGGCAAAATCTTTTTTTGCAATAGCGGCGGCGAAGCCAACGAAGGACTCTACAAACTCGCCCGCAAACATGGTTCTGCCCACGGACGCTATGAGATCATTACTTTGGAAAATTCTTTCCACGGTCGCACGCTTGCGGGCATTGCCGCCACGGGGCAAAAAAAGGTGAAGATCGGTTTTGAACCGCTCGTGAGCGGCTTTGTTCATGCCATGCCAACATTGGAGAGCGTACAGTCCGCGCTTAGCGAACGCACGGCGGCCATTCTCGTCGAACCCCTCCAAGGCGAGGGCGGCGTGCGTCCGCTCGATCCCGCATTTCTCCGAGGATTGCGCGACCTTTGCAACGCGCACGGATTACTTTTGCTCTACGATGAAATTCAGTGCGGCTTGGGGCGTACCGGGCATTGGTGCGGATGGCATGCCACGGGGGCGGCGGAGGCGATTCCCGATGGGATCAGCTGGGCCAAAGGTCTCGGCGGCGGCGTCCCTATCGGTGCGTTTTGGGCACGTGAACCCTATGCTGATTTGCTGGGCCCAGGTACGCACGCCACGACTTTTGGCGGCTCACCCTTAATTTGTACAGCAGCACTGGCGGTTCTAAACACCATCGTGGAACAAGACCTTCTCACCAACGCCCGCGAGCGGGGCGCACAGCTTATAGATGCTGTAAAAGGTTTACCTCTCGTCCGTGATGTTCGTGGCGCGGGTCTGCTCATTGGCATTGAAATTGCAGACTTCGCACCTGCGGAGAATGAAAGCGGCACCCCGGCTTTACGTCTTACGCGGCGGCTCATAGAAGCCGGTCTTCTTGTCGCGCCCGCCGGTGAAAAAACCATCCGCTTACTCCCGCCTCTCAATGTGTCAGCCCAAGAATGTGAGGAAGCGGCAGAAATTTTACGCGGCGTACTCGCCCTTGTGAAACCCGTGGTTTAATATCCTTCCATGAAACATCTCCTCGACATCGAATCTCTCAACGCGGCGCAAATTGCAGACATCCTTGCCCGTGCCGCCGAGATGAAACGTCACCGGGGACCTCATCCCGACGCACCGTTGGCAGGTGAATGTTGGGTGATGCTTTTTTCGAAATCCTCCACGCGGACACGCCTGAGTTTTGAGGTGGGAATTCGTGAACTTGGCGGACAACCCATTTTTCTTCCTGCCTCCGAAATTCAATTAGGGCGCGGAGAACCCATCCGCGATACCGCCCGCGTGATCGGACGCATGGCGCATGGAGCAGTCATTCGCACCTACGGCCAAAGCGAAGTCGAGGAGTTTGCGCGGCTCAGCGGCATCCGCACCATCAATGCTCTCACCGACGCAGAGCATCCGTGCCAAATTCTCAGCGATCTTTTCACCATCACCGAAAAACGCGGATCGCTAGATGGCCTTAAACTCGCTTTCATCGGCGATGGCGATTGCAATGTCGCCCGCTCGTGGATTTGGGCGGCCTCCCGATGTGGATTTGAACTGCGCATTGCCGCGCCACCGCGTTTTCAGCCGCCCAAGGAACTTGTGCAACGCGCCGGCGGGCGTATTAGCGTAACCACCGATGTCCGTGCCGCGTGCGATGGAGCCAACGTCCTTTATACCGACGTTTGGGTGAGCATGGGCAAGGAGGATGAAGCCACTTTTCGTGCAGCACAATTTGGCGGCTACCAAATCAATCGCGCCACGCTCGACAGCATCAGCGGTTCTCCACTCATCATGCACTGCCTCCCCGCGTACCGTGGTAAAGAAATCACCGATGACGTCTTTGAGGCCCATGCCAAAACTATTTTTGACCAAACCGAAAATCGTCTTCACGCTCAAAAGGCCATCCTCACATGGCTCAAAAAATAACGCACCATGCACCGTATCCTCATCCTCCTCGTTGCCTCCGCAACACCCCTCCTCGCCACTCCTAAAATCACCGGACATTATGCGCCGAACTTCAATCCCGAGCGTGCTCTTCACGACAAAGCCGCATGGATTAACGTTCCTCCCGTGACCTTGCGTGGCTCCCATAAAATAGAAACCGAACCCGCAACAATGCGCGTGCTATGGAATGATCAAGCGGCATTCTTTGTCTTCAATGGTACCGATAAAAACATCGTGTCACCAGGAAAGCGTGACGGCCTTGAGCAATACGTCATTGGCGACACAGCGGAGATTTTTATGGGCCGTCGCGGCGAGCGCGGCTACATCGAATTGCACGCAACACCCACAGGAAGAAAGACGTTTTATTTTTACAGTAACTATTTTGTGCCAACGGATCCCCCGAAGGCCGACAAGGACATTCGTGTGGTTTCCACGCAAACCAAGAATGGTTGGCGCACGATATTTACAGTGCCGTGGGAGGTTTTTGGCGGACGTGAAGCCAAGAAAGGCTGGGATGTGTTTTTCAGCCGCTACGACTATGACGAATTGGGAGGAAAGAAGTTCCTCTCGTCCTATCCCGTACTTGATGAAGAACCTAATTTCCACAAACGCAAAAGATACGCCATCTTGAATTTCACAAAATGAATTACCGTCTGCTGACGTTGGTGTGCCTGCTGTTCGGCGCTTGCTCTTCCGTTAGCATCGTAGAACAACGCGAAAACGCAGCGTTAGCACCGACGACATTGCCCAAAGTACTTTGGGTGCGCCCATTTGATGTACCGCTTGGGGCGGACTTTGACGTGGCAGGAAAGTCAGGAGACAAAAACCCTAAGGCTACCGTGGGGCATTTAGTCGCCAAGGGAATCATGTCACGCATAGATCGCTGGGGTTTGCCGGGCAAATTATTGGAAAACGGCGCACCAACGCCCTCCGGCGGGCTCCTCGTGCGCGGCAAAGTTCTCCGCGCACTTCAAGGCAGTCGCGCCCTACGCTTAGGCATCGGCTTTGGTATTGGACGCTCTCGCATGGGATCTTCGGTGAAAGTTTTTAATTTGGAACGTTCGACGACGACGCCGTGGCTGACTTTTGAAACAACCGGTGGCAGCAATTCCGAGCCTGGCCTCGTCGGAATGCTTGTTCCCTCACCCGTCAGCATTCCCGTCGCCGTGAGCATTGCAGGCGGTGCCGTTGCGGCCGGTGGCATCACGGGTAAAGGGGTCACCGAAGATGCCAACCGCACAGGCCGTACCATCGCCGCCGCCATTCACGAACAACTGGCCGCTGAAGGTCTCCTCAAAAGAAAAGCCACCGCCAAAAGACCCGGACGTCTCCGCACGCCTGTTGGCACCCTCCCCTTCCCCTCCGCAGAATAACTAAAGAGGTACCGCGCCCGCCTCGGGTGCCGTTTCCCGCGCCCTCGCGGGAAACATCGAAATGAGAGGACGCAGTCTAACACATGCAAACGCCTGTGCCCCCGAACCAAACACATTACACAGAGCTACACCTCAAGCACCACGGGATTCACAAGTCGCCCGATTTTTTCAATTTCTACCACCACCTCATCGCCCGGTTTAAGCCAGCGTGGCGGCTTCGCAGCCATTCCCACACCATGCGGCGTGCCGGTTAAAATCACCGTTCCCGGCGCAAGCGTAGTGCTGCCACTAAGGAATTCAATGAGTGCCGGAACATCAAAAATCATATCCTCCGTATTACAATCTTGCACCACCTCGCCATTGAGGAGGGTTCTAATAGTAAGTGAATTTGGATTTGATATTTCGTCCGGCGTCACAAGCACTGGCCCAAGCGGAGCGAAAGTATCGAACCCTTTGCCTCGGCACCATTGACTTCCTCCGAACTTCTTTTGCCAATCACGCGCACTCACATCATTGGCACAGGTGTATCCAAGCACGTAATCGAAAGCGTGCTCTCGAGGAACATTTTTGCAGGTGCGTCCTATAACCACTGCCAACTCACACTCGTAATCCACCTCGTGACTTGCCAGCCGCGTCGGAATCTCGATGGGATCACCAGGATTTTGGGCCGCACTTTGGGATTTCATAAAAAGGATGGGAACCTCCGGAATCCGCGCATTTGTTTCCGCAGCATGCTTCTTGTAATTAAGTCCAATGCAAAGAATCGCCGTAGGAATAAGTGGCGTCAGAATTTTTTTCACCTGTGCCAATTCATCCGTTGGTATCAGCCCCGAATAAGGATCACCCTCGAATCGCTTCACAACATTTGCAGCCCTCTGCTCTCCAAAGTGAATTTGCCCTGCGGCATCAAGATAACGCAGAATTTTCATAAGCCCTGCATCCTATCCAAAATCCCCTCAGTAAGGAGTAAAAAGTTTCCTCAAAACCGCTAGAACTACGTCATCTTGCTGATGTACCTGCCAAAGCCTCACAACTCTGAAGGCGACAAAAAACTGCCGCGGCTCCATAAACATCATGGCTAATCTATTAGCCTAACTAATACTATTACCCTACCAAAGTAGGGGGTTCCTCATGAGGATTTTTCATGACACGGAGTGTATTCAGGAGAAAAGTGTCTTTAATGCACGTGTTGCAGAAACTCTTCATGAAAACCACACTCCATACACTCCTTCTGGGAGCCATCATCCTCGGCACCTTTGCTGCCACATCACAGGCAGCGATTCTACTGCAAATTAAAACGACCAATGCGTCATCCGTTGAATTCTTCGCGACGACAAACAACCCCTCGTGGGACGTTTTTCTCATGCAGTCGGACAGCGGGTTCACGCTCATGGATTTTTTTACCTCTGATTCATCCTTCAGGATTCCCGCATCGGCCAGTGGCACTCTCACCGCGCCTGCTCAGCCGATGGTTGGTGCCTTCAATTACGCCATCCCCAACAATTATACCCCAAGCTATGGGAATGGTCGGCACTTGTCGGTTTGGCAGGATCCGCGGTCACTCATGAAATTCGCCTCGGGGGGCCGCGCCTTTAGTGGGACTCTGAGCGTTGACTTATCCCTATGGGCCTCTTTGTTGAACACCACAGAGGGTTATATTGGAGAAATCCGGCCGGGCAATGGAAACATCCAGGGAGCTTCCATGGGGCAGTTCCAAATCATCCCTGAACCCGGAACGGGCACCCTGCTGCTGGTGGGTGTCGGAGTCGCGCTCTTCGCAGGGGCGCGCCGGGTGCGGAAAATAGGACCTATGGGACTTATGGGACCTATACGACCTATGAAACTTATGAAAACCACACTTCTCTCCCTCTTCGCACTCAGCGCGGCCTTTCTCCTCACCACCCCCGTCGCCCACGCCCAACCCGTGACGGCCTCGGGTAATGTTACGCCGTTTCCTTCCCCGAATCCTCTCCCAAACGACTGGCTTGTTGGTGGGCCGCTCATCATCGGCGACACGGGTACGGGGAGCCTGCTGCTCGAGAATTACGTGGGCGTTTACAGCACGGTGGGGCGCATTGGGAACGAGGCGGGCAGCGACGGCACGGTCACGGTGAATTCTTCTTCCTATTGGGAGAGCAGCAGCGATCTTTTTATCGGACGCGCCGGAACGGGAAAGATGGTGGTTGGCCAGTATGGCACCGTGGGCACCGTGGACACTTCGGTTGCCGATCAGGCGGGGAGCACGGGAACGGTGGAGATCACCGGCTGGGGCTCGTCCTGGGACAATAGCGGCGACTTCTATGTCGGCCGGGGCGGCACGGCCAGTCTCACGGTGGGTAACATCGCTGAGTTGCGAACCCGGTCGCTCTACACCGCGATGGACAGCCTGCACGGCACCGGCAACATCTATGCCAAAGGCGTGGTGCTGGATTTCAGCGCGCCGGGAGACAAGCTCATTTTTGACAGCACCCACCTAACCGACCAGACCGTGACCTTCGGCGGCGGCGGAAATATGTATCTCGATATTGACGGCACCGCCGCGCTCGGCGTGGGTTTTCGCGGCGCGGGAGAAATGGTGATTCAAGACGCGCTTAAGGTATCCTCCTCCGAGGGCTATCTGGGGATGATGGCAGGATCGGCGGGCACCGGAACGGTTACGGGAGCGGGTTCGGAATGGAACATCACCTCGGGGCTTTATGCCGGTCAGGAGGGACGGGCGACCCTGTTCATTGGCAATGGAGGGAAGGTTTCCTCGGCGTGGGGTTCGATTGATTCGGGCGTGGGCTTCTCAAGTTCGGTCTATCTCATGAATGCGGGTTCCGTCTGGACCAATGCCAACCAGCTCGTGGTGGGCGAGAAGGGTCAGGCTAGATTGCAAGCATTGAATGGCGGGCGGGCCGTGAGTGCCACGGGAGTCATTGGTAGCCTCACCAACAGCTACGGGCAAGTCTTCATTCAGGGCACCAACTCGACCTGGATCATGACCGGCGACCTGAAGGTCGGCGTGGCGGGGCAGGGCGATCTGCACGTGGAAAACGGCGGCGTGGTCTCGAATGCCGTGGGCTATGTGGGGGCGGCCAGCGGCGGAGTGGGGAATGTGATCGTCACCGGCACCGGTTCGCAGTGGAACAACAGCTCGGGCATTTACATTGGCGATGCGGCCTATGGGCAACTCGATGTCATTGATGATGGACGCGTCACCTCGGTCTTCGGCTCGATTGGGGATGAAACTAATGGATTGGGCCATGCCACCATTTCCGGCGTAAATGCCGTATGGACCAACGCCTCGTGGCTCGCGATTGGCGAGCGCGGCATCGGCACCCTCACCGTGCAAAATGGAGGACGCGTCGAGAGCGGCAGCGGCCTCATCGGAAATCAGGTCACCGGAACCGGTGCTGTGACAGTCATCGGCACCAACTCCACATGGGCCGTGGCGGGCAGCCTCTACGTCGGCAAAGGCGGCACAGGCACCCTCCGAGTTACCAACGGTGGCAATGTCACCGCCAAGACGCTCTACACCGCCATGACCAACTTGCAGGGCAATGGCACCATCTCCGCCAACGGACTCGTCTTCGATTCCAGCCTGGACATTATCATAGACGGCACCGACAGTAACACCTTTGGCAATGGCGGGGCCCTGCACCTCGACATGGACGGCACCGGCGTTTTCGGAGCGGGCTATAAAGATTTTGGCTCCGCCCGCATCCGCTACGGCGCAGTGGTGCGCTCGACAGCAAGCTATCTCGGTCTGAACGCAGGCTCTGGCGGCTCGGTGGATCTCGACGGCGCAGGCTCCGCATGGCTCGTCAGCGGTGACTTACACGTCGGCAACAATGTCAACGGCGGATACAGCCAGCTTATGATCTGGGATGGAGCCAAGGTTTCTGCCGCTTCCGTTTCGATTAACTCACAATCGAGCAACACCCCGAGTCAGGTGTCTGTGGATGGCACCACCTCCGTGTGGACCAACTCGGGCACACTCACTGTTGGTGAAAGCGGGCATGGAGCGTTTACGGTCTTTGACGCCACAGCCACCAGCGGCTCGACCGTTCTCGGGAAAGACACCAACAGCTCGGGTCAAGCTCTCGTGCATGGCTTGACAGGTCACTGGGACATCAACGGAACTCTCACCGTCGGTGAAAATGGCACAGGCACTCTCACCATCTCTAACGGCGGTACGGTGAACGCCACCGGTGCCCTCACCGCCAATGCTCAAAGCACCATCTACATCGGCGCGGGGAGCAGCCTCACCGCCGCCAGTGCCACCACCGCAGGCGAGCTTCTGGTGGATGGAGCATTCCAGGCCGACACGACAATTCAAAGCGGCGGGTCTGTGGGTGGAAACGGCACCATCACCGGCAATCTCACCCTGCTCTCCGATGCCGAATTCGTCTTTACCTTCAACAAAACTCTCACCGTCACTGGCACCGTGAGCATGGACAGCAGCTTCGGCATCGCCAGCCTGCTCGGCCTCGACGACACCGTCGCCGAAGGCACCTACACTCTCATAGACGGCACAACCACCGACTTCTCGCTCCTCGGCCTACAAAACTGGGGCTACAATAACCGCTATCAGATCAGTGGCCAAGGCGACCCCTACAAAGCCGCCTATTTCGAGCAAGGCAGCCTCGTCGTGCAAGTTGTCCCCGAGCCGGGCACCAGTGCCCTGCTCCTGCTCGGATTGGGGGCGGCGCTCTTTGCGAGGGCACGGCGGATATCGAGAAAATGAGGCCGCTCCAGCCCATAGGCTTCGCAGCCTTTCTCGCGCTGCTCATGACTTTCAGCATAGGTGCGGTCTCGTCCGTCCGCGCCATCCTGATTGCCGATGGATTCACGTATGCCGGAACAAATGGCTTTGACGCCAGCCGTGCTTTTGCCGCCGACTATGTCAACTACCCCATTTTTGAGGCAGTAGGGACGATCAAGGTGACGGAGGGCATCGAGGAATTTAACGTCACCGGCACCTCGCTCAACAACGAATGGGTGCTCACAGCGGCGCATAATTGGAAAACCAATCTCGTGACCTCTCTCCAATTCACCGTGGGCGGCTCGACGTATGATGCGGATATGAATGCGCTCTTTCATCATCCGCTTTGGACCGAATCCGGTCCCTCGCAAGGTTGGGATATTGCCCTTTTTAGACTTACAGCACCCATCACCAATAACATCACCTTCCCAACACTCTACACCAAAGTGGATGAATATGATAAAGTCGGCATTACCCTTGGTGTCGGCTATATTGGCACGGGCACGGTGCCTTGGTATGAGCAAACCAACGCCACACCCTTTTTGCACGCAGCGGCAAATATCATAGACCGCGTTACCACCCAGACCAATGGAGCTTATACAGGAGGACTTCTTGTCACCGACTTCGACGGCATAACCAATGCCCACCAAAATACCTTGAGCGAATCTTATTACACCAACGGCGAAACTTGGATTTGGGATAATGATACAAACATCGTCACCACCTTAAATCCTGCGGGAGAAATTTCAGGATACGATAGTTCATACGTCCAATTCACCAATGCCGAAGATATTCTCGAAGGCTCCTCTGCACCGGGTGATAGCGGTGGTCCGACCTTTATTGAGGATGGTGGGGAATGGAAATTGGCGGGTATCACTTCGTGGGGGCACAACCCATGGGATGAAATCTACAATGGTCAACTCGATCCGCGAGGGCTTTACGGAGACGTCGCGAATATGACCCGCGTGTCGCAGAATGCCGACTGGATTTACAGCATTATCCCCGAGCCAACAACCTACGTCTTAATCATCGGTGGATTAGGCATGACACTCCTTTTTCAGAAAAAAACGCGCTGATGCAGATGATGATCACCTCCCCATCTCTCAAAGCCTCAGGGATGTTCCAAGCTTACAGAAGGAGAGAGCACGGATAAATCGGGGAAATAGGTGCGGAGGTAGCCGCGATCAATGGCAGCGAGTCGGTCTGCTTGCACGCAGGCATGTGCAGCGATGAGGAAGTCCGGAAGCAGATGGTGACGCGGCCCACCCTCGCCGCGATAGCGCAGGAATATCTGGCCCGCAAAGTAGGCGCACCGGGGCGAGAAGGCATCGTAGTTGAGACCCAAAGAATCGAACCGGGTCTCAGCCTCCTCCGCCGTGGCAAAGCCGACAGAACATTCCGCAAAAACTACTGGGCAAATGAGTAGGCTGCCTTCTTCTGCTGCCCGACTGAGGCAAGCACACCAAGTGTCGTAGCCGGGTTGCCGCCGGAGAATGCACAGGAGGACAGAAGAATCAACAGCTGTTCTCATCGCACATCGGTGGACGGGAGCGCGACTTCTCCTCGGAGTTCATTCAGGACTTCGTCCATGCTCATGCCAACCCACGGATCTTTCCAGCCCTTGCAAAATTCTTCCCACGCCTTGGGCGAAATGGCCTTGGTGGCTTTAAGAAAAGGTGCGGTCTCATCAAACTCCAGAACGTCACCCGGCTTGAGATGGAGACGCTTGCGGACATGGATGGGAATGGTGATTTGCCCTTTCGAAGTAAGCGTTGCTTGCATGAGTGCACAAGTAAGACAAAAAAGTAAGAACGTAAATACGAATTTTTGAGTCACAAATGCGGAAACTAGTCAGCGTGGAAAAGACCTACTTATTTTGAAATATGTCTTTGCACTACCATTTGCAAGGCACTCTTGGAGAGTGTTTTGTTCATGATGTTTCCCGTGAGGACGCGGGAATCGGCTCCTGTGGCGGGCGCGGCACTCGAGGACAATTTTACTTATGTGCTTAATTCCAACGCACAAGCTCTACGCGGCGATTTTTGGCGCGACCTTCTTCGGTTGTGTTTGGAGCGGCGGGGCTTGCAAAACTACAACCGAAAGGAAAGAGGCGGGATTTTTCTACGCCAAAACGCGAGACGAGTGCTTGCACGATGGCATTGGCGCGACGCGTGGAAAGGTCACGATTAAATTCAAATTCTCCCACGTTGTCTGTATGACCAACCACGAGAAGTTTGAGCTCCGGCTCGTTTTTTAAAAGGGCCGCAATTTGTTCCAATGTAGGGTTGGACTCCGGCTTCACGGTGTCCTTATTAAAATCAAAAAGAATTCCATAGAGCATCACGCGTCCGGTGGAGGAAATCTGATTTTCCATTTCCGGTGCTTTCACAAGAACCATGCGATCGGCTCGCGGGTTTTCTTCGAGTACATCCATGCGGGCAATCACGGTGCCTGCGTTGATCCCTTGTTCCGGCGCTTTCCACCCATCCGTAACAGCTCCGAAAAAAAGCGTGACATAAACATCCCCCGCTCCGTCCGCGCCGGATTTCTTCAACGCCATATAGCGAAAATCATCACATCCGGGCAGCGTGTATTGTTGAATCCCGTAGTCCTTTTCCGTCTGATAAACTTGGTTCAAAAAACGCCCATAGCCATCATCGAGCAAATTGTTATCCCCCGTAGGCGAACCACCACTGCTGCCTTCAAAAAGCACCGCAAACCCCTTTTTTTCAAGAGCCGCCTGATAAGCTCGAATGCCTTCCAATGTCGTGGCGTCCTTGGGGAGCCGGTAAAATGTCGTTGTCAGCGCACCTTCAGGCTTCAGCTTATCGAACGGTTTGAATTTCTGCGCTCCGTAATCAAATTCCACGCGCCCCAAGGCGACGGTAAGGTCCGCAAACTTTTTCACTGTCTGCCGTAGAATCACCGAGCCTTCCATCCGCTCGGTCAGTTTATGATCCTTCGTTCCGGACGCATCTTTCAAAAATTGCGGCTCGATTTGGGCAACGCCATTGGCACTCACGCAAACGAGGAGGAGAAAAAAAAGAAGAAGGTGCTTCATGTCATTTTTCTATCAACGCGCCAGGCTTCGATGCCAGTGGAAAAATTCATCCGTGCCCTTTCGAGCCATGAAGATTCAGCCACGTAGAGTGAAAGATTTTTGCCGAGCTGAAGGTGGTGAAAATAGGATGCTGGCCATCTCACCGATAGCGCAGGTGACTAAACATCCAAGCGGTG
Organism: Chthoniobacterales bacterium; assembly: GCA_021463515.1. Classification (GTDB taxonomy): domain Bacteria; phylum Verrucomicrobiota; class Verrucomicrobiia; order Chthoniobacterales; family JACTMZ01; genus JACTMZ01. The sequence goes on along the minus strand of JAJTYZ010000015.1, from coordinate 14,164 downwards.
CAAACCACATAAAAGAAACATTCGTAAGGTTGCCCACGAGCAACACCACCCCAAACCCTGCGATTGCCCCCATAAGTGTTCCTGTAGCATTCACACGACGCGACAACACACCCAAGAAAAAGATGCCCAACAGCGGGCCACCGAGAAAGCCGCCGATCTTCACCGTTGACTCCACGAGCGTTCCCAACCAACTCACCACAAGGGCCAGCAATGTCACCGTAACCCCAAAGAAAATCGTCCATCCCCGCGCCACACGCACCCGCGTCAATTCCTCTCGCTCGCTCACGCCATCATGCCCCTTTTTAACATAGAGAAAATCCATGAGTGTCGCCGTGGTGAGAGAATTAATGCCGGAGGAAACCACCGACATTGTCGCGGAAATAATCGCTGCCACGAGCAGGCCCGGAAGCGGTGAAGGCAACTGACTTCCTACAAAATTTGGCAAAAGGCGATCGGGTGACGTCAATGTTGCCGCCAAGTCCGGGTGTGTTTGATAAAACGAATAAAGGACAACACCCGTGAGGTAAAATAGCAGAACCAATGGCAGCGTGAGATAAAGTTTGAACCACAAGGCACGTTGGGCCTCGCGAAGATTTGTCGCCGTGAGATAGCGCTGCACCGACACCTGATCCGTGACAAGCTGCACAAGATTGAGTGCGGTTCCACCAATGATAGCACCCCAAAATGTCATGCGCACCTCCGGCGAGAAGCTAAAATCAAACATCTGCGTGCGCCCCCCCTCCGCTGCAATCTGCCATGCGGCAAATGCACCGCCTGGAATCTCCCGAAGCGCCATCACAAATATGGCGATAATGCCAACGACCAACACGGAAAATTGTACCACATCCGTATAAATCACGGCGCGCATTCCACCGACCGTCGTGTAAAGCGTCGTTCCCAAACCCGCGATAACAACCGGTATCCACAGCGGCACACCGAGCAGTTCAGAAATCGCAAGTGCCGGTGCATACAAAGCGAGAGCCAACCACAAACACACACGAAAAATAAAACCGGCGGAAGATATCCGACGCAGCCGCAAATCAAAACGATGCTCAAGGTACTCGTAAGCTGTGTAGCCATTCATACGAAAAAAGAATGGCAAAAAAATGAGCGTCGTAATCGGTGTTGCGATAAAAAACGCCAACATCGCCCAGACATAAATAAGATTGTGCGCATAACTCTCCGCCGGCGCACCCAGAAAACTAATTCCGCTAAACAACGCCGCCAATACCGAGATCGCCACCAAGGACCAGTGCATTTGATGACCCGCGAGAAGATACGTTTTAAGACTCCCCTGACGTCCGCCTACCCACAGCCCAAAAATCAACGACGCGACGATGTAAACTCCAAAAGTGACGACATCAATCCACGTCACGGTACTTGCGGCCATGGGGAGAGAAAAAAACGGGAGGGGCATATTAGAAAAATGGAGTGGCCGAAATTTCTACATGAGGCTCCTCATAATATCCAGAAAGAGTGTCATGCGGAGAACAAAAGTCAGCATTCGTGAAACGTGAAACATGCATGTTTTACAAATGCGGCAGGAGACTGTCGCCGCTACAAAGGCCGAAACGTTACCGCCGCAACACGTTCGCATAAAAATTCTGAATATGAAACATTTTGAGGCACAATTCTTATTGCAATGCAGCATTTATTAGCAAATAATAACTCTATGAGAATCAGCGTAGATATTAGCGAAGCAATTTTGGAAGATGTCATGGCATTAACCGGAGAGAAAAATAAAAGTCCTGCATTGGCAAAAGCCGTTGAAGAATTCGTGCGGCGGGCGCGGGCGCGGGAGTTTGGGCGGTTGATTCGGGAGGGGGCCTTTGACTATCCCGATCCCGAGCCCGAGCCGGCCGATTTGGCCAATCCGGTTCCGCCTTTGCATCATTCTTAATCCGATGGTTCTTATTGATTCTTCGGTTTGGATAGAATCCTTGCGGCAACGGGGGCGGATTGAAATTAAACTTGCCGTGGAAAATCTCCTCGATGTTTACGAGGCGCAGTGGTGCTCTCCCGTGCGCCTCGAAGTTCTCGGGGGAGCACGCACAGATGAAAGGCGACGTTTGGGGCAGCATTTTTCTGTCATTCCATACCGGCGTTGCACGGAAGAGGACTGGGATCGTTCTATTTCGTTGGCATGGCACCTTCGTGGTCATGGGCTGAGCATACCTTGGTTGGATGTGATGATTGCCGCACTGGCTCTTCATGACGGCATTCGGCTTTACACCCTCGATACCCATTTCGATCGTGTGGCCGAGCTCACCGAATTGCGGCTCTACAAACCCGGTTACGGCGGAAGGTTTACGCCTGATAACGAAACGTAATGCCGTAGATGGCACCCCGCGCAGCACCGAAAAGTAAGGCGTTTTTGTGGAATCATGCGTCGTTCGCGGTTGCATATGGGGAGAAAATGACGGAAGCTGGAGGTTTATGAATTGGTATCTTTATGGACTGTTGATTGGGGTTCCTTTGCTGCTGGGGCTTTATGCGCAGATGCGGGTAAAGGGGGCATTTGGGAAATATAGTAAGGTGCGAGCGACGTCGGGAATTACCGGTGCTCAAGCAGCCCGCGAGATTCTCAACGCGGCACAAATTCACGATGTGGAAGTGCGGGAAATCAATGGGATGCTCGGCGACCATTATGATCCGGTTCATAAACGCCTGTGCCTCTCTTCGGAAGTTTACAACACTCCAAGCGTTGCCGCACTGGGCATTGCAGCTCATGAATGTGGCCACGCCGTGCAACACGCTCGGGCTTATGCGCCGCTCAAATGGCGTATGACCGTCGTCCCCGCCACGCAAATCGCCTCGCAAATGTTGCCTTTGGTAATTATTGGCGGATTCATTTTTCACATCACCGGTCTCATTACCTTGGGCATTATCTGTTATGCGGTGCTGGCACTTTTTCAGCTCATCACGCTGCCGGTGGAATTTGATGCCTCCAAACGCGCGAAGGTAATTCTTCAGCAAATGGGAATCATTCAACCCGGCGGCGAAGCGTCGGGAGTGAATGCGGTACTCAATGCGGCAGCCCTCACCTATGTCGCCGCTTTTGTAGCGGCATTGGGAAATCTCATTTGGCTCTTTCTCGTCTCGCGACGGAATAACTAAGTCAAATCCATGAGCGGACCGCGCCCCTCTGCACCTGCGGTGGCGATGACAATCGCCGGCTCCGATAATTCCTGCGGAGCGGGCGCACAGGCGGACCTCAAAACTTTCACCGCCTTCAAAGTTTATGGCCTCACCGCCATCACTTGCGTTGTCTCGGAAGTTCCCGGTCGCGTCGAACGCGTGCAGGCCATGAGCACAGAGATACTTCGCTCGCAAATTCGCATTCTGTTTGACGCCTATCCCGTGGTTGCGGTGAAAACCGGAATGCTTTACTCCCGCCCTTTGCTGCGTGTGGTGTCGGAGGAATTGGCCGATCGTTTGGGGCGATTTCATCTCGTGGTGGACCCCGTGATGGTAGCCAGCAGCGGTGACTCGTTGCTTAAACCCAATGCCATTCGCGCTTACGAACAGGAGTTATTTCCCATAGCAGACATCATCACGCCGAACCTCGATGAAGCGGCAGTTCTCCTTGGGCGGCCCCTCCGTCAACGGCGAGAAATGGTCGCTGCCTCCAAGGAATTGTGCGAAAAATATCATACCGCTGTTTTGCTGAAAGGTGGCCATTTACGCGGTAAGGATGCCATGGATGTTTTGAGCACGGCAACACGCACGGAGGAGGTGGTGCTTCCGAGGTTAAAAGGACGCGAAACCCATGGTACGGGATGCTCGCTTTCTGCGGCGATTGCCGCAGGGCTGGCGCGAGGACGCCCTTTGACCACGGCTGTAAAGGATGCGAAAAAATTTCTTCATCGAGCAATGTCCCGGCAATGGGAATGGACTCGTGGAAAACACACCGTCGCAGCACTCAGACATTTATGACCATTCTCGTCATCGGCAGCGGAGGGCGCGAACACGCACTCGTTTGGAAACTTCATCAATCTCCACGCATCACGCGTATTCTTTGCGCTCCAGGTAATGCCGGAACTGCCATGCTTGCGGAAAACTTTCCTATCGCTGCCACCGACTTGGAAGGCATCGGCGATCTTGCGCGGCGTGAAAATGTGGCTCTTGTTGTTGTTGGCCCTGATGACCCATTAGCCGCAGGATTGGTGGATCGTTTGCAGGCCGAAGGAATTCGTGCCTTTGGGCCGACCGCCTCGGGCGCACGATTTGAAGCGTCCAAAAGTTTCGCCAAGGATTTCATGCGTCGTCACGGAATCCCAACGGCACATTCGGAGAAATTCACAGACTTTACAACCGCATGTGATTACGCCCGCACGCAAAAGTACCCGCTCGTGGTGAAAGCGGATGGCCTCGCTCTCGGCAAGGGCGTAACCGTCGCCGCTGATTTTGCCATGGCGGAAAAAGCTCTGCGTGAAGCTTTGGTAGAAAAAGTTTTTGGCGACGCCGGAAAGATGGTCATTATTGAGGAATTTCTTGCCGGTCGTGAATGTTCCATCCACGCGCTTATTGATGGAAATTCATGGCTGCTTTTTCCCGATGCTCGTGATCACAAATGCGCCCTCGATGGCGACCAAGGCCCCAACACCGGTGGCATGGGGACACTAAGCCCCTCGGGCCGCATGGATGACGCCCTTCGATTACGCATCGAAAACGAAATTCTCGCACCGTTTGTGCGCGGACTGGCGGCAGACGGAATTCATTTTTGCGGACTCCTTTTCCCAGGGCTGATGCTGACGGCAGGTGGGCCTAAAGTTCTCGAATTTAACGTTCGCTTTGGCGATCCCGAAACACAGGTTCTTTTGCCGAGACTGCACAGCGATTTGCTGGATTTGTTGGAGGCGACTATTGATGGAAAACTTTCCGAGATGCGCCCTCAATGGGATTCTCGTACCGCATGTTGTGTAGTAATGACATCGGGAGGCTATCCGGGTGCCTATCAAAAGGGAGCAGTTATCTCGGGCTTGGAGAATGCGGCGGCTTCGGGGGCGACTATTTTTCATGCGGGAACAACGGCGACGAATGGGCAAATTATGACATCAGGCGGACGCGTGTTGGGAGTGGCGGCTCTTGGTGACACGCGGAGCGATGCGGTGGCTAATGCTTATCGCGCTGTTGTTCTGATTGATTTTGAAAACGCGGCATGGAGAACGGATATTGGTGCGGCTGACTCGTTATGAAACATCCCGCGAATTCACGATTGCTGCTGCGTTTTGAAGGCGGTGGAGTGGGAAGGGAAACGAGTTGGAAAACTCGTTCTACGGTGTCTTTCAGTTTCCCCACTTTGAAAAAATCTAGGGGGCACAGGCGTCTGACGCCTGTGCCCCCTGGCCAGACATTTCCTTTGGATAACTCACAGTTATTTTTCTCCCAAATCGCCATTGCCGTACTGGCCTTCTTTTTAATGCCTCTTTGCCTCTACGCAGAAGAGGTTGCTCCTGAACCATCGTCAGCACCACCCGTCGTGCGCGTCGAGTCGCTTAGTCCGGAACAAGTCAACGAAGCACTCACCGTTTTGCAACAACGCCATGTTTCCGCAAAATCTCTCGATGCCAATGCGCTTGCACAGGCCACTCTGCGCGGATTATTCGACAAACTTCAACCCGGTGCCGAACTGATCTCTGGCGAATCTCCCGCACCAGACATCGCTCCTTTTCGTGCGGAAGCACTCAAGGGCGATGTGGGATACATCCGTTTAGGCTCGCTCCTTCCCGAAACAATCACGGAACTCGATGGCACGCTTAAAGATTTCGCCGCCCATCATGTGGATGCGGTTGTGTTGGATTTACGCGCCACTCCGGCCTCGCAAAATTATGAATTAGCTGCGTCCGTCGCCTCACGATTTGTTCCAAAGGGAATTTCGCTCTTCTCATTGTCAGACGCCAAAGGAAAAGCCGTAAAATCTTTCAACTCCGAAAGTCCGCAGACTTTTCATGGCGTCATCGTCATCATTGCCGATGCTTCCGCCGCCGGTGCTGCTGAAGCCATCGCTGCGGCACTGCGCAAACACGCCAATGCTATGATTGTTGGCGCGACCACCAGCGGACGCGCCGTGGAATTTTCTACCATTCCTCTTGGCAAAGAACAGTCCCTGCGTTTTGCCAGCACCGAAGTTCGCGTGGAGGGACTGCCGGCGATTTATCCGCAGGGACTGCACCCTGATCTCGAAGTCGCACAAGAATCCGCTGTGCGCGGAGAAGTGCTTGCAGATAGCTTGGAAAGCGGGGCTGCACCTTTCATCTTTGAACGCGAGCGCGTGCGCATGAACGAAGCCGCCTTAGTGGAGGGCACCAATCCCGAAATAGATGCACCCGAGGAAAAGCCCACCCTCGTAGATCGCCCTTTGCAGCGGGCTGTGGATTTGGTCACCGCGATTCGATTCTTTCATAAAAAAGATCCGCCTACCGCCCCATAAGAGCATCAAACAAAGCCCCGGCGGCCTCCACCGCCGCGTCCGGAATATCCGCCGCTCTCTTCACAGCTTCCGTCACAGGCACAGCAGCCAAAGCCGTCACCACACGTGCCGTTAAATCCTCCGACGGCGCATCCGTTGTTCCCCCCACATGCACCGGAACCCAAAAATACCCGCTTCCTTCCGTCCGAAAAAGCATCGGCATAAAAGCCACTAGCCAAGGCCGTCCTTTACGCCGCACTCCAAGTTCCAAATCCATGGCAAGCGCCGTGCCATCAATACGCCCGGAACCTCGAATTAAAATTCCCTTAGACGAAGTGGCTAAAAAATTTCGAAAGTAAATTGTGCCATCAGCCTCACGTATAAATTCAAATTCAAAACCTTCCCACGGTACCGAATCCCAATTCTCTCCAACAAAAAGACTGGCCATCTTCACGAGCGTTGGCACCGATTTTGTTTCTACGCCAACAAGCGTCATCTTCCCGCGCAAAACACCATCCTCCAACGTGGCCGCGCCCTTGCACTTTCCCGAAAAATGCGACGCGGAGGACGTAGGCAAAAAGTTTTCCGTACTGACATTTTCCCAAATAAACTCTCCTTTTTTCCATGCCGTACCATTGTGTTGCACGGAGCCGGATAGCCTTCCTTCCTTGCCATCATGAACGGCAAAAGACTCGATCTCCCAACCCGAGCCACGCTGCTTCGCTTTAAGTTTTTCAAGTTGCAACGGCGGGAGTCTCGGCAAATTCACCGCGCCATTCTGCGCCGAAACTTCCCACTGCCCCTCATGTTTGGCTCGCAATGCCGTATGACGAAGGGACCAGCCTTGCGTCTTGGATTGAAGAATCGAAAAATCTGCGATTGTAAAATCTAAAGCGGGCGCACTTTTTAATTCTATATCGCCCGAATTTGACGCCGTGGCTTCATGTCTCTCCGCATTTTTTTCGCCCCGCCAAACCATCGTTGCCAATGTCGCTTCAACAACAAGTGGCTGCGCTAATGGCTCTTTAATCCGCTCCCAATCAAAACTCGTTCGCCAATCTTTCACTTCGAGGTTGGTGAATGGCAAAGTTTCGCTCTCCACCTGCATCCATGCCGCTCGGAGCACTTTGTCTTTCCATTCCAACCCGCCGATTTCCACGACCGAATTCAACGCCGCCGACAAACGTCCTGCCAGCTCCCGTTCCATCCACCATTGCACCATTCGCTCGCGATAAAGAAAGGCTGCGGCACCTGCTAAAACACACACAACGACAACTACGACGAGAATGCGCAGTGCCATTTTCATGGCGTCATAAAAACATCGTTTTTTTCATTTGGCGAGAACCCTCCGATGTTTTGCGCTGTCCAATTTCATGATGAAACGATTAATTCAACGCCGTGAGATTTCTCGTATTATTCATCAGCCTCGCGATGGCTCGCATCACCGGATGTTCCCCTAAGCCGCAACCACAACCCCCGGAGTTCACCGTTCCGGTGATGACACCGCTGCAAAAAGATGTGCCGATCGTGCGGGAATGGGTGGGGCTTACCTACGGCATGGTTAATGCGGATATCGTTGCTCAAGTGTCCGGCTATCTGGTATCGCAAAATTACGAAGACGGCGCACTTGTCAAAAAAGGCCAACTGCTTTTTCAGATTGATTCGCGCCCTTTCAAAGCGGTCTTCGATCAAGCCACGGGAGAATTTGAAAAAGCACAGGCCGCGCTTATTCGTGATGAAGCCAATGCCAAACGCGCCGTGGATTTATTGCAAAAAAATGTCATTAGCCGTGAGCAATACGACGACCAAATCCAGGCTTTTGAAGCCAGCAAAGCCGCCGTCGCCGCAGCATCTGCCAATGTGGAGCAAGCACGTCTCAACTTGGAGTTTACCAGCATTACGGCACCTGTAGATGGCCTTGCGGGAATCGCCACGGCGCAAGTGGGCAATTTAATTGGCCCATCCTCCGGCACGCTCACGACGGTGACCATGGTGGACCCCATTAAGGTCAATTTTTTCCTCAGTGAGAATGAATACCTCCAATACATACAGCCCTACTTTGGTGCCCCACAAGACCTCGCCAAAGTGGCCCAACGCGGCGGTCTGGGACTCCAAATTGTGCTTAATGATAACACCATTTATCCTCATCCTGGGCGGCTACTTGCCATTGATAATCAGGTCACCCAAAACACCGGCTCCCTGCAAATTGAAGCCGAATTCCCCAACCCGGGCAATCTCCTGCGCACCGGACAATTTGCCCGCGTTCGCGGCGTAACACGTTGGGAAAAAAACGCGCTACTTGTGCCACAACGCGCCATCAATGATTTGCAGGGTAAATCGCAAATTGCCGTCATTGGCACGGATGGAAAAGTGGACCTTCGGATTGTTGACATCGGCCCAACCTATGCCTCCATGCAGGTGGTGCAAAGTGGGCTGCAACCTACGGACACCATCGTTGTCGAAGGAATGCAAAAGTTGCGTCAAGGCATGACGGTCAAAACAACGCCATGGGAAATGCCGACGGGATTTGCAGAGGCCCCAAATTTGCCCGCGCCTGTGGAACCCGAAAACACAAAGTTCGACAAACTCCCTCCTCAAGCGGCCCTCGAAGGTGCCCCCTCCCCGGAAGCCGCCGCCCCACCGGAAGTAACACCCACACCCGCGCCTTCACCGGCATCGGACACTCCTAGCACCTGACGCCGTCCATGCCGCAGTTCTTCATCAACAGACCCATTGTGGCGATGGTAATTGCCATCATCACCGTTATTGTTGGCCTTGTGATGATGGCTAACCTGCCCGTCGCGCAGTACCCAAACATTGTTCCTCCACAAATTCAGGTCTCAGCCACCTACGTCGGCGCCGATGCGCTCACCGTGGAACAATCGGTCGCAACGCCCATCGAGCAACAAGTGAATGGCGTGGACAACATGGAGTACATGTATTCCATCAATGCCAACAACGGGCAAATGACGCTCAATGTTTTCTTTGGCGTTCAGACGGACGCGACCACCGATCAAATTCTCACGCAGATGCGTCAAGGCCAAGCCGCCTCACAGCTTCCGTCTGCCGTCAGCAATTTCGGTGTGACAGTGCAAAAAAGCACTTCTGCTCCGCTTGTGTTGTTTGCGCTCAATTCCCCCAATGGCCAATTTGACGCCACCTTTCTCGCCAACTACGCCTACATCAATATCAACAACGAGCTCGGGCGTATTCCCGGTATTTCTCAGGTTGCCATTTTCGGTGCCGGACAATACGCCATGCGCATTTGGGTTCGCCCCGATCAGCTTGCCAAGCTCGATGTGACCACGGATGAAATCGTTCAAGCCGTTCGTGCGCAGAATCGCGTGAATCCCGCTGGTCAAATCGGGGCACCGCCTATCCCCGCCGGGCAAGAGTTTGCCAAATCGGTCATCACGCAAGGCTACCTAAGCACCGTCGAAGAATTTGGAAACATCATCATTCGCGCCAATCCCGATGGCTCCACGTTGCTGCTCAAAGATGTCGCGGAAATTCAACTCGGCGCACAAAACTACAACACGCAAGGGCGTTTTGACGGCAACCCCTCGGCCATCATTGCGTGTTATCAAATGCCCGGCTCCAACGCTCTCAATGCCGCACGGGATGCGAAAAATCTCATGGCCAAACTTTCCGAGCGTTTCCCGCCCGGCCTCTCCTACACCGAATCTCTCGACACCACCAAAGCCGTCACTGCCGGCATTGAAGAAATCGTCAAAACACTCTTCGAAGCCTTACTGCTCGTCATCATTGTCGTCTTCATTTTTTTGCAAGGCTGGCGAGCAACACTCATCCCGCTCCTCGCCGTGCCTGTGTCCCTCATCGGCACCTTTGCGATATTTCCGCTTGTCGGATTTTCCATCAATACCCTCTCGCTCTTCGGTCTCGTACTCGCCATTGGGCTCGTGGTGGATGATGCCATCGTGGTGGTGGAAGCGGTCGAGCACCACATCGAACGCGGCCTCTCTCCTCGCGATGCCACGCTGCAAGCCATGCGCGAGGTATCAGGTCCTGTCGTCGCCATCGCTCTCGTGCTTTCTTCGGTCTTTATTCCCACGGTATTTATTCCCGGCATCACGGGAAGTCTTTACCAACAATTTGCCATCACCATCGCGATTTCGGTCTGCATTTCGGCGTTTAACGCCTTATCCCTCAGCCCCGCGTTAGCCGCTCTCATTCTACGCCCCAAAGGCGAAAATCGAGGCCCTCTTGGCGGATTTTATGCGTGGTTTAATAAAATGTTTGGGCGTGCGACCAATCGCTATGTGGGCATTTGCGGTGCAGCGATTCGCAAAACTGCCATCAGCATTTTTTTCCTCGTAGGTATGGCCGTGTTGGCCGGATTTTTTGGAAAACGCCTGCCGCCTTCGTTTTTACCTGAGGAAGACCAAGGATATTTTTACGCAGGGGTACAGCTGCCCGTGGCCTCTTCCATGGAACGCACCAGTGCTGCGTGCCAGCAGATTGAAAAAATGATGATGGAAACCCCGGGGGTGCAGCATGTGACAACGGTGGTTGGCTTTAATTTGCTCAGCACCGTTCACACGACCTACAACGGTTTCTTTTTTATCACTCTCAAACCATGGGATGAGCGAACAACACCGGAAACGCAATACAACAATATCATGCGGCGTATTAACGCCCGCCTTGCCACTATTCCCGAAGGCGTGGCCTTCGCTTTCTCTCCGCCCGCGATCCCTGGCGTCGGCACCTCGGGCGGTGTGAACTTTATCCTCCAAGATCGCAGTGGCGGCTCCGTGCAATTTCTCGCGGAAAACACCAAAACGTTCATGGAAGCTGCCGCGCAACGCCCCGAGCTGGAACATCTGAGTACGACATTGCTACCAAGCGTTCCGCAAATTCGACTCGATGTAGATCGGGAAATGGCCATGACGCAGGGCGTTTCGATTGATGCCGCTTACAATACGTTGCAAACATTTTTGGGCGGCTCGATGGTCAATTATTTCAACCGCTTTGGTCTCCAATGGCAGGTCTATGTGCAAGCGGCTGCGGAGTTTCGTGACGCCATCGAAAAAGCCGGACAATTTTACGTTCGCAATTCTCATGGAAATGCTGTTCCGCTCTCGGCTCTCATTTCCCACAAGCCACGTTATGGCCCAGAGTTCACGATGCGTTTTAACATGTACCGTTCCGCACAAATCAACGCCAATGCTGCGCCCGGCTACAGCTCGGCGCAAGCCATGGCCGCTCTCGAAGATGTCTTTGCCCGCACGATGCCGAAGGAAATGGGCTACAACTACCTCGGAATGTCTTTTCAAGAAAAGCAAGCGGCCCAAGGTGTTTCTCCCGCTGTCATCTTTGCCCTCGCCCTCGTCTTTGTCTTCCTCATCCTCGCGGCGCAATACGAAAGCTGGTCGCTGCCCTTTAGCGTTCTTCTCGGAACTCCCATCGCTATCTTTGGCGCGTTTTTCGCCCTGTGGGGACGCTCGATGGAAAACAATGTCTATGCGCAAATTGCTCTCGTGATGCTCATTGGCCTCGCGGCCAAAAATGCCATTCTCATCGTCGAGTTTTGCAAAGCGGAATACGAAGGCGGCAAAAACCTTTTCGAAGCGGCGTTGGCCGGAGCACGCGTGCGTTTACGCCCGATTCTCATGACGGCCTTTGCATTCATCCTCGGCTGCGTTCCGCTTTGGACAGCCACAGGCTCGGGTGCTATTTCACGTCAGACCATGGGCACCGCCGTCATCGGGGGCATGTTAGCCGCCACGCTTTTTGCCATTTTCATTATCCCCATGCTTTTTCACTTCGTTGAAAAAATCTCGGGGTCTAAGCCCGGCGAACAAGAGCCGACGGAAGAAAAGACTACCACCGAAGGTTAATCGGCGGAACCACGATCGAAGACCGTGCGCCGGTGAGTGTGCCTTCGGATTCCTCAATGGACTCGACGACACCTTGGGAAAAATGAACCGTGGTTGTTCCCACGGGCACTTTCACAAAAACCGTCGAAGCACCCATGCCGGAAGTATTCCGCATCGTGACCGTTTCAAGCCTGCCGCCCGGCTCCGGACGATAACCCGTAATCGTGGACGCATAAGTCGGCGTAAAAATCGTCTGCGGCACAAGTTTATAGCGGATGTATTCCAACGTCTGCGTAGAGCCATCGCGCTCCGTGCGTGACGAACGTTTTTGTGGACGCCCCAAACTCCGCGTTACTTCCTCCGGCGTCATTCCAATGGCCACTTCATTGTTTTCGATCAATTTTTCTACCTGTTGCCGCCGCGCCTCCGAGCGTTGAAGATTTTCAATAAAATGAGGGGGCATCCCTTCAAAAAAATGAGGCTCCACCCAAGCCGCCACCCCGCCTTGTTGCGCATTTCCACGGATGCGAAGCATCCCATTAGGCGCCACCGCATCCAGAGTCACCACCTGCGGAAATCGCAACGTCCCCGCATAACGCCGCCCATCTAATTGAAAATAACACGGTGCCGCCTCGCGCAATGTCAGTTTGATGACAGGTAAAGAAAAATCAGACAAATAAATCGCCCCAGATTCCCGCACAATAGGACGCGCCCACGTACCCAATGTCGTGGCTAAAAACACAATCAATAAAAACACCCTCATACCCCGCACTATGCCGCCGTTTCTAAAAATAACAACCTCAGCACGAATTTTTCAAAATTTTACAAAAAATAATTGCCCCCCTAATTGAAACGTATAAAACACACGCCGCATCGTAAAACCCAACAACTTAAACCCATGAAAACCCTGAATCACTCCATCACATATATACACTTCAAAGCCCTCCTTTCGACCCTCGTACTGGCCGGGCTTTCCGTCATCCTTGCCTGCTCCGCAGCCGCACAAGTTTCCTACACGTGGACAGGCGGCGTAGACAATTGGGCCACAGCCACAAATTGGACGCCAAGCGGCGATCCGAACGCGACCAATGCGGATATTTACGTGACATCCGGAGCCAATGATGTCGTGAATCTCAGCTCGGATCGCACCGTCGGTCGAATCACGATCAACGAGAGCAACAAGGTGGCCGTTTCTTCCAGCTACTTTTACCTTGCAGGCAATGGATTCGCCGGTGCGGGGGTTCTCACGAATGACGGTCTCCTGCAATTGACAAGCTCTTATTTTTATCTAGGAAATGCCCCTGGGCAGACCATCAACTTTACGGGCACCGGCACCCTGGCCTTGAGCAACTCCACCATCACCACGGCCGCAGGGAATACCAACGTAAGCCTCGTCAACAACATCGCCATCACGGGTAGTGGGCAAATCGGCGGCAACTACCTCAATAACATCGTGAATATCGGAAGCATCACCACCGCGTCCGAAGGATCTTTGTCTCTCAATCCCGTCAGCGGCGGTACATTCACCAACCAAGGGACGGTGCTCGCGGTGTCCAACTCGACAATCTACTTCAGCATGGCGAATGGGATTTACGACAATACCGCCCAGACCATGACCGCCGACGGTACCAGCGCTCAGTTGCAATTCAACGGCGGCAGCCGCGTGATCGGCGGCACACTCACGGGAACCAATGGCGGTGAGGTTTACTTGTACAGCGACAATGTCGTCTTCGACGGCGTTACCTTCGCAGGCGCCTCGCGCGTGTCGGGCGGCTACTACCCCACGTTCACCGGCGGCACGACGATCAATGGGACAATGACGGCAAGCTCCGGCTCGTTGCTGCGTTTCGGCACAACAAACAACGTGACCGAAACTCTCTCCGGCTCCGGCACTCTCGTGTTGAGCAACACCACC
>JAJTYZ010000140.1 GCA_021463515.1 Chthoniobacterales bacterium | reverse complement strand
TCACGGCAGACCCATTGGGTCAAAGGACATTGTCGGCGTGATCATCCAGCGTACGACAAGGGCGTACCATTTCTTAGTCTCTTAGTCTTTTGGTCTTTTAGTCCTTTAGTCTCTCTGCCCCCCCTGCCTCCCTTTCACGCACCCGGGCAAAGCGCTTTAGGACGCGGTCGCGTCCGAGCAACTCGAGCAAATGGTAAAGGCTCGGGCCGACGTTGCGGCCTGTGGCGGCCACACGGGCGGGATGAACAAGCAATGCGGCCTTGATGCCCAGCGTTGCGGCGAGTTCTTTAAAAGCAATCTCCAGATGATTGGCTGTCCAATCTTCTACCGAGGTGAGATGTTTTTCCAATTGAGCAAGGCGCTCAAGGGCGCCTTCGACTCGCAAGGATTTGTCTACAGCAGCTTCGTTAAAAGCATAGTCTTCGGTGAAAAAGAAGGCGATCCATTCGGGGACATCGGTGAGGTGTTTGACTTTTTCTTTCACCAAAGCGAGGGCGGCTCGCAGGTCTTTGGGGGAGCCGTAGGCAATGCCAGCGCGTTCAATAAAGGGCAGGCTCAATTCGATGAAGCGCTCCAAGGACATCCGCAGAAGATATTGGCCATTCATCCAAAAACATTTGTCGAGGTCAAAGCCCGCACCACGGCGGTTGATGTTTTTGAGATCAAAAATTTCGATGATTTCATTGATGGGAAGAATTTCCCGATTGTCCTTCGGCGACCATCCCAGCAAGCACAGATAATTGCGCACCGCTTCGGGCGTGTAGCCTTGCTCCATGTAACTCTGCACGCTGGCCCCGGTGTCACGCTTACTCATTTTCGAGCCATCGGGATTAAGGATCAGCCTTAGGGGTCAGACCTACTTATTATGAAATTGGAAGAGTGATTGGGGGAATTTTTGAGGATTATGAGGCGGAGAACTTTCGTCCGCCTTTTGTAAGTGACAATGCCCAATGGTTTCGAAGCGCGAAATCGGAAAATGTTGTATTTTGCAAATGCTGGATGTCAGTTCTCGGCGTCTGATGAACCTTCTTTTTGGTGGGGCATTTCGGCATTTTGAGAGAGCTGAGGAATGGCCAGGAAGTGCGCTCTGCGGCTCCAAATTACTAAAACACTCTCGGTTCGCCTTCGCGAAGAAAGCAAACGCGATCCAACAGACCTTGGGCTCCAGCGCACTCAATGAGGCGTGAGGGCGGTTCCCAAGGGGGTTCGTAGCTTAGCTGAAATGTTCCGTAGTGCATGGGAACCAAGGTCTGCGCGCCTAATTCAATGAAAGCCCGCAACGCGTCTTCGGGCGTCATGTGAACTTCACGCTTGCTCGGCGTGTCGTAGGCACCAATGGGCATAAGCGCGACATCCACGTGCATTTTTTTTCCGATTTCTTCAAAGCCCGGAAAATACGCGCTGTCACCGCAGTGAAAAATTGTGCGCCCTTCCATTTCAATAAGAAATCCGCCAAAACCGCGATGGGAGTCGGCCACCATACGCGCACCCCAATGATGCGCCGGCGTAAGCGTGACCTTCACGGGGCCCAATTGCATGGATTGCCAGACATCGAGTTCGTGAATGCGATCAAACCCGAGTCCTTGTACAAGACGCCCAACATTGCGCGGCACAACAATGGGTTGCTCCTGAGCCACACGGCGCAATGTCCGGCGGTCGAGATGATCAAAATGCGCATGAGTCACAAGTACGGCGTCAATATCCGGTAAAGCATTTAATTCCAGCCCTGGTTCGCGGAGGCGTTTAATCACTTTAAGCCAACGCGCCCAGTTGGGGTCCACGAGCAAATTGATGCCCGGGGCTTGCAACAGAAACGACGCATGACCCACCCACGTAAGAGCCACTTGGCCGATCTCAAGTTTTGGAAACTTCGGAGCGTGCGTGGCACCATGACGTTTTTGAAAAAGGCTCGGCCAAATAATTTCGGAGAGGAAATTTCGCTCATGCCAACCCTCTCCGGGTTTAATCCCGACGCTATTGGCCGGGCGGTGCCTTAGACGAGGCAGAATCTTGTGCCGTTTTAAGGGCGCAGACTTGTCGGAATCATTTTCAGAGTTCACGTTTCTTTACCCTATGCACTTTAAGGACAAAACGGAACTCCGGCGACACATGCGATCTCAAGTTGCTCAGCTCTCACCTGCGGCACGCACAGCAGCTTCGGAAGTCATTTCCGGAAAAGTTTCCTCACTCCCTTACTGGAACGAAGCTCGCACCGTCGCAGCATTTGCTGCGCTCCCAAGCGAACCAAACTTACAACCCCTTGACTGGGCGTGTACGCGCACGGTGTTGCTTCCCCGCATTGAGAATGAACAGCTTGCCTTTTATTCCGTGCAAAACGTAGGGCAACTGCAACAAGGTACCCTTGACATTATGGAGCCAAACCCGGCGCAATGCGTCCGCACCGATTTAGCAACGGCTGATATCATTTTCGTGCCCGGGATTGCTTTTACCAAAAGCGGTGCTCGACTGGGGCGTGGACGGGGCTTTTATGATCGGGCACTCTCCACTTCCGTGGCTCTTGCCACCAGCCTGCGCATTGGCATCTGTTTTCATTGCCAACTCATCCCCTCCTTACCTGTGGCATCGCATGATAAACCAGTCCATTACGTGATCACCGAGAAAGACTGATCCTGTATTTTCTTACGCCTCATTCTTCGCTAATCTCCAAGCGTCATGGATATAAAATCTGCTGCTTCCGATGTGGCGCGTCGTCTTCAACAGGCGGGCTACACGGCGTATTTTGCAGGGGGATGCGTACGAGATGAAGTGCTGGGGGCGGCTCCACATGATTACGATATCGCAACATCCGCCCTGCCCACGGATGTACAAAAAGTTTTTCCTAAAACACTCGCGGTTGGAGCACACTTTGGCGTCATTCTTGTGATGGATCACGGCCACACTTTTGAAGTGGCTACGTTTCGATCCGACCATGAGTACGTGGATGGACGACGTCCGACGGCGGTGACGTTTTCGACGCCGCAAGAAGATGCGTCACGTCGCGATTTTACTATCAATGGAATGTTTTACGATCCGGTCGCGGAGCGCATGATTGATTTTGTCGGAGGAGAAGCTGACATCCATGCCAAAGTTTTGCGAGCTATTGGCGAACCTGCGGCACGGCTTCGCGAAGACAAGCTTCGACTTCTGCGTGCAGTACGTTTTGCCGCGCGTTTTGATTATCAAATAGAACCAACGACATGGGAGGCCATGCGTACTCACGCGGCAGATATTCATGCTGTGAGTGCGGAGCGAATTCGGGAAGAATTGATGAAAATTTTAGCACATCCTCATCGTGTGCGTGGTTTTGATCTTCTCGATCAAAGCGGACTTCTTCGCGAAATTCTACCCGAGGTAGAAGTGCTCAAAGGCTGCGAACAACCTGCGCAATTTCATCCGGAAGGCGATGTCTTTGTTCACACACGCCTCATGCTCGAATTGCTCCCGCCTGATGCTCCGGCATTACTTGTGTTGGCCGTTCTTTTGCATGACATCGGGAAGCCACCGACCTTTCGCTACCATGCGCACGAAGACCGCATACGATTTAATGGACATGATCGGGTGGGGGCCGCGATGACGGAGGAGGTAATGGAGCGGTTGCGTTTTTCACGGGCGGATATGGACTTCGTTGTGGAGGCCGTACGGCAGCACATGGTTTACAAGGACGTGCAACATATGCGCACGGCCAAGCTCAAACGCTTTATGGCGCGGGAAGGATTTCGTGAAGAACTCGAACTTCACCGCGTGGATTGTCTCAGCAGTCATGGGGCGTTGGACAATTATGAATTTCTCCAAACAAAGGCGGAGGAATTTGCCAACGAACCGCTCATTCCGCCACCGCTCATTACCGGACGCGACCTCATCGCCCTCGGTTGGAAACCTGGGCCGCAATTTGGCCCGGTCTTAGAAGCTGTGCAAACAGCGCAACTAGAAGGTACCCTCACCACACAAGAAGATGCACTTGCGTGGGTTCAAACGCATCACACGCCCTAAAATCTCATGTCCACAACGCAAGAAACCTTGGCATTGCTCACAACTTCGCTTCGCACACGCCGCGATATCCTCGGGAACGCGGCCTTCGGCGCGTCCCGTGAAGCACTGCGTCACTTTACGGCCACGAATTTTGCCTCACATCGGAATGTGCCCCAACAAACGGTTACGGGCGTCGGCAATCCACAAGCGCAACTTGCATTTGTCAGCGAAGCGGATGGCGAACATCAAAGGAAACCCTTTGCAGGACCCGCAGGAAAACTTTTTGCCAAAATCATCACCGCCATGGGGCTTTCGCAGGCGGATGTTTATGTCGTCAGTATTCTCAAACATTCTTCCACCCCATCCTCGCAAGAAATTCAAAATTGCCGCGCTGCACTTAAGCAGGAAATCGCCCGGATTCATCCGCACGTTCTTGTGGCTCTCGGCAAAACGGCGATGCTTGGGCTTGTCGGTGCTAAAGAACCGATGAATGCCCTACGTGGAACGTGGTTTTCCTTTGAAAATACTCCGCTCCTCCCGACCTACCATCCGTCCTACTTACTGCACAACAGTGCCCTCTCCGAAAAGCGCAAAGTGTGGGAAGACATGTTGCTGGTGATGGAAAAACTTCAGCTTCC
>JAJTYZ010000014.1 GCA_021463515.1 Chthoniobacterales bacterium | reverse complement strand
TGAGCCGCAGCCAATCGCACACGTCATTGAGGCCGATGGCGTGCGAAAGTTGGGCGAAGAGCATCGAGGCCAAGTGGCTCGTCACGCTGAAGGTCCGCGCTTTGGCATCCACGCCGACTTCTCTGGCATGACGGCCGATCAGGTGCAACGGAATGAGGTTGAGAACTTGCTTAAGGACGACTACGTTGCTGCGGGTTGGTGTTTGTTTTTTCATCCCCTGCCAAGTGGCAGGTTTTAACGAACAACGCCAGCCCACTTTTTTCTTAACTTACGAATTCCTGTGGGATGGCTGTGGATATTTTAACATTATGCTATTGGGATTATGTCGCCCTTGCAGGGGCTCCTCAACCCGGCTGGCCGAATAATATTAGCTATCGCCATAGTGGTGACACTCGCTTCCTTTGGACTGATGGGCATATTGAAAGCACAAAGGAGAATACGATCGGGCACCAATCATGGTTCCGTTGATACGACATCCATGCGATTCCACTTTAGAAGCAGGCATTTTTCTACCCAAGCTGTAACAATGCCGTTGGAAAAGTGCCGTCGATTGAGATTTAATTGGTTCATCGGGGAAGTTTATGTTTGGGCCCCTGTGAGAATGGCCTTAGATTCATAAAGGTTCTTTTCTTTAATCTCATGGAGGAACTCGTTTCCATTGTTGCAATCAAAACCGAGCATCGCAATGGGTAGTCGCTTCTCAATGTGCTCGAGCCCTACTCGCACTTCGCCTCCGCGGTTGCCCCACAGGGCGGAAGTCTCCGTCCAACCACTATGAAAATATGTCAACGTCAGACTCCAAATAAGCCACCCATTGCTGCTGCCTACCCCGTACAAAATCGTATCGGTCTCCATTCCATCGGGTGCATCGAGGGCTTGCGGGCCGCAACAGATCTGTAAGAATTGTTTGATTCAATTGCTCTCTCGGCCTGTTTTCCTGCCTCTTCTTTCCTCCTCGGATTCCCGAGGCGGCGCGGTAATCCATTCCAGCGTGCGCAGACTATAGCCGAGAACTTTTTGCACAACGCAAGGCTGGGTGCTCACTTCGTTTCCAAATCGTGACAATGATTTTGACCCTTTCTCGCCGTAGCTCGGCTTGGAACCTCGCTTTTGGGCCGTTAACCCATGGAAACTTTCCCATGAAGTGCCTTGATCGTATGCTTGAGATTCCAGCCCAGCGTTATCGCTGACTTCATTAATCATCGCACTTCTTCCCATGCGATTACGGCTTGGATACCGCTGTCGGCAACTTTCAAAGTATTCATCTTTGTTCTTGTGGTCCATGATCCTGAATAGTGCTTTCACCCGAGTGGCATTCTACTTGGCGCAATGCGCGCAAATGGCGGAGGGAATTTCTTTCTTGCCATGGGAGGAATTTTCGCTATGTTAGCCGATTCGATTTTATGACAAAGGACGCTGTAAGCAGCATGGCGCTGCATGATAAAGATACGGGAAGTGCAGATGTACAAATCGCACGCCTAACGGAACGCATTAATCAACTTACGGAGCATTTGAAAGGCCACGACAAGGATCATTCCTCGCGTCGTGGCTTGCTCAAGATGGTGGCTCGTCGCCGTAGCCTTTTGGATTATCTCAAATCCACCGCTAACGAGCGTTATACCAAGCTTCTCGAGAGCCTTAATCTTCGTAAATAATTTGGGCCACCGCCAGTGCGGTGGCTTTTTTGCACAACGATCGAACAGCCAGAACCTGCAGTGTCATTCCCCAGCCTAGGCTCCAGACCTTCCTTGCGAAGGTTTGCATCCTGCGCTTTGGGGTGACATGGGTTGGGCTGTTCGCCAACCAACAATACATAAACTAACATCATGTCACATCACATCGTCTCGGACCGCATTGGTCAAAACGAGATCATTATAGAAACCGGCAAAATTGCCAAACTCGCCGACGGTGCCGTCACGGTCCGCACCGGCGACACGATCATCATGGCCAGCGCTGTCTCGGCCACCAAGCTTCGCGAAGGGCAGGACTTTTTTCCGCTCACCGTGGATTACAAGGAAAAAGCGGCTGCCGCCGGGAAATTTCCGGGCGGTTATTTCAAACGCGAGGGACGTCCGACGGAAAAAGAAACGCTCACGGCACGCATGACGGACCGTCCGTTGCGACCGCTGTTCCCGAAGGATTATTTCTTCGAAACGCAGATCATTAGCATTCTTCTTAGTGCTGATGGAGAAAATGACGCGGACATTCTCAGCATCAATGGTGCCTCAGCGGCTTTAGCGGTCTCCGATATTCCGTTCAATGGCCCCGTGGGTGCGGTGCGCATTGGCCGCATCAATGGTGAGTTTGTCATCAATCCCACACACACACAACGCGCCCAAAGCGATCTCGATCTTGTTTATGTGGGTAAGGAAAATGAAGTCATCATGATTGAAGGTGCCGCAGATGAAATGCCCGAGGCGGATTTCAAAGCGGCTTTGGATTTTGCTCAGGAGCCGGTTCGCAAGCTCATCGCCATGCAAAAAGAGCTGGCGCAAAAAGCCGGCAAATCCAAACGCGAATATGCACCGCTTAAGGTGGATGATGCGCTTCTTGAAATTGCTTATTCCGTGGCAGGGGATCGCATCGAAGCGGCTCTCTACACCAGCGGTAAGGTGGCCCGCGCAAAGTCTGTGGACGCTTTGCGTAAAGAAGTTGAAGCCGCCATTCTCGCGAAGTTTCCCGAGGCAACGCCGTTTGCCATCGGGCAGGCCTTTGATTACCTGCAAAAGAAAGCTTTCCGCATCAGCATTCTCGATCGTCAACAACGCTGCGATGGACGCGGTCTCGGCGATTTGCGTTCGCTTTCTGCCGAAGTGTCGCTTCTTCCACGAGCACACGGCTCCGCGCTCTTTGCTCGCGGTGAAACGCAAGCGCTCGCGCTAGCCACATTGGCACCAGCGGACGAAGCACAGAACCTCGACAATTACGCCGGAGGGGAAGCCATTAAACGCTTCATTCTGCATTACAACTTCCCGCCATTTAGCGTGGGCGAAACCGGACGCTTTGGCGGCATGAATCGCCGTGAAGTGGGTCATGGTGCTCTCGCAGAGCGTTCCATTCTTCCGGTCATTCCGCCGGAAAATGAATTTCCTTATGCCATCCGCGTGACGAGCGAAGTCATGGAATCCAATGGCTCAACCTCCATGGCCAGCGTTTGCTCCGGCATTCTCGCCCTCATGGATGCCGGCGTTCCCATTCGTCGTCCTGTCGCGGGCATTTCCGTCGGGCTTGTCACGGAGCAAGATGAAAACGGCGGCCTTAAACGCTACAACACGCTCCTCGATATCATTGGTTCCGAAGACCACTTCGGCGATATGGACTTCAAGCTTTGTGGTACCGAAAAAGGCATCACAGGCTTCCAACTCGATCTTAAACTTCCGGGTTTGAGCCTCGATATTATGAAGCAGGCGATTGATGAAGCTGCAGCGGCGCGGACAAAAATTCTTGCGGTGATGACGGGTGCTCTTTCCTCGCATCGCACGGAGATGAGTCCGTATGCCCCGCGCATTGAGACGGTCAAAATCTCTGTGGATAAAATTGGCCTGCTCATAGGCCCTGGTGGTAAAACGATCAAGGGCATTGTGGCGGAAACCGGTGCGGAGATTAACATCGAAGATGATGGTTCGGTTCACATCTACTCGAGCAATGGCGATAGTCTGCGCCGTGCCAAGGAAATTATCTCGGGAATGACCAAGGAAATCGAAGTCGGCGAGGTCTATCAAGGTACTGTTGTCACGATTAAAGAATTCGGCTGCTTCGTTGAAGTTCTACCGGGTAAAGACGGCCTCGTGCATATCTCGGAGCTGGCGGATTTTCGCGTCAATAAAGTTGAAGACATCGTCAAAGTCGGCGATGCCATTTGGGTCAAATGTATCGGCGTGGACGATAAAGGTCGCGTCAAACTTAGTCGCAAAGCGGCGATGAAAGACCGTGACCAAGACGCTGCACCGGCGGACGCTTAATCTTCGTCAATTCTCAGTTCATCAAGGGCGTTCCACTCGGAACGCCCTTTTTGCTTCCGTCGTTTCGCCGTACATGTTCTTGTGCATGGGCAGTTCCGGATGTCTATGGATGAGTCGCCAAAAAAATCTCAGACTACTCGCGAGGATCACGCTCTCGAAACCGAGGTGATCTGGGCGGTGATTGGCTTGTACATTTTCATCGCGGGCATGTTACTTCTTGTTCATCACTTGCAGCCCACAGGTCAGGAAACGCGTTCCTCCTCGCCATCTCCCAGCCATGCCGATCGCTATGGCGTTCCCGGTGGCGAACCTCACACCGTGCGCTCTTCGGAATCTCCACAGCCATGATTACCGCATTTTTTAAGGACGGTGATACGTTTCGCTACACCCGCGATGTGATGTCGGTTGCCGAATTGCGCGGGGCGATGTGGATTGATGTCCTGCGCCCGACGCCCGAAGAGCAGGATATTTTGCGAGAGACGCTTTCGATTGAGCTGACCCTGCAACATCCGACGATTTACCATGAGGATGACACTTTATTCATGACCATGGGGCTGGTGAGTAAAGACGAGGAAAATGCCACGCGGGTTAATCGGCTTACGTTCATTCTTCACGAAGATTGTGTGGTGACATTGCACGATATTGAGCTGATGCCTGTGGCCATTTTTGCCCAGCGGATTCGCCGCAAATCGCATCTTTATAATACGCCGCAAAAAATCCTTTGGGGTCTGCTTTTTGCTCTTAGCGAAACCGTGGCGGATCGCGTGGAAGCCGTGGGAACCGACCTCGAACATCTTTCCCATTCCATTTCCGAAATGCCCACGGAATTGGGTACGGGAAAGACAGGAACCATGAGCGAAATTAGCGAATTGCTTTCGGAGTTGTCACGCTATGAAGACTTCATTTCACAGAGCGGCGAGAGCGTGCTGCAACTTGCACGCCTCGTGCGTTACTTCAACGCCGAGGTGGATGGCTTCACCGACGCGGAGCTGCAAGCGCGGGTTAATGAACTCGCGGCAGACGTTCAAGGCATCAAAGACCATCTAGCCTTCGAGCACGACAAAGTACGCTACCTGCAGCAGGCGTCGGTCGGTATCCTCAACATGCAGCAAAACCAAATCGTGAAGGTTTTCACGATTCTCACCGCCGTGTTTCTTCCACCCACGCTTGTCGGCACGATGTATGGAATGAACTTTGCCCACATGCCGGAACTCTCGTGGAAATGGGGCTTCCCATTTACTATTTTGCTGACGTTTCTCTCCGCCATTTTGCCGCTCATCTACATTAAGAAAAAGCGTTGGTTGCGCTGAAATTTTATGATGCGAGAAAAAAAACAGCGTGTCGCAACGGAGGCAGGAATCGCTCATTTTGCAACCCCCTTTGCCGCATTAACGATGGAAGGCCGTGCGACGCAGGATGTGCCGACGGAGGCCGTTTCTGTCGCTGCGACTTCCGCAAAAATACCCGTGGAGCGACTTCTTTTGCGGCGTGAAACAGCGCATCG
Organism: Chthoniobacterales bacterium; assembly: GCA_021463515.1. Lineage (GTDB taxonomy): Bacteria > Verrucomicrobiota > Verrucomicrobiia > Chthoniobacterales > JACTMZ01 > JACTMZ01. The sequence continues at coordinate 73,833 of JAJTYZ010000014.1, read as the reverse complement.
TGGTGGAAAAACCGTTCTCGTCGTCGAAGGTTTTTCCTCCGCATGGACGCTCTTGCGTTTGCAAGAATTGGTGCACGAAGTGAAGTCGGCACTAGGTTGTGGCGGAAAACTCAAGGAACGCCGCATGGAAATTCAAGGCGAGCAAGCCGACCGCCTTCAGCCGCTCTTGGAAACTCGAGGTTTTGTCGTAAAACGTGGTTGGTGAAAATTGCACGCTGGAAACTCCGGTGTTGCACGCTACCATGCAGCGATTATGGCCGTTGAAAAACCACTGACAGGACTCGTCACCGTGATGGTGCCTGTTTTTAACGAAGTCGAAGCTATCGGTCCACTTTACGAGGCAACTCGGCAGGTGATGTCGGAGCTTGGACGCCCGTGGGAGCTTATTTTTATCAACGATGGCAGCAGTGACGGTTCCGATCGCAAACTCGATGAAATTGCTGCACACGATGCGAATGTACGCGTGTTGCATTTTCGGCGTAATTTTGGGCAGACCGCAGCCATGATGGCAGGATTTGATCACGCGAAGGGAGAAGTGATTATTCCGATGGATGGCGATCATCAAAATGATCCGACAGACATTCCTCGAATGTTAGAAAAAATTAACGAAGGCTATGATGTGGTGAGTGGTTGGAGAAAAGACCGTCAGGACAATGCCCTGCAACGCAATCTTCCCAGCATCATGGCCAATCGTCTTATTTCACGTGTTTCGGGTGTGGCCTTGCACGATTTTGGCTGCTCGCTTAAAGCCTACCGCGCCGAAGTCATCGAGGGCGTACGGCTCTATGGCGAAATGCACCGCTTCCTGCCTATCTATGCAAAGTGGCATGGAGCACGCATTACGGAAATCCCCGTCAATCATCACGCCCGCACGACCGGCTCGTCGAAATACGGACTCGAGCGCGTGGTAAAAGTTATTTTCGATCTCCTCACCGTGAAGTTCATGGATAAGTTCATTTTGAAGCCCATGTATCTTTTCGGATTTTGGAGCCTTATTTTTTTTCTAGCGTCGTTGGCGTTTGTGATTTGGACATTTTACATGCGAACAAAAGGCTACTTTTTCACCGCCACCCCGCTGCCCATGATGGCCGTATTTTCCTTTATGACCGGCGTTATATGTGGACTCATGGGGCTTTTGGCTGAAATGATCACGCGCACCTTTTACGAAGCACAAAATAAATCTATTTACATCCTCCGTTCTTCGCGAGTGCCAAAATGAAGTTTGGTTTTTGGAGGCGACGGGAGTCGAACCCGTGTCCTTATGGCGCTGATCGCTGCCCACTACATGCTTAGCCGCCGGTGAGTATTCGGACTCGGGCTGCTCGGCGACGCGCTACCTTTGTCCTATCGTCCACGGGAAGATTCTCAGTAGCGGCGGGCGACCCCGCCACTGAGTTGCCTGCTGTCGTCAGCTCCCCGCCTAGCAGGCGTCAATGGGAAACCGTCGCGGACGATTAAGCCGCGAGAGCGAGATCTTCGTTCTCTGCTGTTATTTGTTTGATCAGCTTTTAACGAGGCCAACTGATCAACCTCGGCATGCAGACGTCGTTTCGCACCATAAGTCGAAACCAAATACGCCCCCTAACAACACCACTTTTGCCGAAAGGGTGCGCTTTGTCAAATCGCACGCTGAAGGCAGGTGCATCTTTGGCCTAACGATGCCTTACGCTTTGTGTATGTGCAGGCTCTTGCCTCCAAGTGTGCGCGTGCGGCGAATACGCAGGCATTTGAGCGTGCCGTGCGTGGGATTTCAGACTTCGAGGTTTTCACGCTCGCTGAGATTGCGTTATCCCAAAAAACAAATAGTGAATGGGTAGGCATAGCTTTTCCCATTGCTCGTATTAACGGCGGCAATGATGGTGAAAATTACCCACAGTACGAAGATAACGGGCAAAATAATAAACCCAATGCACACGTAGCAAAGAGCGGCGGCAAGGAGCATATAAATCGTGTAGCTGATTTGAAAATTTAGGACTTCTTTGCCGACGCGATCGAGATAGGTGCTTTCTGAGCGTTTGAGGAGCCAAATAACGAGGGGAACGAGGATTTGCCCAAAGGAAGGGAGGAGAAGCCCGGAAAATCCGCTGAGATGTAATGCAATGGCCCAGCTTTCATCGCCTTTGGAAGGAAGGGGCGGCGGGGTGTTTTCCATGTTTCTTAAATCGTCGCTTAGGAGGAAGGCGTCAATGCGAAACGGACGCGGCAGATTTGACAATGTTTCAAAAAGATAGTAAGTGATTACTATCTATTTTTAGGAAATGATGAAAACGCGAACGAAATACATGACGGCGGAAGAGCGCCGGAGTACCACGGTGCAGGCGGTGATTGCTTTGGCGGCGCAGAAGAATCCGAGCGAGATCACCACGATGGCACTGGCCAAGAAAATGCGGGTGACGCAAGGAGCACTTTTTAAGCATTTCCCGACGAAGGATGCGATTTTTAAGGCGGTGATGCAGTGGGTGGCAGAACACTTTGTGGCGCGTTTGGAAAAACCCGCTCGTGAAGCAACATCAGCTCTTGCCGCTATGGAGGCTGTTTTTTTGGAACATGCACGCTTTGTTGTCGAGCATCCGGGTGTACCTAGAATGATCTTTGCGGAGTTACAACGTGGGGAAAAATCATCTTCCAAAGCCATCGTGGAATCCTTGCTGCAACGTTATCGCGCACTTTTGCAACGCCTCATTGAACAAGGAAAAGCGAGAAAGGAAATTCCGGAAACGTTAGATACAGCTGCGGCGATCACGATGTTTATTGGGATGATTCAGGGACTGGTCATGCAATCACTTTTAGCAGGCGACGTGGCACGTGTGGGGCGTGATGCGCTGAAGGTTTTTGCCATCTATCAACGAGGAATTCGGAGGAAACCATGAAAAAATTTTCCCTCAACCGTAACACAGTAAAAGTACTCGCTGTTCTGGTTCCGCTCTTTGCGTTGTTTGCTTATGTCGCGGTGCGAACAGGCCCTTTTGCAGCTGTCGCGGTGACAACAACTACCGTGAAATCCCAGACGATCGCACCGGCATTAGCGGGGATTGGTACGGTGCAAGCGCGTTATACTTTTCAAATTGGCCCAACGGTGCCCGGGCGTGTGAAGTGGTTGAAGGTGGATGTGGGAGACTATGTTCAAGCAGGGCAGGTGTTGGGAGAAATGGACCCAGTGGACCTCCACGAGCGTATCGAGGCGCAGCAGGCGGCTATTAAAAGTGCCGAAGCAGCATTGCGCCAGGAAGAAGCTCGCAGGACTTTTGCCAAGGCGCAGGCCGACCGCTACGATAAGTTGCTCGCTTCTCAGACGACGAGTCAGGAGGTTGTCGCTACAAAACGTCAGGAATTGAAGGTCGCGGATGCCGCTCTGGAGGCGGCACGAGAAGATGCGGCGCGGCGACGTTCGGAGCTGGAAGCCCTCAATGCGCAGAGTAGTAATTTACGTTTGGTGGCACCCGTGGATGGGCTCGTTACGGCACGTGAGGTGGACCCGGGAACCACGGTTGTTGCCGGACAAACGGTGGTGGAAATGATTGATCCTACAAGTCTGTGGGTGGAGACGCGGTTTGATCAAATTAGCGCGGAGGGCCTGACATCCGGTCTCGCGGGCCAAGTTGTTCTTCGGTCACGTCCGGAAGAAAAACTGTCAGCGAAAATTTTACGTGTTGAGCCGAAAGCGGATGTGGTGACCGAAGAGATGTTGGCTAAAGTTGTTTTTGATCAATTGCCAATGCCGCTTCCTTCCGTAGGCGAACTAACCGAAGTAACCGTGCAGTTGGCACGCCTTCCTGCGACGCCAACCATTCCTAATGCCGCCTTGCACGCCTATCGCGGGCGGCGCGGCGTGTGGAAATTGACTTCGGAGGGAATGATTTTTACGCCGGTAGTTTTAGGGCGCGCCGACCTTGAGGGGCGGGTGCAAATTAAAGAAGGTCTCGACGTTGGTGATCGTCTCGTTCTTTACAGCGAGAAGGCTCTGCGTCCGCATCTGCGCATTCGCGTGGTAGAAGATATCCCGGGGGTGGCACCATGATTAGTTTGGCTCGCCGTGACATCGTTCATTCTTGGGGAAAGTTTATCTTCACGGGATTTGGGCTGGGGCTGTTAATTGGGGTGACACTCACCATGGCCGGGCTCTACCGAGGGATGGTGGATGATGGTATGGCGCTTTTGGAAAATAGCGGTGCCGATTTATGGGTGGTGCAAAAAGACACCCTTGGGCCTTATGCCGAGCCTTCAGGAATTCCCGGTGACCTCTGGCGCGGCATTCGCTCCACTCCCGGCGTGGCCGAGGCCGCCAATGTGACTTATCTTACCATGCAGGTGGGGCAAGGTGAGCGCGATGTGCGGGCGATGGTTGTGGGCATTACGGCGGGAGATGCGGGGCTCCCGGGTTGGCCACCACGGCTTGTTGCGGGGCGTCAGGTGGCTCGCGGACATTACGAAGCTGTCGCTGATATGGCCACGGGCTTTGCACTCGGGGACACCTTGCGCATTCGACGCCATAAATACACCGTCGTCGGGCTCACGCGTCGGATGGTTTCTTCCAATGGCGATCCCATGGTGTTTATCCCCATCAAGGATGCGCAGCAGGCTCAATTTCTTAAGGACAATGATGCTATTCTCATGCAGCGTCGCCGCACCGAAGCGGACCCCACGCTCAATCGTCCGGGTGCCCCCGGCCTTCTCGATGCTGTGCTCAATTCCCAGACCGGCAACAATAGCGTCAATGCGGTGCTCGTCCGTGTGCAGCCCGGATATTCCGAGGCTCAAGTTGCGGAAAATATTCGCCGTTGGCAGCGACTGACGGTCTATGACAGCGAGCAAATGGAAGCCATTCTCATCGGCAAAATCATCGCCACCGCAGCGAAGCAAATCGGTATGTTTCTCATCATTTTAGCGATCGTCAGTGCCGCTATCGTGGCCTTTATTATTTACACGCTTACCATGGATAAGATTCGTGAAATTGCGGTGCTAAAGCTACTTGGCACCCGCAATCGTACCATTGCCGCCATGATTTTACAGCAGTCTTTAATGCTCGGCGTCTTTGGTTTTGTTGTGGGAAAAGTCGCCGCGACATTTGCCACCCCGATTTTTCCACGATTCATTTTGTTGATTCCCGCAGATTCCCTCCGCGGATTTGCGGCGGTGATGGTGATCTGTGCGTTGGCCAGCGTTGTGGCTATTCGTATTGCGCTGAAAGTGGACCCTGCGGACGCCATTGGATGATATGAGCACACAAGGCATCCGTATTGAAAATCTGAGCAAACGCTATGGCAAAGGCGACACGTCTGTGTTGGCGTTAAAAAACGCGACGATGCGCGTGGACCCGGGCGAAGTCGTCGGATTAATTGGTCCCTCCGGCTCCGGCAAAAGTACACTCCTCAAATGCCTCGGTGCCGTGATTGATCCGACGTCCGGTCGTATGACATTGGATGGCGATGTGATTTATGACGACGAGTGGAAAGTGCGTGATCTGGCAGCATTGCGTCGCGATAAAATTGGTTTTGTTTTTCAGGCTCCCTATCTCATTCCCTTTCTCGACACGACTGACAATGTGGCCATCCTCCCGATGCTGGCCGGTGTGCCCAATGCGCAAGCGCGGCAACGTGCTCTGGAATTGCTTACGGCCTTGGACGTACAACATCGTGCAGCGGCCATGCCCACACGGCTCTCCGGTGGAGAACAACAGCGGGTTGCCATCGCCCGTGGTCTCGTTAATCGTCCGCCCGTCATTCTCGCCGATGAACCCACGGCCCCGCTCGATTCCGAGCGTGCCATGACGGTCATTCGCATTCTTCACACCATGGCGCAACGTTTTGAAACCGCCATCATTGTTGTCACGCATGATGAAAAAATCATTCCCACTTTTAAGCGTCTCTACCACATCCGTGATGGTGTTACTCATGAAGAAGTGGGAGAAGGGCGGACGGTGGGGGGATACGGAGGTGACGAGGGCGTCGGCGTTCCCAGGAGGGCCATAGTGGTTTAACGATTGAGGTGATTTGTACGCAATCGTACCATTGTAGAAATGACAAAGCTGCGAGGGGAATACTCGCCGCGACGTTCTCGACATGCGGATGGAGAAATTCGAGCGTGGTATTCGCGTGGCTATCTCCCACATCGGGATGAAATCAACTTCACGCAATTCATCACATTTCGTCTTGCAGATAGCGTGGCTCAGGAATGTCTCCGGCAATTTGAGAAAGAGGTAAAGGATTTGGCTTTGGCTGAGCAACAGCTTGAACGCAGGCGTCAAATTGAAAAGTGGCTTGATCAGAGTGCGGATTGCTGCGCTCTGCAGCAAATTGATGCTGCGCGTTGTGTCCAGCAGATATTGCTTCATAAGGACGGCGAAGCTTATCGAATGCTGGCATGGGTGATTATGCTAAATCATGTCCATGTAGTCATCGAGCCTCTGCAAGAACTTGGTAAAATTGTACAGGCATGGAAGTCTGTGTCGGCATGACGGTTGTTGGCTATGAATGCGGAGAAAAGCTTAGGTTTAGGTGAATCGCGTCATGTATGGATGAGGGAGTATTGGGATCGGTATATCCGTGATGAGCATCATCTCAAAATGGCGATTGAGTACATTCATGAGAATCCGGTAAAGGCTTGTTTATGCACGGTGGCTAAAGCTTGGAGGTGGTCCAGCGCGTGGCCCCCTGGGAACGCTGACGTCCACGTCGGCTAAAAAATGCTGAGCCGACGGGGGCGTCGGTGTTCCCAGGAGGACATCTCTCACGAAGGTGTAGGCGAGGAGTGAGTAGTGATGGTAGAAATGGAGTGCGATGTGGGAATTTTAATAAGAATCATCATGGATTTTTTAAATTTGGTGTTGGGGTTGAGTTGCGTGTGGCTTTTGGTGCGGCGTAATGTTTTGGGGTTTCCCATCGGTATGGTGGCCTCGGTGGTTCAAGGGATACTGTTTTTTCGCGAGACGTTTTATGCGGATGCTTTGTTACAGGTTTTTTATTTTGGGATTTTAGGGTGGGGTTGGTGGCATTGGTTGCATCCCGATGGACACCATCGCGGAGAGTTGCCGATCACACGATTGAGATGGAGGGGATGGATCATACTTTTGGTTCTTGCAGGTGCGGCGATGATGGGGTGGGCAATGGTGGCGGAGCGATGGACGGATTCCAGAATGCCGTGGAGGGATGCATTTATTGCGGCTTTTGGGGTGGCGGGGCAAATTTTGCAGGCGCGAAAACAAATGGATAATTGGTTTGTGTGGATTGTGGTCAATGGTGTCGCTGTAGCCGCGTATTGGCACGCGGGGATGGGTTTTACGAGCGGACTATATTTGGTGTATTTGGCGATGGCTGTAGCTGGGTGGATCGCGTGGTCTCGCGCCTTACGGGAGCAAGGAAAGGATGTTCATGATGACGGCTAGAAATTATAAACGACGGACATTGAAAGTTGTGACGTATGGATTGGAGTCCACCGGAAAAACAGGACTTACGAAGCGTTTGGCGGAAGTTTTTGAGGAGCCATGGGCAGCGGAATATGTGCGCGAATTTTGGGAAAGGAATGACGGACAAATTACGGGAGTGGATTTGGCGGTGATTGCACGGGGGCAGATGAAGAATGAGGATGATGCTTTGGCTCAGGCAAAGCGGGTGGTGTTTTGCGATACAGATTTACTCACGTGTACTTTGTGGGATGACTTGCTTTTTCCGGAGGAATGTCCTGCGTGGGTGAGGGTGGAGGCAGATCGTCGTGCTGCAGCAACGGACCTCTATTTGTTATGTCATCCCGACATTCCTTATGTGGTGGATTATTTGCGTGGGGATGGAACGTGTTTTCCTAATCCGGCAGATCGAAAGCGATTGATGAAATTGTGGCGACGAACGCTCGAAGAGCGGGGATTGCACTATGTAGAAATTAAGGGAGGTTGGGCGGCACGGGAAAGGCGGGCCGTTGAGGCGGTGCGGGAAGAATTGGGAAAACGGATTACTCTGCTTCGGCGTGGGTGAGCCATTCGGATTGGGCTTTTTCCAAAGATTCGATGACACCGGTGAGTTGACGATTGGTTTCTAGGGCGAGTGCAGGGTTTTTGTAGGTTTCGGGATTTTCTAAGGTTTTTGTTAGCTCTAATTGACGCGCTTCGAGAGAAGTAATTTCTGCTTCAACTTTTACAAGGCGACTTTTGCGTTCACGCTTAGCGTGATTGGCAGATCGCTTTGCTTCGGCCGTCGCACGTCGTTGCGCTCGCATTTCTTTGAGTCCAAGGCAGGGCTCCGAGCGTTGCTGAGGTGGAGCTTCCGGTTGGTGGTTGTTTAAGGAAGCCACCGTTGCGGCTCGGGTGCTGGAAGCACGCGACTTATCGAGGTAGTAGGAATAGTCGCCCGCGTAGGGTGTGAGATGGCCGCATTGAACATGAATGACGGATGTTGCCATGGCGCGGATAAAATGGACATCATGGCTCACGAAAACGACGGTTCCATCATAGGACGCCAGTGCTCGAATTAAGGCGTCAATGCTGGGCATATCGAGGTGCGTGGTGGGTTCGTCTAAGAGGAGGAGGTTCGGCGGGTCGAGCAAGAGTTTAATGAGTGCTAAGCGACTTTTTTCACCACCACTTAGTACGGAGACCGATTTGAAAACATCGTCTCCTCGAAAAAGAAATGCGCCCAAAATGTTTCGGACAGTTTGTTCGGGAACGGAACGAGGCAAGCTTTGGATTTCTCCAAGAACGGATTTTTTTAAATCCAAAGTGTCTGAACGATGCTGAGAAAAATAGCCGATGTGTACATGATGTCCGGCTGTGCGTTCTCCCGCTTCGAGCGGTAAGTCTCCAGCGAGAATTTTGAGCAAGGTAGATTTACCGGCACCATTAGGACCGACGAGCACAATGCGTTGTCCGCGTTCGATGCGTAGATGCAGGTTCTCGTAAACCACGTGGGTGCCATACGCCTGACGCACGCCTTCGAGGCTTATGACACGTTGTCCGCTGCGAATGGGTTGAGAAAATTTGAAATGCACGGTGGGTTCATCGGATTCCGGTGCTTCGATGCGTTCCATTCTCGCGAGTTGTTTAAGGCGCATTTGTGCTTGGGTGGCTTTACTCGCTTTAGCACGGAAGCGATTGATGAAATCTTGAAGATGCTCAATTTCCTTTTGTTGGTTTTTGTAGGCCGCACGATGTTGTTCATCACGGGCTTTCTTTAACTCCACGAAAGCATCATAATTTCCATGGTAGCGGTGTAATTTTCGATGGCGAATTTCGACGATGTCTTGGCAGAGAGCATTGAGAAATTCGCGGTCGTGCGAAATTGTCAGAATGGCTCCCGAATAGCCCTGCAAGTGATTTTGAAACCAGCCGAGGGTTTCGAGATCGAGATGGTTTGTGGGTTCGTCGAGCAAAAGCAGATCGGGCTGTTCGATAAGTAAACGCGCTAAATGTGCACGCATGATCCAGCCGCCGCTGAGCGAATCCACGGGGCGTTTAAAGTCTTGTTCGCGAAAGGCGAGGCCCGTCAGAATGCGCTTTGCAGCAGCCTCGGTACGGCCATCCGCATATTCACCGGCTGCTAATTCGAGAACAGTGCCCTCCGTAGAGGCGGCGGTTTCCTGCGGCAAGTAGCCCCAACGCGCTCCACGCTGAAAATGGATGGTTCCTACGTCCGGTTCCTCTGTTTTTAAAATGAGTGAAAAAAGCGTCGTTTTTCCTGCGCCATTAGGGCCAATGAGTCCAATGCGGTCTCCTCGGTTAATTTGCAAGGAGGCATCTTCGAAGAGGGTGCGTCCGGCAAATGATTTGCTAACACGTGAAACGGTGAGCATGAGAAAAACTAAAAGGTGAAATGCTGAAATGCTGAAATTTAACGCATGGGCTTACCGAGGGTTTCGTCGCCTGCGTGGTGGAGAAAAGAAACCGGAGTCTACGGGGCTCGAACCCGCAACCTCCGCCGTGACAGGGCGGCGCTCTAACCAATTGAGCTAAGACTCCTCGCGGAACCTGCTAATAAAGCGTAGGAGTCCATGGAGTGAAAGCAATTTTTCATCTGTCAGAGATGCGTGCAACGATGTAAAAATGGTGGTTTCATTTTTTTGAGTCTATCATGAGCGAGAGAACATTGCCCCACACTACTGCCGATTTCTTATCGTCGCGTTCGCATGCTTTGCTGCAATTACCAATCACGGCGGGGCTGGATGGCTTTGTGGATACGATTTTGCATGTGGTGGCCACGCGGGAGAGCACGGATGGTTATGTGCGCCAAACGAGCATGGAGGCATTTGGGAAGCGCATCGTTGAAGCGGTGAAGTTGAGTACGAATTTCGAGATGGTTCCGCAGATGGTCAAATTGGGGGGTAATGGTCCCATTTTGGCAACGGCACTCCGTGCGTATGGCGTGCCTGTGACTTATGTAGGATTGCTTGGGGTGCCGCACATTCATTCGGTGTTTGCGGATATTGCCGAGCGTGCGGAAATCATTTCTCTCGCGGAACCCGGCTATACCGATGCTTTGGAATTTGAGGACGGCACGCTCATGTTTGGGCGACATACAAGTTTGCGCGAAGTTAATTGGGAGAATCTTCTTTTGCATCTTCCACTGGAGCAATTGATCGCGCTTTTCCAAAAGTCCGCCCTCATTGCACTCTTAAATTGGACCATGCTTATTGGACTGACGCGCATCTTCGAAGAGTTGCTTAATAAAGTGATGCCGCGTCTGCGCGGGCCCCGCTGGATGTTTTTCGATCTCGGCGATCCGGCAAAAAGAACGCCGGAAGACTTGGCTTACGCGCTTGGGTTGATAAGTCGGTTTCAGCAGAATGCGGATGTCATTCTTGGAATGAACCTCAGCGAAGCAAAACAGATCGGGAGGGTTGTTGGATTGGGAGAGTGTGAGGAATCTGCGGAGGCGGTGGGGGAGTATGCTGCGAGCATTCGGTATAAACTCGGATTGCACACGGTGTTCATTCATCCCGTTGCATTTTCCGTGGCTGCAGATGCCAATGGGATTGCGATGGTGCCGAGTGTGCTTGTGGAAAATCCGAAAGTCGTTACGGGAGCGGGCGGTTATTGCAGTGCGGGATTTTGCATTGGGCGCGTGTTGGGTGCGCCCTTGGATATTTCTTTGCAACTTGGGGTGTGTACCTCGAGTTATTATGTGCGAACGGCAAAAAATCCTACCGTCGAGGATATGGTCAACTTTTTGCGTTCGCTTTAAGTGCGCTGCAGCATCCGGCGATTTTTAGAATATCAGAAAGGCCACAATGATTGCCAAGGTGACGATGGCAATTCCAACACCGACGTTTTGCATGGCGGTGGTCCAACGCGGATCAAGTTTTGTGCACCCTTGTGTGAGCAAGAGCCAGAGAGCCGGAATGGCTAATAACCACAGTCCATGCGTACCTGCCCACGCTGCCATGCGATCATGCCATGGGCCGTTTGACACGACGATGGCACCGGAAGTGAGCAGGATGCGCGAGGCCATGACACCAAGTGCCAGCATGATAAATTGCGCCAGAGCAATAGGGAGATTCATGGTTGGTGGGCATCATGGGGCGTCATCGTCATGTGGGTCAACTCTTCGCATCCGCTCGACAAGAAGGCTTGGCTTCGCATAATCGGCCACCATGCAAATGAATACCGGCTTCGGAGGTTCCTGGGCGGACACCCTTGAAAAGTTTTATCGTCTTCCGTCTCCTCGGAAAAATGTAGGGCTCCATATTTGTATCGCTCTTCTTTTTCTTGGGATGCTATTTCTTTCGGCGAAGCCTTTGCATGCGGAGAATGGCACAAAGCAGGTTGTGGATATGAATTATGTCGAGGCTCTCGCGGAAAAATTATCCACTCAGAAATGGCAATCTCCGGCAGAAAAAAATCCTGTACCTGCCCTCCTTAAAAAGCTTACCTACGATCAATACCGCAATATCCGCTTTATCCCTGCGAAGCGACTGTGGACGGAGGAAAGTTTACCTTTCCGTCTTTCACTTTTTCATTTGGGCTATTTGTTCACGGAGCCTGTGGAGATCAACGAGTTCACGGCGCAACACAGCCAGCGCATTCGGTTCGCGCCGCAGTTGTTTGATTACACGAACTCCGGAATTACCGGTGCCGATTTGCCCGATGACCTTAATTACGCGGGGCTGCGCATTCATTATCCACTTAACAATCCTGATGTGTTTGACGAGCTCGGAGTGTTTCAAGGAGCCAGTTATTTTCGTCTGCTTGGGCGGGAGCAAATCTATGGTGCGTCCGCTCGTGGACTTGCGCTTAATACCGGGTTAGAAGAGCCGGAGGAATTTCCAATTTTTACGCGCTTTTGGGTTGGCAAGCCCAATAAGGATGACAAAAAGCTGCTCATTTATGCGCTGATGGATAGTCCATCTGTCACGGGTGCCTATGAGTTCATCATCACACCTGGCACGGATACGACGGCGGATATACGGCAGACAATTTTTTTGCGCAAAGAAGTAAAGAGTCTTGGGATTGCGCCAATTTCTTCGATGTTTTGGTTTGGAGAAAATACAACCAAGCCTTTTGATGATTTTCGGCCCGAAGTTCACGATTCTGATGGACTCGCGATGAAGCTGCAAACGGGGGAGTTTGTTTGGAGGCCAGTTGAAAATAAACCCGGGCGCAAACGCATTCTTTCGTTCGAGGCTAACAACCTTCGTGGATTTGGTTTGTTGCAGCGTGATCGTGATTTTCACAATTACCAAGACCTCGAAGCCCTTTATCATCGGCGCCCGGGAATCTGGATTGAGCCCGTGGGCGACTGGGGTGAGGGGTCGGTAAAGTTGGTGGAAATTCCGACGGTGGATGAATTGATGGATAACATCGTTGTCTTTTGGGAACCCCTCAATAAACCCGAGCTAAACAAACCGTATAGGCTTGCCTACCGTCAAAAATGGACGTTGGAACAAAATCCGGGTCTTGCGGGTGGGTATGCTGTGGCGACGCGTTCGGGAACGCATAGTTGGGAAAAGGGATCGCGTTATGTCAAAGTGGATTTCGTTGGTGACAAGCTCAACGATTTGCCGCTCGATGTAAAACTTACGCCGGAAGTTACCGTGGCAGACCCGCGCATCGAAGTGCTGGATACGATGGTGCAGAGAAATTATTTAGACAAATCGTGGCGTGTCAGTTTTCGCCTTAAGCCTAAGGATCCGAATAACGTTCCCGAGGCCGTGGAGACGCGGGGCTTTATTCGCCGTGGCGACGATATATTAACGGAAACATGGAGTTCCCTCATCACGCTATAGATTTTACTCCGCTTAAAGAAGAGCGCGACATTCACGTCTGGAACGAAGCTTACGAGACGGTGGAGAGCTATTTTTTTGCCCTCGGGTTGCACAATCGCCTCATCCTTAATCGCTGTATTTACGAAGTACTTCGACGATCGGCTGTTTTGTTGGAAAAAACCAGCTTACCTTATACACCAACGGAAGTGGCGATGAATGAGGCCATGAAACTTGTGGGTGATTGGTTTGAGCGCGTTCTGGATTTGAAGCTTCCCGAATATCGCCTCTCAGCTCGAGGGCGTTTGGCCTTATTCCTCGGCAATATGGAGCATCGTTGGCAGGAGTACTTTTTGGCCGAGCCGCCATGGCCTCCAGGTTTTGTGGAAGCTATGCGGCAGAGTTATCTTACCGCCGGGCCGGCGTTTCAAGAGCAAACGATGACGCCACAATCCATCGAGCTCAATGCCCTCGTAAGCGGAGCTTCCGGCGTATGGTTTGGGTTGGACCGCTTGCCCAACATCAAGCTGTTGGTCAATACGGTAATCGTATTGCTCTTACTATTTCTCATTTTTTCTCTTATCTACTATTGAGCCACTCCTCATGAAAGTACCCCACGACGACACTGTGACGGTGATGTCTCTGCGCCTGCGGCGAACGTTGTTTTTTGGAACAACACTGCTGCTTGCCGCGCTGGGAGTTTACATCTTCGTGGATTTACTGATTCGCGTTTATGGGAGTCTGAGCGGGCCTTCGCTGTTTCTCATTTTGGTATTTGCGCTGCTTTTTTTACTGCTGTCCTTCGGATTTACCATGGTGATTTCGGGGTTTTTTGCGGCGCGGCAACCTAAGTTTAATTTAACCCATGGGCTGACAACAAAAGATCTCCAAGCGGACCTTGATCTCACCGCTATTGTCTTTCCCATTTACAATGAAGAAGTCGCCGAAGTTTTTGAACGCGTGCGAAAGACCTATTTTTCGCTTAAGAAAACAGGGCGTTTGGATCGGTTTGAGTTTTTTATTTTGAGCGATTCCACGTCGAGTGATACGTGGCTGGAGGAGGAGGACACATGGGCGCGACTTTGCCGCGAATTGGATGCTTTTGGGAAAATTTTTTATCGTCATCGTGCGTTGAATACCAACAGCAAGGCCGGCAACATTGCGGATTTTTGCCGAGGGTGGGGTGGGCGATATAGCTATATGGTGGTGATGGATGCGGACAGTTTCATGGAAGGTGAGACTGTCGTAAAACTCGCAGCCCTCATGCAGAAACACCCGAACATTGGCATTATCCAAACGACGCCGCTACTCATCGGTGCTGAGTCGCTCTTTGGTCGTATTCAGCAGTTTTCCAATCAGGCTTATAGTTCGATGTTCACTGCAGGATTAAATTTTTGTCAGGGTGCCGAAGGAAATTACTGGGGACACAATGCCATCATTCGCGTGCTTCCTTTCACCGAATACTGCGGTTTACCCGACTTGCCGGGCAAAGCACCTTTCGGTGGGAAAATTCTCAGTCACGATTTTGTGGAAGCGGCGTTAATGCGCAAGGCCGGCTGGGAGGTGTGGCTTGCGTGGGATTTGGGAGGGAGTTTTGAGGAAGGACCGGAGTCACTTATTGCTTATGCGCAGCGCGATCGTCGTTGGTTGCAGGGTAACATTCAGCATGGCTGGCTTCTTTTCGCCAAAGGACTCCATCCGATGAGTAAGCTGCACCTCACAACCGGCATTCTTGGTTATCTTGCATCACCGCTTTGGTTGGGCTTTCTTTTTCTCAGCTCCCTCGTTGTTTATCATCAACGTCGCAGTGGACTTTCTCTCATTCCGGCAAATGGATCGTTGAATAATTTATTCCCGGACCTCACCGTCACAGGGCAGGCTTGGATTCTTCTTGGGCTGACCGCCCTGATGCTTTTTTCTCCAAAAATTTTGCTATTTCTCCGTGCGCTCACCGATTCGCGACTGCGGCAGTCCTTTGGTGGAATAGTAAAAATTTCGGGCGGAATTCTCATGGAGTTTATTTTTTCCACATTGCTTGCGCCGATCCTCATGTTGCTCCATACGAAATTTCTCGTGTCCATGTTTTCCGGTCTTAGCGTGCGCTGGGGAACTCAACCACGAGGGGCGACAAGCACGCCGTGGTCTGTGGTGCTTCGCGCCCATCTCGGTCACACCATTCTCGGCATCCTCTGGACTTTGTGGGCTCTTTATCTCGGCTTGGGCGTCTTTCTTTGGTCACTGCCTGTTTTACTTGGTCTTTTGGTCTCCATTCCCCTCTCAAAATTTACTAGCAGCCCAGACGTTGGGCGTTTGTTGCGTCGTGCCAATCTTTTGGCATGTCCGCATGAAAAATCCGTATCGCGCTCCGGTCATTTGTCGCAGGAGGAGTCGCCGTATGAGAGCACTCAATTCCATCCCTACCACGGGTTCAGCCGCGCTGTGGTGGACCCTTATCTCAACGCTATTCACGTTGCGTTGCTCGACCAGCCGTCCGAGACGTCTTCTACTTTGCCTCGGGAAGTTTCTGAAATTTTGATCAACGAAGGACCCGGGAGCCTT
The DNA here is from genome assembly GCA_021463515.1 of Chthoniobacterales bacterium. GTDB lineage: Bacteria > Verrucomicrobiota > Verrucomicrobiia > Chthoniobacterales > JACTMZ01 > JACTMZ01. The sequence goes on along the minus strand of JAJTYZ010000014.1, from coordinate 58,095 downwards.
GGTGAAAAAGACCTCAAGGCAATTTTGCAAGATGGTGACATTTTATTGAAACTCCATCGAAGAATCTGGTCCGCAGAATTGCTCACCGTCGCTCCATGGTGGCGTCGCGTCATTACGCATTATCGAAGGTAGTCTCTCAATTTTTCGCACGTCCTACGAGCTACGACACGCACCTAGGCTTGTTAATCCTCATCAGGCGCACGTTCGAGGGCGGCGTTTTCGAAACGGGTAAATTTATCAATGAAGGTGAGAGGGATTGTACCGGTGGGGCCGTTGCGCTGTTTGGCGATGATGAGTTCGGCTTTTCCGCTGAGATCTCTCTTAGTATCGGGGTCTTCTTCGTAAACTTCAGGGCGAACTAACAAAGTGACGACATCGGCATCTTGTTCGAGAGAGCCGGATTCGCGCAAATCGGAGATACGAGGTTTGCCGCCACCGCGTTGTTCGGGCTGACGGTTGAGCTGGGCAAGAACGATGATGGGGATTTCGAGTTCCTTGGCGAGAGCTTTGATGCCGGAAGAAATTTCGGCGATTTCAATTTGGCGGTTTTCTTGACCGCGTTTCGAGGGGGAGCGGCAGAGTTGGAGATAATCTATGGCAATTAGTTCGACTCGTTGGCGTTCGCGCATCCGCCGAGCTCGAGAACGCAAATCCATAATAGTTAAGCTCGGGGTATCATCAATAAAGATGGCGCTTTCGCTTAAAGTTGCAGCGGCATCGTTGAGCTTGGCATGGCCTTCTCGCTTCACAATTCCCGAGCTAATTTCCTTCATATTAACGCGAGCTCGTGAACAAAGCATACGTTGCACGAGCTGTTGGGTGCTCATTTCGAGGCTGAAAACGCCCACGGCTTTGGGGTTTTCGCGATGCAGTGCCACATGTTCCACAATGTTCATGGCCAGTGCGGTTTTTCCCATGGCAGGGCGTGCTGCAATGATGATCATTTCTCCGGAGTGGAGACCATCTGTCATTTGATCAAAAAGTGTGAATCCTGTTTCGAGTCCACTAATCCGTCCGCGTTGCTCACACATTTTTTCGATGTTGGCCAAGGCACTGAAAACTTCATCGTACATGCTCGGTGCAGTTTTACGAAGGCGGTTTTCTCCAATGGCAAAAATTTGCTTTTCAACATCGTCAATCAATTGGGGAACATCCGACTGCTCTTCGTAACAGCGGGTGATGGATTCGGTGCACACCGAAATCATGCTTCGCAGAAGGGCTTTTTCGCGGATGATATCGAGATAATAAGGAGCGTTGGCGGCGGTGGGAACATAGCCAAGCAATTCAGCAGTGACGCCCGGACCTCCTACCGCATCGAGGAGATTGAGGTTCGTCAACTTTTCATTGAGTGTGATGAGATCAATGGGTTGGTTGGCCGCCCACATTTCGGTGAGGACGCGATAAATGGTGCCGTGGGCAGGAAAATGAAAGGATGATTCTTCAATGCGTTGCTCAATGCAGTCGGTGAGGACTTCGCGGGAAGACATCAGGATGGAACAAAGCAATCCCTTTTCCGCATCGAGGGATTGTGGGAGCTGGCGGCTCACGGCCATCGCGTCGGCGGTAGGAGCCGCCGTCCGCCGTGGCGTAGAGGAACGGCGTTTAGATGCAGGAGCACCTTTAAGATCAGCGGGTGTCGTCATGGTTTAGAGGAAAGTTGCCCTCGTCGATTTTGTGGGAGGAAAGGTCAATTGTGCGCCTAACAATGCCATGAGGTCAATGAAGGCGAGAAAATGGCCGTCACCCCCACACGCACGAAATTATAGTCGAGTGGATTTTCTCTCGATTATTCGCTCTCGGAAGCTTTTTTAGCAGACCGCCTTGCACGCGGTTTGGCGGTGGCATCACTGTCCTCTTCTCCCTCCGCTTTAGGAGGAGTTTTGGCGGTCACATTGACTTTGAGCGTGGCGTGAACCTCAGCATGAAGCCGCACTTCAATTTGAAAGTCACCGGTTTCTTTGATGGGGCGTTCAAGCACAATGCGATGACGATCAATGTCACGACCTGTCTCGGCTTTGACGCGATCTCCGATGTCTTTGGCGGTAATAGCACCGAAGGCTTTGCCCGTTTCCCCTGTTTCCAAAATAAAGGCCAAACGGAGTTTGCCGAGTCGGCGGCCGAGTTCGTTGGCTTCATTAAGCTCTTGCGCCTCACGTTCCGCACGGCGTGCTTTGAGCGAGTTTGTCATACGGAGCGTGGCGGGCGTGACTTCGTGCGCCATGCCGCGTGGGACGAGAAAGTTGCGGGCATAACCTTTGCGAACGCGCACGACATCGGCTTCGGCACCTAGGTTAGGAAGATGAGTGGTCAAAATGACTTCAGTGTGAGACATAGCTGTAAAATTCGAGACGAAGGGAAATCTTGCGCAGGTTGCGCTTTGAGTGTCAATCCAAGATCATTTTTCCAAGCGCAGCGGCTGAAAAAGTTCCGTTTGGAGGCGCGTGATGAGTTCTTCCGCTCGATCCAATGGTGCCAATGGGCCACACCCTTCCAAGAGATCTAGCCGCACCGTGTGATGTGCCGCTGAAATTTCCGGAGATTCCCCCACATTGTGTGTGGGTTGCCAAATGGTGACGGGTACACAAACGTTTTCTAGTCGTGGCAAAGAGGCGATGTTTATGCGTCCCGAAAGAATTCTATCCACGGCCCATACCGCGCCGTACTGCCGCGCAAATGAGGAAAAAACTGAAACGGGTTCTGTTAAATTGAGCGATGTCTCTGCACTTCGGCGTGAATGAAGCCAGCGTTCGATGCGTGTGGGCGAGGAAAAATGCGTTTCATAGAGCCAATGGCGTCCTCGACGTGTCCATTTGGCGAGTCGCACGGCTGGCGGAATCCAAGGTGCCGACCATCCCATCGTTCCTATGGGATGAAAAAGTATGAGGCGCGACGTCAGCTCGGGATGTTGTGCTGCCGTAAGGCAGGCAAGTGCTGCGCCTATGCCTGAGCCGATGAGAATCGGGCGTCGCCCGCCGCAGGTGGCACGCACAAACTCTTGTAAATATTGGGCATAATCTTCCGCGCGTAGGGAACGATCGGGACGTTCGCTTTCTCCGAAGCCAATCCAATCGGCTGCCAACACGCGATGAGTTTCCGCAAATGTCGGATAAACTTTTGACCACTCATAAGACGCCGCGCCGGGGAAAAAATCATGCAAAAAAATTAACGGCTCCCCGTCGCCACTCATGTGATAAACGACTTGCCCTCGCGTGGTGCGTTGGACACGACGCGCAAAAACAGAGGGGGAAATAATATCGGGCAGGGAAGGTTGAGGTTGCGGGCGTGGGCGCAATCGAAAGGCAACGACAGCCGCTCCAAGTAATCCGGCACCAAGGCCGATGCCCGCCTTTTTTTTCCAGGATACTGCCATAAGGCTAGGCAAATTCTACGCCACGTTCGCCGCGCTCAATATGGCCAATAATGCGGCCTCGCAAACGTTTTGCGATGGAAGGCGCGTCATTTGCTGACATCACAAGTACCATGCCGACGCCCAAGTTGAAGACGCGGCGCATTTCCTCGTCGGAAACTTTTCCTGCCTCTTGAATGATGCGGAAAAGCGTGGGAATGCGCAGTTGTCTTTTGGAAATGACGGCACGGCAGTTTGCCGGTAAGACGCGCGGTAAATTATCGGGAATTCCACCGCCGGTGATGTGTGCGGCAGCGTGAAGGGTACGTGCTGGTACGGAGCGAAGAGCAGGTTCGTAATTGCGATGAACACGTAATAGTTCGTCGGCGACCGTTCCGCGTAATCCGGGCACGCGATCATGAACGTCCAGCTTAAGTTTTTCGAGAATGACGTGACGCGCTAAGGTGTAGCCATTGGTGTGTAGCCCGTTGGAGGGAAGCGCGACGAGAGCATCGCCTAGGCGAACTCGAGAGCCGTCGAGGATGTTTTTGCGATCTACGACGCCGATGATGCAGCCAACCAAATCATAATCGGCTCCATGGTAAAGTCCGGGCATTTGTGCGGTTTCGCCTCCGAGAAGGGCACAGTCCGCACGGCGACAAGCACGCGCTAAGCCGGCGACGACTTCGGTGAAAACCTTCGGATCAAGTTTCCCTGCGCCAAGGTAATCCAAGAAAAAAAGCGGTTGTGCTCCCATCACCGCGATGTCGTTGACGCAGTGATTGACGAGATCTTCGCCCACGGTGTCATGGCGATTAGCGAGTACGGCAATTTTTAATTTTGTGCCGACGCCATCCATGCTGGCGACGAGCACGGGGTCTTTCATCCCGTGAAAAGCCGCACGGAAAAGTCCGCCAAAGTTACCAATTCCTCCCAGCACACGTGGGCCATGCGTCTTTTTGACGAGGGCAGGTAGGCGGTCTTTGAGGGTGTTGCCAAGGTCAACATCTACCCCGGCGCGAGCATAGGCTGCAGAAGTATTTTTCATGATTTTACATCGTCAAATAAGCCGGGCCCTTCCGCTCCAAAAAAGTCTCCGCGCGAACGAAGTTTGTCCAAGGTATCTTTACGCAGATCGCCTTCCACGGGGATGGGATAATCTCCGGTGAAGCATGCCGTACAAAAGGAATTTTTCGGCCATTGTGTGGCACCAATCATGTCCTCCACCGGCAGGTACGCGAGGCTATCCACACCGAGAAAATCTACAATTTCCTGATGGGTCATGCGGTTGGCGAGAAGTTCCTTCGGGTCCGGAAAATCAATGCCGTAGTGACAAGGAAAACGATGCGCAGGGCAACTGATACGAAAATGTACTTCGCGGGCACCGCTTTCACGCAGATTCACGACACGAGCGCGCGCGGTTGTCCCGCGCACAATGGAGTCATCCACCACAATGACGCGTTTGCCGCGCACGGCATCGGCGATGAGGTTGAGTTTTACCCGCACGTCGAAGTCTCGAATCATTTGCGTGGGCTGTAAAAAGGTGCGCCCGATGTAGTGATTGCGCACAAACGCATGGCCAAGCGGAATCCCGCTTTCTTCCGAATATCCCTGTGCCGCGTAATTACCGGAGTCCGGCACAGGAACCACCAAGTCTGCTTCCACGGGTTGCGCCCGAGCCAAGCGTCGTCCCATTTCCACACGCATCTCCGCGACATTGCGTCCGCCAAGGATGCTGTCCGGTCGCGCAAAATACACCAATTCGAAAATACAAAATGCCGAGCGTTCCGGCGCAAAAGGAAAGAGCGAACGCGGGCCATCCTTATCAATAATCACCACTTCCCCACGCTCAATTTCGCGCTCAAATGTGGCACCGATTAAATCGAGAGCGCAGGTTTCGGAAGCAAGTACCCAGCCCTTGTCTAATCTCCCGAGAACGAGCGGACGGAACCCATTGGGGTCGCGAACACCGACCAGCGCCTCGGGCGTGAGCATCACTAGCGAAAAGGCGCCTTGCAAAGAGCGTAATGCTGCGAGCGGCTCTCCTGCGGCGGCTTGTCTTGCGAGTAAGTGCAAGATGATTTCGCTATCCGCGGTGGTTTGAAAAATGGTTCCGACGTTTTCGAGTTCCGTTCGCAGAGCTGCCGCGTTGACAAGATTGCCATTGTGTGCGATGGCCAGTGGGCCGCGCACTGTGTCAGCCACGAGCGGTTGCGCATTCGCTAAAGTGCTCGAACCCGCCGTTGAATAGCGAACATGACCGATGGCGCGATCGCCTTTAAGTTCGGCGAGCACGCGACTGTTAAATACCTGCGACACGAGGCCCATGGCTTTGTGAATGTGCAAGCGATGTCCGGGGCCTTCGCACGAAGTAATACCCGCACTTTCCTGCCCCCGATGTTGGAGCGCAAACAGTCCGTAGTAAGTCAGCAACGCAGCGTTTTCGTGGCCAAAGACCCCGAATACTCCACACTCATGACGCGGTCTCGAGGAGTCTTGGTTCAAAGTGACAGAATAGGTGAATTGCTAATTTAGCGAACCTTTCCCTCGTTGGCAATGTACGCCGATTTCAATTTTTAAGGCAGCACTTTTAAATTTCGCGCTAATCTTCTTTTAGTGGCTCCACCGTTGAGCGAGCGGAATTTCTTAGTGAGTAAAAAATTATTTTTGTGTCTGTGGCAGGAGTTGAAGGGTGAATTCAAATTCTACCGGTTCGGCGTGAACTCTGTCTCGTTCCATGGGTGGGGGGCCACAACTGGCACCGCCGATCCCTTGTTGCCGTGCATCGAGTGAAACCACGGTTTTATTGCGTGCGGGGAGTGTGTGTTGGTGGGAGGCATGAACAAGCTCCATCGCGGCGTAGAAAAGAGCGGATGCGGAGTAATGGGTTTCGCTGGAAAGTCGGATTCCAGTGCCCTGTGCATTACGGATTTCCCACCAGCGGACATCATCGCGATTGCCACAGTCTTGCGGTTTGGCATAGGGCGTCAACATGGCGGAAACCGTATCGGTGTAGCACCCCATGAATGCTCCGGATTTGCGATCGCGATGATTTTCCCATGGCCCGCGCCCGTAATAGGTGATTTGTTCAAATTCTGGCGGCAGAACAAAAGCAAGTCCCATGCGTGGAAGAAGGAGGCTTGGACCTTTGGGGCTAATTTTTACGGCGATGCGCGTTTCGCCGGAGCGGCGGATGTGGTAACGCGTTTCTATGTGAAATTCGACACCGTGTTCCGGAACGGGTTGGGGTTCTAAAACAACTTTGCCTTCCCACACTTTGGAGATAACCTTCGCGCTGGAGGCTTGCTTTCAAATGGCGGAACTCAGCACTTCCACCGTGCCGTCTTCGTGCGGTGTCACGGTGAGTTGCCCTTCCGAGGCGCAGAGATCGTGAAGGCCATGACCAAACCACGAGTGGAGATGGAGCAAATACCAATCATTGTCTATCGGTGCGCGGAAAAATTGTGGTGCGACGGGTTGTAAAAAAAGCGGTGTTCCTTGGTGCTTTAGCTGCGCCAACGCTCCCGTGGAGCGATCAAACGTCATGCTCCAATTCTCGGTGTTAATCATCCATGCAGCGTCGGTCTCTTCGAGATGGAGAGGGGCTTCCGGTGTGGGCTTGGGTGTTGGCGGAACCAATTTTCCAAAGGGCGATATAGCGCGGGCACCACATGGAAGTTGTTCGGCGGCGATTTCGTATCCCGCCGAAGCCCATGGCATGTCCTTGGCTAAAACAAAACGCAGGGTTAACCAGTATTCGCGAAAAGGCGCGAGCGTTTCGAAGTCAATAGGAGCTTCAAGCAATGTCTGCTCTCCGGGCGCCAAAGCGAGGCTAGGAAGTTCTCCTCCTGCGAGGCGCGTTCCTTCTTTCTGCATCTCCCACAAAATACGAACACCTGACAAATCGAGAAAGCCGTGAAGATTTTCCAAATGAATGTTACGCGGATGTGTTTTGTACCAAGTTGCCCGAATATTCTGATACACTTTCTTCATTTCCCAATACGCCGGTTTGGGGGTGCGATCGTAAAAAAGAATACCATCGGTAATGAAAAGTCCGTCGTTGGGCTTATCGCCAAAATCTCCACCATAGGCGGGAAATTCACGCCCATTTTCATCGCGGCAAGGAAGTCCGTGATCCATCCATTCCCAAATACAGCCTCCCAAAAGGTTGGGGCTGGAATAAATGGCATCCCAATAGTCCGTGAGGTAGCCAATCGCATTACCCATCGAGTGCCCATATTCGCAGAGATAGTAAGGCTTCAAGCGAGGAATCGCCGCCTCGCGCTGCACGATTTCTACGTGCGGGTACATGAGGCTATCCACATCGGCTAACGCACTGGCACGTTCGTAATGTACAGGACGCGTGGGATCGGCTTTCCGAACGGCTTCTGCCGCAACGCGGAAATTTTCTCCCGGACCCGATTCGTTGCCGAGTGACCAAAAAATGACGCAAGGATGATTTTTTGCGCGCTGAACCATCGCGACGCACCGCTCTACATGCGTGGCGCACCACGAGGATGCGTGCGATAGGGAGTCCTCATCATAGCCCCGCCCGTGAGATTCGATGTTGGCTTCATCCATGACGTAAAGCCCATATTCATCGCATAGGTCGTACCATACATGTTGGTTGGGATAATGCGCATTGCGCACATGATTCACATTGCCGCGTTTCATGAGCAGGATGCCCTCAATCATGCTCTCCCGAGAAATGGCGTGCCCGTCGCGGTAGGTGTGCTCATGACGATTAACTCCCTTGAGTTTCACCGCTACATTGTTGACGTAAAAGACGCCGTTTTTAATTTCCAAACGTCGGAATCCGCAACGACTGGATGTAGCATCTACAACGCTTCCCTGCGCGTCTTTGAGTGTAAGGGTTGCCGTATAAAGATGGGGCGTCTCCGCGCTCCACAGTTTGGGATGATGGACGGTCAGCGCACCCTCAATGCTGTCTTCGTTGACCCCAAAGTCACCGGATGCGAACGCCTTATTCTGCGCATCCCACAAGGAAACAGAGAGCGTTAGGCCGTTTGGCATCTTGGTACTTATGCTGCGTAATTCGGCAGAAATCTCGAGAGTTCCCGCCGTCAAATCTTCCGAGAGCTGCGGGCGTAGAAAAAAATCTTTCAACGAAACCGGTGCCTTTGCCATGAGCCACACATCGCGATAAATGCCGCTCAGTCGCCAAAAATCCTGGTCTTCGAGGTAGCTCGCATCGGAATAACGATATACCTCGACGGCCACGAGATTCTCGCCGGGTTGGAGAAAGTGTGTGATGTCAAATGAAGCAGTCGTGCGGCTATCTTTGCTAAAGCCGACGTAGTTTCCATTGATCCACAAATAGAAAAACGAATCCACGCCATCGAAGTTCAGCAAGATACGTCGCCCGTTCCATACCGGGGGAATCGTGAAGGAGCGGCGGTAGGAGCCCACGGGATTTCGTGCCTCATAGTTGGTGTAATCCTTTGGTGGTTCCTCCATCACACGCGGCGGCGCGTTTTCAAAAGGATAGATGATATTCGTATAAATCGGCGTGCCGTAGCCGTGAATCTGCCAGTTTGAAGGAACGGGGAGGGTGGACCATGCAGCGTCGGAAAAATCTTCGCGGTAAAATTCCTCGGGCCGTTGCTCCGGACGCGGAGACCAATGGAATTTCCAATCACCGTTTAAGGAGTGGATAAAAGGCGATTCTCCACGCTGAAGAGCTGCTTCTTCCGAGGGATAGGGGTAAAAATGCGTGCGTGGGGTCTCTTTGTTGAGAGAATGATTTGTCTCGTTTTGCCATTCGGTGCCATCGGGTTTGATGGGTGTGGGGCGTGGAAGAATCGGGAGCGTGCGTGTTGGAAGCCATAGCGTGAAAAGAATCCATGAACGTATAGGGAGAGGTCTTTTTGAAAAGGGAAAATGAGGTGGCTTTTGCAAATCGAATTTTCAATTCATTTCTTCACCAATCACCTATTGTAGCCGCGTTACTCTGCTGATGCGCCTCAGTAACATTCTTCTTTTTCTAATAGCATGCTTTTCATGCACCGATTGCCCTAGGAAGTTCAGCGTTCCTTGACATGCGGGACGTGTGACTTAACATTTCGCACTTCAATGATGCCACAAGGCGATGTCCGCTCTCGTCCGCAGCGGTACAAATGGAAGCGGAATCCAATTTTCAAGTTTTTGGCCTCACTACGTTTGGCGGTCATTTTGCTTGGTGTTCTCATCGTGATGAGCATCGTCGGCACTATTGCCGAATCGAAGTTTGATGCCGATACGGCGCGGCTTTGGATTTATGAGGCACCGTGGTTTAGCCTGTGGATTGCGCTGCTGGTCGCCAATCTTGCTTGCAGCACCCTCATGCGCTGGCCGTGGCGTCGGCATCATACGGGATTTCTCCTCACGCATCTCGGCATCATTGTCGTGGTTCTTGGTGCGGTGATTGGGCAGGCGGGGGGGATTGAGGGAACCATGACGCTTTTTCGCGGGGCACCTGCGGATGGGACGCTTGTGCTGCAAACGCGTCAGATGACCATTCGCGACAGCAATTCGCAACAGGCCGTAGGTATTCAATTGGGGCGCCGTACGCTCGAAGTGGGTGGGAAGCCGCTCGACCTTTGGACAACCCCTTCGGGATGGAAAATAGAAGCTGTGGCGAGTTCGTCACGATTGCTTAGTACCTTCCAGCCTGCGCCGGTGGCTGAGGGAAATTCAGCGGTGCGCATCCGTCTGCGCACGGCGGCAATGAAGCAGACGGTGGAGCAATGGTTGTTGGTGGGCAACCGAGATCATAGCCGTCTTGATCTCGGGCTTATTACCGTAGATTTGCTTTCCGGTGTGGAAGAGCCTCCCGCTGCAGGAGCGGCCAATCGTGCCGTGATGCGATATAATGCGGACGGTTCATTGAGCGTCACGCTTTTTACGCAAGGCGTACCTAGCGCAAGTAAGGTGCTTCCGTTGGGAGAGCCGCTTTCGACAGGTTGGGCGGATTGGACGGTTGAAGCTGTGCAGGTGATACCTTCGGCGACACCGGCTTTTCATTTTGAGCCACTTCCCGCCGAGCAAACACCGCCGATGGGTCAGGCTCTTCTCGATGGTGTAAAAATTCGCGCGAGTCAGGGTGAGCGTTTTGCCGAGCAATGGGTGGCAGCGGGGTGGCGTGCAAGTTTTCCCACAGGAAGTTTTCCTCTCGAGGTCGCTTATGGATGGGAAACGCATCAATTGCCTTTTGGGCTTGTGCTGCAAAACTTCGTTGTCGAGCGCAATGAGGGAACGGATGATCCGGCGGCGTTTCGGAGTGATTTGGCGGTGTTTCTTCCTGATGGCACCCAAGTTGCCACCGGTTCGTGTTCCATGAATGAACCGCTCAATTATCCCGATGCCTTGTGGCGCTCGTTCACGGGGCTTACTTACAAAATCTCACAAGCCTCATGGAATCCCAACGACCCCACGCAGAGTTCCGTGCAAATTCTACGCGATCCGGGTTGGTTGTTTAAATGGACGGGATCGCTCATTATTTGCTCCGGCCTCGTCGCGATGTTTATTTTCCGGCGTCCCTCGGGACGCGCTGTACTAATAACTACCAACGCTCATGATTAAGATGCGCCTGCTGCTGCCACTTGGCATTTTTATTCTCACCTCAACGTTCCTTGTCGCCGCGCCCGCGACGTCAAACACGGTGAATTTGCATCCGTGGGAAGCTCTCGCCATTCAAGATTCCGGACGACGTAAACCTATGGGGATTTTTGGGCATGAAATGCTCGTGAAACTTTCCGGACGTGACCCTGTCACAACGAAAGATGGGGCAAAAATAGGTGGCACAGATTTTGCGTTTTCTATGCTTTTTGCCACGCATGATTGGGCTGATGAGCCGATCATTCTTTTGTCCTATCACCCGCTCACCGCCCAACTGGGTTTAGAGGCGACGCGCAAAAGATTTTCGCCTCGGGAACTTGAGCCTGTCGCCGCGCAGCTTGAGAGCTTGTCGCGGGAAGCGGCGGCTTTGCGTCAATCGAACCAACCCATTCCACGCCTCCATTCCGAGGCACAAACGGTGGCCGGACGACTCCAGATGTTTCATGCGCTCAGCGACAGTTCGGCTTTTTTGCTCATTCCTCCGCCTGCAGGCGCGCCTCATGCAAACACATGGCTTTCGCTGACGGCGTTTGGAAGCGTACCATCCGCTCAGGGAACCGCGATTCTTCAAGGTCTGCGTGACTTGGGCATCGCGTTTCGTGAGGATGATAATGCAAAGTTTGCGGCAACGGCAGTGACGCTTAAATCGAATTTGCGGGCGTTGAATCCCGGGATTTATCCCTCGGACAAAGTTATTGAGCGAGAGCTTTTTTATCAGCGCTTGAAACCCTTTGACGCCGCGATTTGGCTTTTTGCGGCGGCATTTATTTTGCTGGCGGTTGGAACAACGAAGGGGCCACGGCGACTTCTCACGACAGCGGGCCTTACGTGTACGGTCGTTGGTTTTGCCATCATGGTGTATGGCATTCTTCTGCGAGTCATCATCGCCGGACGCGCCCCCGTGACTAACATGTATGAATCGGTCGTGTGGGTTTCGATGGCGACGGTGCTTTTTGGAATTATTTTTTATGCGGTCTATCGCAATCGTACGATACTGCTCAGTGCGTTGCCCATCAGTTTGCTCTGCCTGCTGCTCGTACGAAATCTTCCCGTGGCTATGCCAAGTCGGCTGGACCCTTTGGTGCCGGTGCTGCGGGATAATTTTTGGCTTACAGCACATGTGCTCACGATCACATTGAGTTATGCGGCATTTGCGCTGACGCTGGGATTTTCTCACGTTGTCCTTTGGCAGTACATCCGCCGTCTGAAGGAAGCTCCGAATTTGCGTCAGCTTCACGAATGGCTTTATCGCATGATGTTTGTCGGCCTGATTCTGCTCGCCGCCGGAACCGTACTTGGCGGCGTATGGGCGAATTACAGTTGGGGGCGTTTTTGGGGATGGGACCCGAAGGAAACGTGGGCCTTGATTGCGCTGCTTATGTACGTCCTCGCGATGCACGGCAAGATGGCGGGCTGGTGGGGAAATTTCGGGATTGCGGTGGCGGGCATCGTCAATTTTTCCGGCATCGTCATGGCATGGTATGGGGTCAATTACGTTCTTGGCACCGGCCTGCATAGTTACGGTTTCGGCGTCGGTGGTGAGGGCTATGTGATTGTTTTTCTCGCTCTCGAAGCAGCTTATGTGTCGTTGGCCATTGTTCGTCATCATCGTGCTCCCAAGCTCACTCCGGCTGAAGCGTGACACGCAGGGATTCCATTTGACCCCATTCACTATCCACGATTTATTAGGCACACGATAATGAATCTTTCTGCACGAATTATTTTACTTGGGACGGCCACGGTTTTGGTTGGATGTGCTAATTATGACTCACGGTTGACCAGTTCCACCACGCAGTATCTCGGGGCGGGCGGCAATGTGATTAGTAAAAAATCCACGACAGGTTTTCCTGATACTGTTTCTTATTGGGATGGCGACGGCGTGAGTGGAGCACCTTCGATTACGATTGATTTGCGTGAGCAGAAAGCACTTTTTTACAAAGGTGGGCGGCTTGTGGGAGTGTCTATGATTTCTTCTGGTCGTGAAAGCCATGCCACGCCCTCGGGTAATTTTAAGATCATACAGAAAAGCAAAGACCACGTTTCCAATCTTTATGGGGATTATGTGGACGGTGCAGGCAATGTTGTTGTGTCGAATGTGGGGGTAAAATCCGATCCCATGCCGCCCGGAACACGCTTTCGTGGGGCACCGATGCCTTATTTTATGCGCATCACATCATCCGGCGTAGGGATGCACGCGGGTTTTCTCCCGGGCTTTCCCGCCTCGCATGGCTGCATACGAATGCCGGAAAAAATGGCGGAGACGTTTTTTGCTAATATCTCCCAAGGCACGCCGGTGCGTGTGGTGAATTAAGAGGGCGTAGAAAAGGGAAGGTGCTGTTACGCTCGTGGATGGGCTTTTTCGTAGGCGCGTTTGAGCCGCTCCGTCGTGACGTGTGTATAAATCTGCGTCGTTGAAAGGCTCGCGTGTCCAAGAAGACTTTGCACGCTTCGTAAATCTGCGCCGGCATCGAGCAGGTGTGTGGCAAAAGAGTGACGTAATTTGTGGGGACTGGCGGGGATGGGGATTTCTGCAAGGCGTAGGTATTTTTTGACGAGATTCCAAATGGAGGACGTGCCGAGGCGACGTCGAAGCTTGCTCACAAAGAGCGGGCCGGCCTGAATTTTCGCACGCTGACGGTAATGTTGGATCGCTTCCAAGGCTGGCTCTCCCACGGGGACAACGCGTTCTTTCGAACCTTTGCCCAACACGCGAACGGTTTCGTTGTAGGGATCAATATCGCGTACATCGAGGGCCGCTAATTCTGCAAGGCGCAGGCCGCTAGAATAAAACAATTCCAGAATTGCGGCATCGCGCCAAGACATCCACTCGGGTGCCTGCTTCTCCGGTTTTGCTTGATGTGGTGCGCGGAGGAGGGCGTCAATTTGCGTCGTGGTAAGAAATACGGGCAAATGCTTTTCCGATTTTGGCAGTGAAACGGCGAGGAGCGGGTTGGTGGGGAAGCCCTGGCGCTCGCATAAATAGCGATAAAAACTACGCAGTGCTGCAAACTCCAAGCGAATGGTTGCACGAGAGCGATTCTTTTTCATCAGCGCAAAAAGATAGGTGCGAAAATCATCCGCCTGTGCCGTCCGCCAATTCTTTTTCTCAAGAAATTCCGCAGCCGCTTCGAGTGCGCGTTGGTAATTAATTATTGTGCGGGGCGAAGCATTCCGTTCATCGCGCAAAGTCGTGAGGTAAGCACGAACAAGCGGATCACGAATAGTAGCCACGCAGACAAGTTAGCGTAAGGTCCAAGTCGAACAAAGCTCGCGCTTTGACCACGGCTTCGACGGAGCACACGGAGAGGAGGTGGTGATGTGCTCTTACACGCCTTTCATGCGGTCCGACGGCGAGAGTGCAAGAGGACAAGCGCGAGACCTAATGTTACTAAAAGATACGTTGAAGGCTCGGGCACGACGGTGAGGGAGCCGCTGGCTTCGGTAAACTCGTAGGTCACGCCGTTTTCGGTGATGGACCAGATGCCGCCGCTTTCGGAGAAGGCTCCCAAGGTGCTGAGAGCTTGGAAACTGCTTCCAAATGTCTCGCTGAGCGTTGCCGTGTTGACGATTTGCCATGTATTGCCAAGCGTCGTTCCCGCCCCGGTGAGATCAAAGCGGAAATCGCCATCGAGATTTAGCGAACCTGTACCATCAACGCCATTGTTGACGCCATTGGCACCAATGACGAAGCGCATTTCGGCGTTGTCGGCTAAAGAAACTGTCCCTCCGGTGACGGTTGTGTTCCCCGTGTAAGTATTGACGCCTGTGAGCAAAAGGATGCCTGAACTTGTTTTATTGATGCCACCTGCGCCGCTGATGACGCCCCCCAGCTTAAGTGTGGCGATGCCGTTGTTTTCCACACGTATATTGGCTTGGCTACCGGTTAAGCTGATTGCACCGTTGATCGTGTTTTGAGACGTCGCCGTGGTTCCTGCTAATTCTGCGCCATTGGCCAAGGTGATAGCTTCGTTATTGATGATTTCGGAACCTGAGCTGTTGTAAAATTGGAGGCTAGCACCGTTGGCGACGCTGGTGCCGTAGCTCGTGTCGCCGAATGGAGTTGCCGAGTTTACCGCGACGACCGTGCCTTCATTGACAAAAAACGTGCCCATGGATGTTGTCCCCACATTGATAATGAAGGAGCTTGTGCCGATTTTGGTGAGAGAGTTGATGCCTGCATTGATGACAGTGCCGCTGTAGGCTGTGTCAATTCGGTTCGTACCACCGATTGTGGCGTCGGAAAGCGCGGTGAGGCGAAGACCTGTAGCGGATGCCGTGCCATTGTTCACCAAAGCACCATTGCCGCCAACTCCAGTGCCATTGATGCGAACTTCTTCCCCGCCGATATTTTGTCCGTTGAGGTCAATCGTTGCACCTGCCGCAACCGTGGTGTTGCCATTGGTTGCTCCAAGGGCGGTACTGTTTCCGAGGGTGAGTGTCCCTTGACTTACAGTGGTTGCGCCGGTGTGGGTATTCACTCCCGAGAGAGTAAGATTTCCGGCTCCCGTTTTATCAACAGTCCCTGTGCCACTGATGACGGAGCCGAAGGTGCCTGCGCTACTTTGATTAAAAACCAAGGCCGCATTGTTTGTTACATTACCCGGGAGGCTGCTGGTGTTGACCTGCAAAGTTCCCGCCGAAACCGTCGTGCCGCCATTGTAGGTGTTGGTACCGGTTAAGGACAGCGTGCCTTCGCCCGTTTTTGTCAATCCCGCCGTCCCCGTGCCATTGGAAATATTTCCCGAAATGATAGCCGTATTGGCTTGGGCGGAAATGGTGCGTGTGGCGCCATTGAGGTCCAGCGCATTGGCAAATGTGAGGGTGTCATTTGCCGTGGCCGTATTTAAGACGAGCGTCGAGGCATTCGTGAGAAAATTTCCTGTTCCCCACGTGATGGCTGTGGGTGAACCAATGCCTCCAAGTGAAATCGTCACGGCGTTTCCATAGGCACTAAAGCCATTGTTGGCACCGGAGTTGGTGGAACCCACGTCAATTTGGCCGAAAGCCGTCCCCAAAGATCGCGTGACATTGGCACCCGTCTCAAGTACGCCACCATTGATGATGAGCTTGGCCGACGTATTTACCCCCGTGCCATCGTTAGCGCGGAGAGTTCCTCCTTGGATGGAATAGATTCCCTGCCCATTGCTTCCATTTAGGACAGTGAGCCCGCCATTGGAATTGAGAAACAAGGAGTGGTTGGTATCTGCAAAGCTTACGGCACCATTGACGATCATCGTGCCGAGTCCATCACTCGCAATACTCCCAATGCGCCCATAGCTGTTTACCGTTACCGTTCCATTGACGACAGCTGCGGCGTTGGTGTTTGAGTTTTCAAGATAAGTGTCTGACCGCAGGGCAATGTTGTTGGCGACTGTTTGTCCGTTGAGGTCGAGGGTGGCGGTGTAAGACACACCGTTGAGCAAAATGTCGCCGGATCCTGCGCCCGTTGCATTGCCTAAAACGACGCGCCCACGGTTGATGATGGTTCCGAATTCGCGGAGTCCGAAATTAACATTCGTTAATGTCCCTGTGTAGGTGTTGGCTTGGTTGAGAACCAACTTTCCGATACCGGACTTGATGAGTCCGTTTGTGCCGGTAATGACAGCATCCATTTGCACCGAGGCTCCGGTGCCCAACGAGTTGACCGTGATGGTCGGTGTGGTTGCGCTTAATGTGAGAGTATTTGTTGCCGTGCCGCCGTTGCTAAGTATCCAACTGGCCGCTGTGCCCGTGCCCGTATCTCCAAACGTGAGATTCCCGATCGTCGTAGGCGTATCGAGTGTCACCGTGGAGTTTGTTGTTATGTTGAGGGTGTTGAAATCTGCCGTAAAGCCGCTGCCTCCTGCGATGGTGCTGCCGGACCAGTTGCCCGAAGTGGCCCATGTGCCACTGGCGTCACCGGAGGAAAGTGCTGTCCATGTTCCATCAGCACCGAATGCGGTCTGCGAAAATAGCAAGAGGGTGGCGAGTGCGACAGCAACGTGGCGGGAGTAGGAGAGGAGTGTTTTCATAAGCTTGGGTGTGAGTTGGAGGTTGGAAGTGGAAGGATTGATAGGGGGGGCATTTCTAAAGTCATGTTGACATGAAATTTTTAACAACGAAATAAAAGCAGAGGTTGGCGGATGTGTCAACTTATTTCACAAAAAAGTTTTCATAAATTTATTGAGGGTGAATCAATCTTTTTCGATGAGAATGTCATCTATCAGAATTTGCGTTGTCGGGGGGACGGGATTCATGGAGGCATTGGGGTGAGTTTTGAATACCACAGATAATCCTATACGTGTCACGCCTTCGGGAACATTGAAGGTGAACCGATCCGGCGTCCATGTGGCATTGGTTAAGTCTTGTTTACCGAGATAAGAACTGCGTCCCAGTTCGCCTGTGCGTTCTTTGTTGGCATCATAACCGACGATGGATACCCACGTATGAAATCCTTCGAGGAGATTGCTGGCTTTGATCCAAAAGGTGCAAGAATAGGTCCCTGACTCGACAGCCATTCCGCCGTAGTTGGGATCGGCCATCCAGACGGACTGGAGCAAATCTGTTCCTTCCGCAAAGCGAAATTGCAGGGCAGCGGCACCGGTATGCGTGTCCTCACCCTCGTTGCCGGCGGAGATAAAGAAGTCGCCTTTGGCGTTTTCAGGATTATGAAATATTCGCCAACCTGTGGGACGTTCTTCCGCGTTTATTTCGAAGGAAGCATTGGGGAGGAGGCCGGTGTTGTCCTTGGCGAAAGCAGAGGAAAGGACAACGGCACCGGTGAGTGCAAGGAGGAGGATGGTAGTTTTCATGATGGGTGAGTGTGCTGGGGTTTGCGTGGGGTGATCGTTCGGGTTGATTCTCGCTCGATCAAAAAAGGTGGCAGTAAAACATCCGTCTTGGCAGGTGTGCGTCCAAGGCAAACTTCCTTCACTAAATTAAGAGCTTCGCTGGCGAAATCGGCGAGATTGCATTGAACGACGGTAAGTGCTGGATTCGTAAATTCGCAAAGGCGGTTTTCCCCTCCGTGAGATAAAATAGAGACATCACGAGGCACTTCCAATCCTACCTCACGGAGCGCACGCAGCATCCCCAAGGCGCCGGTCCAACCGAGACAAAAAACGCTGCTGGCTGGCAGGCGTTCGTTGTTTTGATAAAGCCAACGTCGGAGTTTTTCATAGGAGCCCACAATGGCATCCTTCCCCGGTTCGACGGAGCAATCAATGAGCAGTTGCTCGGGATGTTTATGCCCGGCGGCCCGCATGACTTGTTCCCATCCGGCTAAACGTCGCTGTGTGCTGGGAGTGAGTGGCTCGCTCAAAAAGGCGACTACTTTTTTATGGCCCAATTTTAAAAGATGCTTGGTCGCCATGCTCCCTAATTTCAGATCATCATCCGCCACACTCATCGCACCACGAATGGGTGCTTTCTCCCATAGCATAACCACCGGCTTGCGCGTGTCTTCCACAAGCGAATATAGCGGGCCGCTATCTGTCGAAGAGGGTAAAATGACGATGGCATCATGGGCTTGAAGCGCGGTGGCAATTTCGCTCTGACGCCCCGAGCCATAGTGAAGAATTTCCAGATGGAGTCGTTGCTGGTTGGCTTCCGTTAATAGAGCGTAGCTCATGGCATCGTAGTCGGGGGAGCTCCATTGTGAGCGGAGAAGCAGGATATTAAGAACGGCACCATGATGAGGAGATCGTGTCACGGCAACAAGACGCTTGCGCCGTGGCGGGCGCATGACGAGGCCCTTAGAGCGCAAATGTCGCAAAGCATGAACCACCGTTCCTTGCGACATTTGAAACCGCTCCATTAAGGTCGTCACCGCAGGAATGGGTGTGCCCGGTGCCAAGCGGCGAACTTCAATTTCTAGAGCATCCGCGAGTGCCGCATGCTTGGGTTGCGCCTGCTGGGTGAGGGAGACTTTTTTCTTAGGGGCTGGCATGGGAAACTCGTAAAGCGCAATCATGTTGATGTATCCATAGGTACATGTCAACAAGTTTGAGACCATGTTAACCTTTCGTGCTCACATACGAAGATACGAAAATTTTGACGTAGCACACTTTCCACTGGTGTGAAGGCCCGTTGGGCCGCATTCTGTGGGGCTTTTATGAATGAGGTGACTAGTTTAACGGCGGTGAGGATGGAAAAACGAGCGGCATTGGAGGCGGCGGGACGTCAGCCTTATGGCGCGGCGTTTGCTGTCACGGGCGATGTAGGTGAGGTGCGGGCGCAATTTGCCGATGGCGTCAAAGTGGCAGTCGCCGGTCGTGTTACAGCGCGGCGAGATATGGGCAAAAGTCATTTTCTGGATGTGAGCGATCACTCGGGGCGGATGCAGGTGTATTTGCAGGATAAGACACTCGGAGCGGAGGGTGTGGAGATTTATGAGAAGCTCGACATTGGGGATTTTATTGGCGTGGAAGGTGAGTGCTTCACGACGAAAACCGGCGAGCCGTCCGTGCGTGCCAGCCGTTTTGTGATGCTCTCAAAAGCTCTGCATCCGCTGCCAGAAAAATGGCATGGCTTGCAGGATGTCGAAGCGCGTCATCGTCAGCGCTATTTGGACCTCATTTCTAATGACCGTGCGCGTGAAATCTTTCGTCAGCGCTTTGCCATCGTTCGCGAGATTCGCCGCTTTTTTGAAGAGCGGGGATTTTTGGAAGTGGAGACACCGATGATGCAGACCGTGGCGGGAGGTGCCGCAGCCACGCCGTTCCAGACACGGCATCATGCGCTGGGGCTGGACCTATTTCTTCGCATTGCGCCGGAACTTTATTTGAAGCGGCTGTTGGTGGGGGGATTTACGAAGGTGTTTGAGCTGAATCGCAATTTTCGCAATGAGGGAATTTCGCGGCGGCACAATCCGGAGTTCACGATGCTTGAGGCTTATTGGGCTTATGCAGATTTCGAGATGATGGCGGAATTGGTGGAGGACATGATTTGTCGCGTGGCAGAAAGGGTGT
Source organism: Chthoniobacterales bacterium (assembly GCA_021463515.1). Lineage (GTDB taxonomy): Bacteria > Verrucomicrobiota > Verrucomicrobiia > Chthoniobacterales > JACTMZ01 > JACTMZ01. The sequence goes on along the minus strand of JAJTYZ010000014.1, from coordinate 38,184 downwards.
GCGGTGGTTTGCGCATCGAGCATTGGGATGCAGAGGGCAATGTGACGCGAGTGATTGATTTGTCGCGTCCGTGGCGGCGTGCGCGGTATCGGGATTTGGTGGAAAGTGCGGAACCCGGATGGTTTGTCCGTGATGCGGAGGGGCGTCGCGCCCGCGCGTTGGAATTGGGACTCGATATTTCAAATTGCACGGAAGATTACGAAGTGACGCAGCATGTTTTTGAAAAACTCGTCGAAGAAAAATCGGTGAATCCTGTGTTTGTTACGCATTGCCCTAAGGAATTGATTCCGCTGGCAAAAACAAATCCGGAGGACCCTTCGGTGATTGATGTTTTTGAGCTGGTGATGAACGGGCAAGAAATTGCGCCAGGCTATTCCGAACTCAATGATCCTGTCGTGCAACGTGAGCGTCTTCTCGCACAGTCGGGTGGCGAACAGCAGAAAATTGACGAAGAGTTTTTGCAGGCACTCGAATACGGAATGCCTCCGGCGGGCGGCATGGGCATTGGCATTGATCGCTTGGTGATGCTGCTTACGGGGGCGGATTCTATTCGCGAAGTAATTTTATTCCCGCACTTAAAGCCGCGATGAAGTTTGTAGGATTGCTCCTTGCTCCCATGTTCGTGTTGCCTCATAAAGCAACCCATGTGCGATGCTTTGCCTCAAAATGGTCAGGGCGGCGTTGACGAATTTTTATGGGTTTTGATGAGTTAGGTTTGTCTGAGGCGGTTGTTCACGGAGTTCATTCTATGGGCTTTGTGGACCCGACACCGATTCAATTGCGGGCGATTCCTGTCGTCTTGCAAGGGCGTGATTTGATGGGTTCTGCTCAAACGGGCACGGGAAAAACTGCCGCGTTTGCATGTCCGGTTCTTAGCAAACTCGAAACGCATCAAGCAAAACCGCGCTGTTTGGTACTAGAGCCAACACGTGAATTGGCCATGCAGGTAGAAACGGCCTTTCGCGATTACGGGCGGTTCACCGACCTCACCGTTGCGTTGCTTTATGGAGGTGTGGGCTATGGGCGTCAGCGTGAAAACTTGCAGCGTGGCTGCGATGTGATCGTGGCAACGCCCGGGCGCTTGCTCGATTTTATGGAGCAGGATGAAATCCCTCTCGATAACATCCAAATGGTGGTTCTGGATGAGGTAGATCGAATGCTCGACATGGGCTTTCTACCCCAAGTGCGGAAAATAATTCGTAAACTCCCTAAAAAACGTCAGACGCTTTTTTTCTCCGCTACAATGCCTTCGGAAATTGAATCGCTGGCACAATTTGCCGTCGTCAATCCCGAGAAAATCGAAATCGGCATCCGCATGTCCCCGGCAGAGACCGTGACGCATGCCTTTTATCCGGTCGCGATGGATCAAAAATACGAGCTTCTTTCTTCGTTGCTGACAGCCACCAATTTCGATTGCGTGTTAGTTTTTTGCAGAACAAAAGACGGTGCCGATCGTATTGCGCGGCGACTCAAAAAAGAAAATCACGCCGTGGTTGCCCTCCATTCCAATCGCACGCAGCGCGAGCGTGAGGAAGCACTGGAAGGATTCAAAAATGGACGCTACGAAGTTTTGGTGGCGACGGATATTGCGGCACGTGGGTTGGACATTGCCGGCGTGTCGCACGTTATCAATTACGATATTCCTGGGCATCCCGAAGACTATGTTCATCGCATTGGACGAACGGGGCGTGCTCGAGCCATTGGCGATGCTTACACCTTGGTGACTGCGGAGGACATGGCGATGATTCAATCCATCGAGCGTTTCATCGGCATGAAAATTCCTCAAAAAAAGCTCGTGGGATTCAAATACAAATACACGACTCTCCTCGATCCGCAGGCATCTCACGTTAAAGCTCGTGCCGCCGGAGGTGGCCGTCACCGTGGTGGCTATTCTTTCGGTGTCAAACGTCGTCGTTGAGGGTGCAATCACCTTCGGTCGCGTTCTTGACCGCCTTGGATAAGCGGAATAACATCGCACTATGAGCGAAATAATACCGCCTTCTGATTTAACTCGTCGTCCTCCTCGCAGTCCTCGTGTGCGCCTTGGAGGTTATGCCATTCTTCCGCGTGCCATTGATAAAGGCCGCGCAACTGTTAAGGGCACGCAGGGGGAATACAATTACGATTGTCCGACCGATCAGCAATTTTTCGAGTTTGTCGGCGTGTCACCTGCGGATTTCAAAATGCAAATTGAGGCCGGACTTGGCGATGGAGAATTGCTGGCATGGGTGGAAGCAAATGCCACGCACAAACGCCTTCCTCATGAAATTGCGGCATGGTCTCACTACGTGGAAAATCGTGTACCTTCTCTGCCGGAAAGCCGTGAATTTTTTCAAGAAGTTCACAAAACAATAGCTCCCGCACGCGGTGATATTGGCACGTGGTTTGATCTCCTTGATTTGGATGACTACGCCAGCTATGGCGGTAAGCCTTAGTCATGTCACTTCGCCTCGGCCTCAACATTGATCACATTGCAACCCTGCGTCAGGGGCGTTATGCCCGTGATCCGCAGAGTATCCTTGTAGAGCCGGGCCCCGTGGAAGCTGCTTTAGAAGCGGAACGAGCGGGGGCGGATGGTATCACAGCACACCTCCGCGAAGACCGTCGCCATATTCAAGACCACGATGTTTTTCAGCTTAAAGAACGGCTGACAACTAAGCTGAATTTCGAAATGGGTAATGCGCCCGAAATTGTAGAGATTGCCTTGCAGCTGATTCCGCATGACGTGTGCCTTGTCCCGGAAAATCGCAACGAAATCACGACGGAAGGTGGGCTCGATTGTGTGACACATCGTGTCGCCCTCGAATCTACCATCGGGCAACTTCACGATGCGGGAATTATTGTCAGCCTTTTCATTGACCCCGATCCGGAACAAATTCGTACTGCGGCGGAACTGTCCGCAGAATTCATTGAGCTTCACACCGGCACGTTTGCTGGGGCGACCGGAGAGACGCGTCGTGCGGAGCTTCAGCGTCTTGTGGAGGGAGCAAGAATCGCGCATCAGTTGGGGCTGCGCATCAACGCTGGGCATGGACTGAATTACTCCAACACCCGAGAACTTTTTGCGGTGCCTCATCTCGTGGAGCTTAATATTGGCCATGCCATTATTTCCCGAGCGTTGCGCGTTGGACTTGTGGCTGCGGTGTCCGAAATGAAAGCTCTTTGCGAGGAGTATCCGGCGGCGTAAGAGCTTCACCGGAATCATGTCGAACGAACCTTTCACATTGGAGCGTCGCCTACGTCGTGAGACGCTTTTTGCCCGAGAACGAATTTATCATTTTGGCCAACCCACACCGTTGGAGCGTTTGGAGTTGCCCGGGGAAGAGCCGGGGCCGGAGATTTGGGTAAAGCGCGAAGACCTTTCCGCTGTGAAGTGCTACAAATGGCGGGGTGCGGGCAATCGCATGGCCCTGCTGACAGCAGAAGAACGAATGCGCGGTGTTGCCACGGCATCGGCGGGAAATCATGCTCAAGGTGTTGCATTAGCCGCACGGCGTTTGGAAATTAAAGCACGCATTCACATGCCAAAATCCACACCTCGCGTGAAACGCGATGCGGTGCGAAGGATTGGAGGAGAATTCGTGGAGCTGGTGTTTGCGGGCGATAGCTATGATGAAGCCGTCGCTTCCGCACGAGAGGATGGGAAAGCGCGAGGGGCGGTTCACGTGGATGCTTACGATGATCTATTTGTCATGGCAGGGCAGGGGACTCTTGCGGATGAAGTGGTGCTTTCGGGACGTGGCCCCTTTGATGCAGCGTATTTGCAAATTGGCGGTGGCGGCATGGCAGCAGGTGTGTCGAATTGGTTGAAAACTTATTGGCCTCACATGACCCAAATTGGCGTGGAAGCCGTCGGGCAAGCGTCTATGAAGGCGGCGTTCGATGCGAAAGGGCCTGTGAGATTGGAGAAGGTGGATATTTTTTGCGATGGTACCGCGGTGGGTAAAGTTGGGTCATTACCATGGAAAATTTGTCGTCAGACCCTCTCGCGCATGGAACTGGTAACCAATGCCGAGGTGAGCATGGCCATGCGTATTCTGTGGGAGCAACTGCGCTGTATTTCCGAGCCTTCGGGCGCGATGGGCTTGGCTGCGGTGATGCGGGAGCGCTTGGCACTGGCCGGGAAGCGGGTGTTGATTGTGATTACAGGTGCCAATTTGGATTTTTCGCAACTCGGCCTTATTGCACAAAGTCAAGGTGCTACCGGTGGTCACTCGCGAACGATTCGTGTGCGTATTTCGGAAAAAATGGGTTCGATGTTGGGATTGTTGAATGGGTGCTTTGAGGATTTGAACATTGCGGATTTTCAATACGGCAAAACCGATGCGCAGTTTGCTTGGCCCGTATTTACCCTTGGGAGTGAGAACGCAGCGGCAATCGAGAATCTTCCGCAGCATCTGACGGCAGAAGGTTACGAATGGGAAGATGCCGCAGGCGATGTGGATACCGATTTTCGCGCTATTTCTTTGCGCGGTGATTTGCTGACGGTACCGCTTTTTTTACGCTTGGACTTTTACGAGCGCTCCGGGGCACTGAAGGATTTTTTGAACGAGGCTGTACGAGGGCGTGCTGACATTGTTTATTTTAACTATCGTCAATCCGGCGAACGCATTGGCCGTGCCCTTATGGGGCTAGATTTTACAAATGACGCCCGTCGCTTGGAATTTCTCTCCTCTCTCCCGTCACGTGGCGCAGGTTATCGAAGCTGCAAGGCACTCGACCACCCCACACAGAATCGCCTCTTAGCGACATCCACGGACGATTAACAATGGGTGTTGTGGAATACTTCCCCACCTAACTCTTCGTGCTTTGTCGGTAACGGCCCGTCTCGTTCATCATGGTGGCGATGTGTTCTAATTTTTGCGGCCATCTCGCGTTCCACTCGTGGATGGGGATGGGAAAACGTGCGGTCCAATTTTGAGTGCTTGCGGAGCCTGGGACATTGAATCGCTCGGATGTTCCAAACAAATCGGTGAACATATTGATCGCCAACCAGGAATTGCACGCAAAGAGCCCACGCAGTAATCCTTCGTGAATTTCGTCACTCCATGGTGCAGGTAGGGCCACGTTCATTTCCGCAAAGCGGGTGATTTCCTGCATATGACGCAGGGCTTTTTGTGCTTTATCACCATCTTCGGATTGCGTGTCTGTAAACCATTCATCCCACAACGCATGAAGCGGAGGATGATCATGCGTGGCATAAGTCGCTAACGAAAGTCGTGGATAGTCACGCCCGGGAATGGGCCAACCATCGGACGCAATTTCCCATTGGGGGATTTTGTATCCCGGGATTTCGAGTGCTTGGAGCGTCGGGCGTACGTAGGGTGAAAGTTCTCCAAGGTCTTCGGCGAGGATGTGATGATTTCCTAATTCTTCGGCAATCATACGGAATAAGCGATGGCCTTGTAGACGATTCACCTCTTGGTTATCGGGGTTTGAATCATCACAAGGAATAAACTGTGGAAGTTTTCCTCCCGTTCGATTTTTTGCCTCCTCTTCGCTCAAGGGAAGAAACTCTGCATTGCGTTCGGGACGCCACGGGAAACTGTAAATACGAAAAAAACCCAGCGCATGATCCACTCGCAAAAAGTGAAAAATTTCTTGCGCAACGCGCAGGCGGCGTCGCCACCATGCGTAATTATTTTTTTCCATGGCAGACCAATCATAGAGCGGGAATCCCCAATTTTGCCCCCACTTTGCTGTGAAAGGGTCCGCAGCAAAAACTTTCTCCGGCGGTGCGCCAGCGGAACGCGTGAGGTCAAAAATTTCCGGCTCCGCAAACACATCGGCACTCTGAATACTCACGCCTACCGGCACATCCCCTACAAGCGCGACGCCTCGTTGTTCCGCATAGGATTTGAGATCACTCCATTGGTTGAAAGCAATCCACTGAACGTATGAAAAGAAATCCTGTAACGCCCGCACTTGACTCCCTAAGTAAGGCGATACGGATATCAGCCATTGTTGCGCGGAGGAAAAAGTTCGTTGTTGTTTTGGCCAAAGCGCAACATCCCCGTTTTCGTTGTGAAGTCGTAACAGCGCACGAAAAAGGGTGTAGGGTTCGAGCCAAGATTCGTTGGACTTTTTCCATGTTAAAAAATTTTTCGCGCGTTTCGTTTTTTTGGGAATTTGTACGGTGCAAAAATTTTGCCATGCCGCTTCGAGAAGCTCATGTTTCAGCATCCGCACACCATGATAGTTGACCGACGAGGTGCGCAGTGCGGGAACATCATGGTGGGCGCAAATTTTTTTGAAATCTTTTGCCGATAAATCACGCAAAGCCCTGGGATTGGTGGCAACGGTTGTGGGTTCTAGCGCGATCGAACTAAGAATGTTGTAGGGGCTGTTGTCACCGGCGGTTTCATTGATGGGGAGAACTTGAATGAGTCCTAAACCGCGAGATGCACACCAATCCACCAATTCTTTGAGTGACTCGGTGTCTCCAATTCCTAAATCGCGCTCCGTACGTAATGCAAAGAGTGGAACTAAAATGCCCGCTAATTTTCGATCTGCCGTGAGCTCCATGAAATTGCCAAGACATTGGCCCGACTCTCCAAGGGGTTAAAGGTCAAAAAGGAAATCCATGACTCCTAAGTCGGATGTCGAATGTTGGAATTGCGACAAATTTTTATGCTTATCCCAATCAATGTCCTACCCCTTGTGTTCTGCTGGGCGCATGAACACATTTATAGACGTTCTTTTTTTCGTTCTTTCAACTTCCGCTGCGATTGCCACCATTTTACTTATGCACAAATTGTGGACGGGGTGGCGTGGTTGAACCATCGGATGAGTGGACACTGCGGGCCATGCCGCCTTCGGAGTTGACGCCACGACGACGTGACCTACAAATCTGCATGTGGTTTTTCGCTTCTTCTTTTTCTTGGCCCTTTGGCTCATTTTAGATGGTGCGAAGTTTGTAGGATTGATTATTGGGATTCCTGCGGCGGGTTTAACATCATGGTTGAGTGTACGGCTTTACCCGCCCGTTCCCTCTCGCTTTTGCATCATCCCTGCCTTGTCCTTACTTTGGTTTTTCCTGCGTCATTCAATTGTCGCCGGTGTGGATGTTGCATGGCGGGCACTGCATCCACGCCTTCCTCTTTGCCCGGGTTTTGTGGAGGTAGAATGTGACATTCCGAAGGGTGTTCAACGGGATGTGCATTTGGCGATGTGCAGTTTATTACCGGGGTCACTTCCGGTTGAAAACAAGGAGAACCAATCGGTGGTGTTGCATTGTTTGGACACACGGCAGCCTGTAGCGACACTCATGAAACAGCAGGAAAAGCTTCTGCAACGCATGAGGGGAGAGGCTTCCCATGCGTGAGTTTTACTATGTTGCCACCGGCATTGTTTTTTTGACGGTGGCTGTTGGTTTGGTGCGTCTTTTACTGGGGCCGCGTGATGTGGATCGAATGATGGCCGCTCAACTGCTCGGCTCAGGTGGTATCGCGGTAATGTTGTTGGCCACGGGTAGTGGGATTACCGCAGCCTTGGATGTCGCTCTCACGTTTGCACTTTTAGCGGCTTTCGCCGCTGTGGCTTTAACACGTAGTGGAGGTCTTCGGCGTAAGCAGGAGGAGGACTTATGATGACGTGGTTGTTTAACATTTTTACTATCGTCATGATTTCCTTCGGTGCGCTTTTTTTTCTTGCAGGAACCGCAGGATTGCTGCGTTTTCCGGACACTCTCTCACGATTGCATGCGCTTACGAAGGCGGACAACCTTGGCCTCGGTCTCATTATTCTCGGATTGCTTCCGCAAATTGACTGGCCGTTTGGGGCTTTGAAGCTGGGATTGGTGTGGGTTTTGGTTTTGCTGACGGGATCGGCTGCCTCGCAGATTGTGGGACGGAAAGTTCACGAGGAGAAAAATTCATGAATTCCGCACCGATACTTTTTTTAACACTAGCGGCACTCATCGTTGTATTGGCGGGATTCGCGGTGCTTGGTCGGCGGCAATTTGCATCCGTCATTGGCTTTGTGGCATTCGGACTTTTGCTTGCGTTGGTATGGATGATTCTTTCCGCGCCGGATGTCGCACTTACCGAAGCCGCTGTGGGGGGAGGCGTGACGGGGGCGTTGCTCTTAGGGGCGTGTGCTCGATGGCGTGGATATGCAAGCGACACTCAACCGTCTGTAAGTACACGTGTGGTTGCGGCAGGACTATGTGCTGCGGTTTCGGCGGGGCTCATTGTCGTCGTTCTTTCGCTACCTTCACCGGCTCCCACGTTGGCTCCGGCGGCGAGGGAATCATTGTTGGCTACAGGCATGGGCAATGCGGTCACAGCGGTGCTGATGGCTTATCGTGCTTTGGATACGATGCTCGAAAAGGTGGTGTTGTTGTTGGCTTTGGTCGCTGTGTGGTCGCTCGGACGAGATAGCTCTTGGGGTGGGCGCCCTGACTTTTCATTTCCTATAGAAAAAAATGGCCCGCTAATTTTTTTGGCTAAAGTTCTTATTCCTGTGGGGACCCTCGTCGGAATTAATTTATTCTGGGTGGGAGCCGATAAACCCGGTGGAGCATTTGCGGGTGGCGCGTTGATTGCGGCCATGGGCCTGCTCGCTCTTTTTGCGGGCGTGTTGCGTCCGCCCAGCATCGGAAACTTCCGTTTACGCTTTGCGCTTGTTGCCGGAATTGTCGCGTTTCTTTTGGTAGGGTTCCTTGGATTTGTTTGGGCCGATGATTTCCTTGCTTATCCCCACGACATGGCAAAGCCCATCATTGTGGTCATTGAAGTTGCGATGACTCTTTCCATTGCCTTTACACTCGTCATGTTGGTTGTTGGGCCGGCGGGGAGGAAATCATGACAACCATTTTTGGAATTTGTGCTGCGATTCTTGTGGGGCTGGGGCTTTACGGACTGATTATACATCCTTCCGCTTTACGAAAAATTCTGTCTTTCAATGTCCTTGGCAGTGGAATCTTTTTACTCCTTGGAGTCATTGCGCGGCGCGGTGCAGCGGCTGACCTCAGCGCGGATCCTGTGCCACAAGCACTCGTTATCACGGGTATTGTGGTAGCCTTTTCGGCGACGGCGTTGGGGGTGGCCATTGCCCTACGGCTTAATGAAGTCGAACCCGACAATGAGGGGGAGACGCGGTGAGTATTTCGTTGCTTTTCATTTTAGCACTGATGCTTCCGGTTTTAGGCATTGTGTTGATAGTTCTCGGTGGAGGCCATTGGGCGCGTGAGGTCGCGATTGGTGTTCTTATTTTGAATGGCGTGGTCGCGGTGAAAATTACAGCGGCAATATGGCAGGCAAAAGTCGCACTGACCTATGTCTCAGGTGGGTGGGCACCGCCGCTTGGAATACAATTGCGAGCAGACGGACTTTCTGCGGCCATGTTGCTTACGACCGCCCTCGTAGGTCTTGCGGTGGGAATTTATGCCCCGAAAGCTTTTTTTGTGCGACAAGGTGAAAACGAAACGCGAAAATCTTTTACTTTTTGGATTTTGTTCATGGGTGTGTGCGCTGCCATGAATACCATTTTTTTGGGTAATGATTTTTTTAATCTCTATGTCGCTCTAGAACTTGTGACCTTTGCAGCGGTGCCATTGGTTTGCTTAAGCGGTAGCAAGCCCACATTGGAAGCGGCCATGCGCTATTTACTTTTCGCACTTAGTGGCTCCGCCCTTTATCTGCTCGGCGTTGCATTGCTTTATGGTGCCTACGGAACACTTGATATTGGTAAACTCTCCGGCGTTGTGCGCCCTGAACCGGCCTTGTGGGCTGCCGTGGCGTTCATGTCCGTTGGCCTTGCTGCCAAGACGGCTCTTTTTCCGCTTCATCTTTGGTTGCCTCTGGCTCATGCGGGAGCACCACCGGCGGCGAGTGCGCTGCTTTCAGCACTTGTCGTGAAGGGATCATTTTTCCTCATTGTACGGTTGTGGTTTGATGTCGTGCCCGAAATTCTCAACCCACGGGCAGGGCAAGTTTTAGGCTTGATGGGTGCAGGTGCCATCGTCGTCGGAGGTGTGGTGGCCTTGCGTCAGGAGCGACTTAAATTGCTTATTGCCTATTCCACGGTGGCGCAGATTGGGTATTTGTTTTTGATTTTTCCCCTCGTCGAGCAAAGCACAGCCCTCTCGGGTGGCATGTTTCAAGCGATGTCACACGCGTGTGCTAAAGCCGCCATGTTTCTCGCGGCGGGGCTCATGGTCGAAGTGGCAGGAAGCGATCGCCTCGTAGATTTACGCGGGGTGGGGCGGGTGCTTCCTCTGACAGCCTGTGCTTTTATTCTCGCCGCATCATCGCTTGTCGGCGTTCCTCCCACGGGAGGCTTTGCCACGAAATGGTTGCTCCTTTGGGCTTCGATTTCCGCACAGCAGTGGTGGTGGGCCGTGGTAATTTTTACCGGCGGATTATTGGCAGGTGGCTACATGTTTCGTGCTTTGGCTCCTATATTTTCTCAAGGCTCCCATTCCGCCCCAACCATTTCACGTCCGCGTGAGGTGATTGTATTAGCTTTGGCGCTTGTGGCGTTATTGCTAGGAGCATTTCCTCAAAAACCACTTGAACTTTTAGCCATTGGGCACGCGAGATCCACGGAGGTGGAACCATGATTGAAACCCAAGTGCTTCTTCTCGCCACATTCGGCTGGCCATTGCTTCTTCTCCTTGGAGTTTTTTGGCCAGCAACTCGCCGGAGGATTCCGGCACTTCTCGGAACGGCGTCGTGGCCTGTGGGAGCTCTGATGATTTTTGGAAAGGCAAATACAGCAATCCCTTTACCGCCTTTTTTATTTTATTTGGATGTTCCAGGTGGAATTTTACTCGCTGCTGCTGCTGTTTTTTGGAGTGTGGGAGGGTTTGCAATTCCTGCGTATTTTCCCCAAGGGCGTCCCGGAATTCGTTTTACGATTTGCTGGCTGTTGGTATTGATTGGAAGCTTGGGTGTTTTCCTCGCCAGTGACCTCATTGGTTTTTTGGTTTTCTATGCGTTGGTCAGTTTGCCTGCTTATGGCTTGGTGGCACACGATGGAACGTCGAAGGCGAGACGGGCTGGAAAAATTTACCTCGGCTTTGCCCTCCTTGGAGAAAATCTTCTCCTGCTTGCATTTGTTTTGTTGGCTCAGAATCCCGGTGTCTCGGAATTGCATCCTGCGATTCTCGGACTTTTAATCGCGGGGTTTAGCGCAAAAATTGCTTTGGTGCCACTGCACTTTTGGATGCCTCCTAGCTACACAGTGGCTCCGATTCCGGCTGCCGCCGTATTAAGCGGTGCGGCGGTGAAGGCTGGAATTATCGGGTTGTTGCGCTTTTTACCCATTGAAACAACCCCGGTGGCCTGGGGAGAAGGACTCGTCATTCTCGGCTTTATCGGCGCGTTTTACGGTGTGCTTCTTGGTATGACGCAACAGCATCCAAAATCCATACTGGCTTATTCGAGCATTAGTCAGATGGGATTTTTGGTGGCTGTGTTAGGAATGGGGATTTCTACAAACGATAGTGGTGTGACTACCTTAGTCGCTTTTTATGGTGCGCATCATGTATTGGCCAAAGGCGCGCTTTTTCTCGCCGTAGGAGCGTGCGCCGCCCGATCTGCATTATCACTTTTTCCAGCGGCAGTTCTTGGACTCGGACTCGCCGGCTTACCACTCACCGGCGGTGCATTGGCAAAACTCGCCGTTAAAGCACCCTTCGGTTATGGCCCGGCTTTCACGCTCGCGACACTTGCTGCAATAGGAACAGCGATGTTAATGACTCACTTTTTATTTCGTTTGATACACATGCGTAAGGAACAAGCTAAACCCTCTCTAGGAAAACTTTTTCCGTGGTTGGCCGGTGCTGTATTTTGCATCGCACTCCCGTGGATTATCTTTCCTGTGGTCGGACTTTCCGCTGCGGATATTTTTGGTATGGAAAATATCTGGAAAACTCTTTGGCCTGTTTTGATTGGCGGTGCCATGGCTGTCGCTTTACGTCGTATTCGTCTGCCTCACATTCCTGTTGGAGATATGTTTTGTTTCGGCTCCATAATTCTTCGCCCTACCCGTTGCCTTGCGCAGACTGTAGAGCGGCTAAACCATGCTCTTTGTTGCTGGCCGATCGCTTGTAGCTTACTTCTTGTGATCGTTATCGTTTTATTTTTAACGGCCCACTAAACGCTCTCGTCTCATGTCGAAATCTCACAAAATCAAAACCTGCTTACGCTGGTCGTTTCGTGTCCTCCTGGTGCTTATTCTCGTCGGAGTATTGGCCATTGCGTGGCTGTTTCGTCCGCTGTCACTCCCGCCCCTCACGTCAACACCTCAACCTGCCGCTACCTATGCGGAAGCTCAGACGAAATTTGAAAAAATTCAAAGCGACGAAGCAACACTTTCCCTCCACGAAGGAGGCCGCTCGATTCTGCTGACTCACGGATATCAAACGGAATACGCTTTTGTTTTGCTGCATGGATTAACCAATTCCCCTCGGCAGTTTCGTAAGCTAGGAGAAATTCTTTTTTCTCGAGGGGCCAATGTTGTCATTCCTCGACTGGCATATCATGGCTTTGCAGATCGCCTGACGGACGCCCATGCGGCTCTTAGAGCGGAAGACCTCATTCATCAGGTGGATGAAGGGATTGATATTGCATGTGGCCTTGGGAAGCGCGTTATTGTCGTGGGTTTGTCGGTGAGCGGTGCTTCGACTGCTTGGATTGCACAACATCGCGATGATGTGGACACCGCCTGTTTATTGGCACCATTCCTCGGATTGCCGGGCATTCCCGATGGATTCACGGGTGCGGCCTCGCGCCTGTTGCTTCGTTTGCCCAATAAAGTGATGTGGTGGGATCCGCGCGTCCGGGAGAAAATTGCCGGACCTCCTACGAATTATCCGCGCTTTGCCACACGGCCGTTGGGTGAAGTGTTGCGCATTGGAATGGAAGCGGAAGCGTGGACGGAGCCTCTCAAAGTTCGGCGATTGGTTGTGGTGCTTTCCGAAAGTGATTTGGCCATTAACAACGCTCGCGCTCGACGGCTCGCTTCGCAATGGTGCGCCCAATCGCCGCAGACGGAGTGCTCTTTGCATGTTTTCCCTCGTGGGGATGATGTCATTCACGACTTCATTGACCCGCAGCAACCCCGCGCCCAGATTGAAAAAGTTTATCCGCAACTTCTCGAATGGATTCTTCCGGAAGCGATGAAAAAGGTACAGCCTCAAGCGCGAGTGCGCAGGGCATCGAGAAGTTTCGTGTGGATATTGTCAAATCCCCCATTGCTAAAAACCACGATCACATCGCCGGAAGACGCGAGCTTTACCGTGCGTTCGACAATCGCGGCCACCTCGGGTTCATACCTTGCCTCTTTTCCAGCTTGCCGCAGATCCTCCGCAACTTTCTCCGGATTCAGCCGCTCATTTTCCGGCAATTGCTCAATCCGCGCCACTTTCGCCAACATCACGCCGTTCGCCTCTGCGAATGCTTGGGGTAAAACATCCTGAAAAACCGCACGCCGCGTGGTGTTGGATCGCGGCTCAAAAATAGCCCAGAGTTTGGCATCGGGATACTTTACTCGCAGCCCTTCCAGTGTCTGCGTAATCGCTGTTGGATGATGCCCAAAATCATCCACGACGGTGACCCCATTTTCTACGCCACGAACTTCCTGACGTCGTCGTATTCCTGTGAATGTTTTCAATGCCTGACGAATTGCCTCCGCAGGGACATTGTAAAAATGCGCCGCCGAAATAGCCATCGCCGCATTACGCACATTGAATTCACCAATCATGGGGATTTCAAATTTCTCGCCAAAGATTGTAAAGGCAGAGCCATCCCGCCCCAGATGCACCTCGTGAATACGCTGCCCGGCATTCTCCGAAAATCCCACTTCAAGAACCGGTGCGGCGCATGTCTCTGCTAAAGCTCGGCAATTGGGATCATCCGCATTGAGCAACACCAAGCCTTCACTCGGTACAATTTGCAAGAGGCGACGAAAGCTCGTCATTACATCTTCGAGATCGCGGAAAATGTCGGCATGATCGAACTCCACATTGTTCACAATGAGCAATTCCGGCAGGTAATGAACAAACTTGGAGCGCTTGTCGAAAAATGCCGTGTCGTATTCGTCTCCTTCGAGAATGAAATGTTGGGAATCTCCCAGTCGGCAGCCTTGGCCGAGATTGCTTGGGATGCCGCCGATAAGCCATGACGGTGCCAATCCTGCGGATTCAAATATCCAGGTTAACAAGGAGGTGGTCGTGGTTTTTCCATGCGTTCCGGTGACCACTAAATTGTGACGTCCTCGCAGGAAAAAGATCTTCAATGCTTCGGGAAGCGAGTAATAAAGTAGCTTGCGATTTAACACGGCTTCCACCTCGGGATTGCCACGTTTCATGGCGTTGCCAATCACCACAAAATCGGCATCATCTGGGAGATTGGCCGCCTTAAATCCTGCGGTGATTGCAATTCCTTTATCCTGCAAAAAAGTGGACATCGGTGGATAGACATTTTCATCGGACCCCGTAACCGTGACCCCGCGTTCACTCAATCCTGCGGCCAACGAACCCATCGCAGTTCCGCAGACCCCGATAAAATGCACTTTGCGCAGAGATGTGCTAGGCGATGTGTTCATCAATAAACGTCCCGCCGATAGCGCTTGGCCTTTTTCAATTCATCCACCCAACTCTCCGCAGTTTCCTGCGACATACCGCCTTGTTCCATGGCAATGCGCTGTAAGGCTCCATGGACATCTTTTGCCATGTGAGCTTCATCTCCGCACACGTAGAAATATCCACCTTCTCCAAGCCATTTCCATAATTCCGCCGCATTTTCCATCATGCGATCCTGCACATAGATTTTGTGCTCTTGATCGCGCGAAAACGCTGTATCCAACCGCTGCAATACGCCTTTGCGAAGCCAGTGATTCATTTCCTCTTCGTAAAAAAAATCACTCGTCCGATTACGTTCGCCAAAAAACAACCATGTTTTCCCTGTGGCACCGACTTTTTCTCGGTCTTGCAAAAACGCGCGAAAGGGAGCGACGCCTGTTCCCGGGCCAACCATGATGAGAGGCAGCGACGTGTCTTCCGGCGGACGAAAATGTTTGGCGGTGTGAATAAACACAGGAAAAGTTTTTTCCTTTGCACGATCGGCGAGAAATGTCGTGCAAACTCCCTGACGTTTTTTCCCATGCAAATGGTAGCGAATGACGGCCACGGTAAGATGTACGGCTTCGGGAAAAACTTTTGGGGAGGACGCGATGGAATAAAGGCGCGGTTGTAATTTGCGCAACACCTTCACCAATTCTTCCGCCGTGAAATTGGCGCACGGATAGGCCAGTAAAACATCAGCGACATCACGGCCATCCACCCAATCATTCAATACTCGCTTTGCCTCGGGGTCCAAAAACTCCGACAACTCATTTTCCGCTTCCGGGCATTTCGCAAGCAGTGCTGCCAGCAATTGTTTCGAGGGTTCTCGCAGGGTGACGTAACGCGTTAAAATTTCACGCAAAGGCAGCAGGTTTCCTGAGGGGGCGGGGACCATTTCTTCGCCAGATAAGCCGGTCACGACAAGTAAGTCTTCTACTTCCGTAGGGTCGTTGGTCGGAAAAACTCCCAAAGAATCTCCCGGCTCATAGGACAACCCTGAACCTTCCAGCGAAACCTCAAAATGCAGAGTTTCTTTACCAGAGCCAGCCTGCGTCAAAGAACGCGATTCCAACAAGCGTGCGGGGAATGGGTTTTTACGCGAATAAGGCGCAGACATTCCGGTAAGTATGCTCGTATCTTTCGTAAATTGCACGTCTCAAACAGGCTCACCAAATAATCGCATTACCACGCTTTGTTCGGTCACAATGCCGATCATGCGCCCCGTTCCTTTCTCCCGCACATCGGCAACAGGCGTGGAGGAACGGCGCAACTCTGTCAGCACGCGCCATGCGGACATCTCTGCGGAAAATGTCTGCATCGCTCGAGCAAACGACTGGGCACGTGCTTTCATAGCACCCGATAAAGCCGCCGAACCGCAGGACATCACACCCAGCGGCAGACCATCCGCGCCCATGACCAAAGTGTGTCGCGCCGTGCCCGCTCTGCGCTCCGAGAGTATTTCTTCAAGGGGAACATCTGCCGTCACCTGTGGAAAGTCTTCTAAAGGAAGTGCCAAATCTGCGGCGGTGAGATGTTGAAAATCCAACACACTTCGTAGCATTGTGCGCTCTAAGGGAGAGACATCTTTGCAGTGAGATGCCAAGGTCATAATTTCTTCCGCGACGGGAATTCGTGATTCTCCATCTTCACGAATGCGGCGTAATAAGGCGGCTACGGGCCTTGCTAAAGGTGCCCAGAAAGAGCCGGCTAATGTCACGAGCCACCATAGTCGCGCCAAAACCATGAAGGGCAGTCGGCGAAAAATTTGTCGCGGGACTGCTTGAACAAACACGGCGTAAGTTGGCAAAAAAACAAGGGGTGCTATCCACCAGTATTCCCCATTCGCATACGATGCCGTGTCGGCGGATAAAACAATAAGGGCACCTATGGCTAGAGCTTGGCTTGTCCATGCCAAGACCAAATCTGCCTGTGGACGCACCGCCCGCCATGCCTGCATTTGTGCTGCTTGACGGTTTCCTTTATCGGCACGATGACGCAAACGCAGGGGATCGAGAGCTTGCCATGCGGCATCCAATCCACAAAATACAGCCGCTCCCACCATCAGTAAAATAAACAGCAACATCGTCATGGAGATTGTTCTCCTTCCTCTTGGTATTGTACGCGATGAATCGTCACTTCTCGCACGCGCTTTTGACTCATGGAACGCACCGTTACTTTCCATGGCCCCAAGCGAACAGATGCACCGGCTTGCGGAAAACGACCTAGCTGATTTACCACATAGCCGCCAATTGTCTCAATTCCTTCCTGGCGTGCATCAAATCCCAGATATTCATTGAGGTCATCAAAACGCGCCGTTCCCGCTGCTAACAACCCATCGCCGATTCGCTCAATGTAAAGATTCGTTCCCGCTTTTGGTGCGGCGACGCCCAACATTTCTTCCACGAAATCTTCGAGTGTCACGACCCCTTCGACGCCACCAAATTCATCCAACACCACAGCCAACGGTTGCCGCCGTTTCAAAAAGCTGCCCAGTAATTCACTCGCTTCCATGCTTTCCGGCACAAAGGACGGTGGCAACAAGACCTCAATAAAACGCATACCTTCCGGCAAGCGTCCTAGGGTGCGCCGATCCAGCAAGCCAACCACTTCGTCCGGCGTTTCCCCTACCACCGGAACGCGAACGAAATTGTGCTTTAGAAAAAGTGAGCGGACTTCTTCATTGCTCATACCATCCTCCGCAAACACTACATCCACCCGCGGGGTCATGTAATGATGCACTGTGGCGCAGCTCAGGCGGAAAACCTCGGCTAAAACATCCGCTTCCGGCCCGGAGAGTACGCCTTCTTCCTCACGCATTCGTAAGAGCGTTTCTGCTTCTTCCGGTCCGGGAGACAGGCGGGGCGTAAAAGACCAAGGAAAGAGCCGACGTGCGAGAGACTTTGTTAAGGGGTGCAAACGAGAAAAGAGCGGACGCATGACAGGCCGCACGAGGCGGCTTACGAGAATGAGAGCCGGTTCCCACGGTTGGGGACGACGTGAAGCGACAACGCCTAAAATGACTTCTATTAATGAAACCGGCACCAGAAACAACAGCACCCAAGCCCACGAAGGTTCGGCGATTTGTTCTCCGGCTAACATTCCTGCCGCCCACAGCGCATACCAAGCCGCGCCACGTAGCAGCGCCCCACCCGCAATGAGGAACGTTAAAAGCCCACTCCGCGAAGAAAAGTCAGCACTTTCTTTAACAGCTTTCCGTCGTTCTCGTGGCATGCTCCAAAGCACGGACTCAAGCATTTTCAAGGTCGCTCCCATGACGGCTAATACAAGCCCCGCTACCAACCAACCTGCCCAAAATCCTTCCATGAGAATGAGTGATTCTAATCTTTTTACGAGGGCATGTCAGGCTTCAACCCACCCATGAAGTCGGTCGCTTTGATGCAAGACGTCATGGCTTTGTTCGGCGCAAATCCGCCGTAAACTCGGCAAAAATTTGTCCCGCACCTTTTCCCCAACCTTCCACGGCAGCAGAAGGAGAAACGGCTTTCATGGGCACCGAGCGACGGTAGGTGCGGCGGAAGAGTTGCTGATTGCCGGTATCGGTGCGCCCAATAAGAATTATCTCCATGCCGATCACAGCCTGTGGATTTTTAATGTCACGGTAATCGGCATACAATTCGGTGAGCCGAGGTTGGATGGTGAGATCGGACGGCAACGGAGAGCCCGGATTGCGAACGACTCCCGCTTTGGATGCAGTAAGCCATTGGCGTAGCTCGCTGGTGAGGACTTGTGCAGGGGGAGCTAAAAAGCGGTTGTAAAAATCGCTTTCGTAACGCACATCGCTCGTTCGGTAGAGCAACATCTGGCCGGACGCTGTGGGCGCGGACGTCAATGGCAACACGGTGATGTCACGAGTCCCTGCGGGGCCAGCAGCGGGAGCGGGTAATTTTAGCGCATAATCTTGCGTAACTACAGCGGGTTGACGCAGGGAGCATGAAGCGAGAGACAGACACAGTGCTGCATAGAACAGGAGATAGAGAGGCGAGTTCATCGGCGGGGCTTAGTGGGACTGGTCGGATCAAAGGGCGATCTTTTCGGTGGCTCACCTAGGAGAAGTTGCGAAGGATATTCGCGCAAGTTTTCCGTGAGCGTTCGTACATTGGCCGCTGAGGCTCGAAAATCGCTGACGATGGCTCCTATCTCGTCGGGATTAAGCAAGGGATTCATTTGAATTTTGTCCACGACCGCCTCGGCGCGATCCGTGATTCTCTTGGCATCATGGGCCGCTGCCGTGATTGCCTCGAGAGCTTTGCGGCCATTATTGCTCAATTCGGTGGCTTGGAGTTCATTGACCTTTTCCCGCGTGTCAGAAATCAACCCGCGCAATTCATTGCTAATTTTTCCAAGCTCCACCTGATCCATTTTGTGTGACAATTCCACCAGCGTGGAGTTCGCGCGGTTTAAGGCCATGTGCAGCTGGCTCATGATCTCTTTAACGTCGAGTCCCTTGACGGTATCCATGATGCTATTGATGGAATCCAACATGCTCGTGAGGGTGCCGGGCGCGGAAGGAATGTAGGGGTTTTGGGGTGTCCACCAAACTTTAAGCGGTGGGGTGCGTCGTTCCGGTGACAAGTAGTCTAGTTCGATAAAGTTTAATCCCGTGATGCCTTGCGGTTGAATCATTACCCGCAGCCCCTGGGTTACGAGACTTTGAATTTCCTCGCCTAAGTTTGGCGCATTCATCAACCCGCGAAAGGCGTCGCTATTAATCTCTAAAACAACAACCACATAATCACGCCGTCCGTCATGCTTTCCTTCGGGCTGAGGATAGACATTAAAAGTAAAAGCTACCTCGGAAACACGGCCTACAGTCACCCCGCGAAACTTCACCGCCGTGCCAACCTCCACGCCTTGCACTGTTCCATCCACATAGGTTTCCACAAAGAAACGCGGACGAAATATGCGGCCAGCTCCCAGATAAATTAAGGCTCCTGCCACCAGAAAAAATCCGGTGAGAACAAAGATTCCGATCTTAAAATAGTTAGCGTTGCGATTCATGGATTAGGCAGCTTTTGTTTCTTCCGATTCACGCCGGAAAAATCGGCGTATAAAATCACTGGGGGGATGATCTCGCAATTCTTGAGGTTTACCCTCGGCAACGATTGTGCCTTGTTCAAGCATGATGACACGATCGGCAATGGCATAGATGCTGGGCAATTCATGGGTGACAATCACAAACGTAATTCCGAGATTGCGTGAGAGCGAACGTATCAATTCATCCAATCCTGCCGAGGTAATCGGATCAAGGCCGGCCGATGGTTCATCAAGAAAAAGGATGAGTGGGTCCAGTGCCATGGCGCGGGCGACGGCGGCGCGTTTTTGCATGCCTCCGCTGATTTCCGAGGGGAAAAAATCAGCATACTCTCCGAGGCCCACTTGCTGCAATTTGAGCCGCGAAAGCAAAGAACGCGCTTCCGGTGGCAATGCAGTCCATTCTTCCAAAGGCAACGAAACATTTTGTTCTAATGTCATGGAGCCAAAAAGAGCACCGCTCTGATACATCACGCCAAACTTTTGAAGAAGTTTTTGCCGTGTCTGGCCAGTGGCACCAACGATGTTTTCTCCCCCAATAAGAATTTCCCCCGAGAGAGCCGGATACAGCCCAATCATGTTTTTTAGGAGCGTGCTTTTACCGCACCCCGAACCGCCAAGAATGATAAAAATCTCGCCTTGCCGAACGCTAAAATTGATGTCGTGCAAAATAACGCGTCCGCTATAACCCGCGCTCATATTCCGCACTTCGATAATGTTTTTGTCGCTGTGGGCCATGATTAAAATTTCAACTGGTAATAAATCACCGCGAAGAGCGCGTCTATCAGCACCACCAGCAGAATTCCCGTGACCACCGCTTTCGTTGTCGAATCTCCCACGGCTGTTGCGCCGGACGCCGTTTGGAGTCCGCGCATACATCCCACCCCTGCCACGGCGGCACCAAGAAAAAAGGATTTAATTAACCCCGCGAAAATATCATGCGGGGCGATGGCACCCGCGAGCTGATTGGTTAATGCCACCAGCGGATAACCGCGCAACATCATAACGACCAACCCCCCCGCGACGCCTGCCACCATGGAGTAAACCGTCAGCACCGGTGTCACCGCAATCCCCGCCAACACCCTTGGCACCGCAAGAAAGCGTACGGGACTTAGCCCCATCGTTTTTAAAGCGGCGACTTCCTCATTGACCTTCATCGTTCCAATTTCTGCGGCAAATGCCGAACCCGAGCGACCGGCCAACATAATAGCCGTCATAATGGGCCCCAGCTCCCGCACCATGGCGAGAGCCACGAGATTGACGACGAAAATATCCACCCCAAATTGTGCCATCGGGATGGATGCCTGAAATGCAATGATCATGCCGGTGAGAAAACTAATCAGCACCACGATGCCCAGAGCATTCGTCCCCGCCTTTTCCACAATCGTCCACCATTCGCGAAAGCGTAGCTTGCGTGGGTTCTTGCCTAACGCTACGAGACCTTCACTCAATTCCCCGACAAACTCTGTTTCATCTTTCCACCCAGCCGCTCGAATTGCGGTAGCATGACCGAGATTTGTGATCCAATTATCATGCTCACGTTCGGGAATGGAGGGTTTCTCCAGTTTGTTGCGGTCAATTTTATCGTAAAAAGCACGGAACTTCGGTGCCAATTCCTCCAATTGCATGGCCCCTCCGCGTTGCTTCGCCGCCTCCTCAATGGCCATTAAAAGCGCAAACCCCGCTCCCCCGCAGTAATCCACGCCGGAGCAATTTACTGTCACGCCACCTTGCGATCGTTTCTCTGCCTCCAAAGCCTCCTCCCAGCACTTTGCGACCGACGCATCATCCAGCCGCCCTTGCAAATTCAAAATGGTACGACTTCCTTCATCACGTACATGCAAGACTTTGGAAGTCGCTGAATTTTTCTCCGACATACAAACTCTTCAAGCTGTCATTTTCGCGGATCATTAGCGAATGAAAAACGAGAAAATCTTTGCTGCCAACAGATCATTTTTCCTCTTTGATATCCCCTCATGATTCTTTCCGGACTTGTCTCTGTCACTTTTCGATCACTCTCACCACAGGAAATCATCACTCTGGTCACACGCGCTCAAATTGTAGGAATTGAATGGGGAGGGGACATCCATGTGCCTCATGGTGATGTTAAACGAGCGGAGGAAGTTGGTCGGATGACGCAAGAAGCCGGACTTCATGTTGCGGCTTATGGCTCTTATTTTCGCGTGATGGATGCCGATGGATCGTCGTCGGATTTCACGCCCATCCTAGAAACAGCCTTAGCTTTAGGTGCCCCTACAATTCGCGTTTGGGCAGGTACACGTTCCCCTTCAAATGCCGATGAAACTTACTTTCAAGAAATAGCGACGAGGCTTAGGCGTATGGCCGCAGAAGCAGAACACGTTGGCCTTCGTGTGGCTTTGGAGTTTCACCGAGGGACACTCACCGAAACAACAGCATCCGCGCTTCGACTTCTCGAAGCAGTGCATCATTCCAATCTTGACACTCTATGGCAGCCGCCCGTGGATATGACGTTTGCAGAATGTGTTCAAAGCCTCGAAGCTTGCCGTCCTTACCTAAGTAATTTGCATGTTTTCCATTGGTCGCCGGGAACGACGCGCCAACTTTTGGAACAAGGTGTTTTGCCGTGGAGAAAATATTTTTCCCTCGCTCAACGAGCACCTTCCCGCAACCGCTATGCTCTGCTCGAATTTACCAAAGATGACGCGCCGGAAAACTTTTTCGCTGATGCGGCCACTTTGCATGAAATGCTTGCGACATATTTGAAGTGATTTCCGATGTTTCCCGCAAAATCGCGGGAAACGGCACCCGAGGCAGGCGCGGTATCCGAGAACCGACTTGGCGGATGTTCTGCGAGGTTCTAAAAAAGCCACTAATAACGGATATTCTTCGAGGAGATTCACTCTCAACAAGTATGTAATGAGTGTGTGGTATTGATTATTTTCTTGAATATCTTATTTTTGATAGAAGAAATGCAAGGAACAATACCACGAAAGAACTTGATGGAGGCGATTCGGATTCGCTTGGCGGAGTCGCCGGTTGTGGCTCTGCTGGGGGCGCGGCAGGTGGGGAAAACGACGCTGGCGGAGCAAATTGCGCAGGAGTGGGTGGATGGGCCGGTCGCTGTTTTTGATTTGGAGCAAATGCAAACGCGTGAGGCGTTTCAGACGACACCGGAGAGGCTGTTGACTGAGTGCGAGGGGTTGGTGATTGTGGACGAGGTACAACGCCTTCCAACGCTTTTTGAGGTGTTGCGTCCCTTATGCGACAGGAAGGATCGTCGTGCTGTATTTCTTCTGCTAGGCAGTGCCTCATGGGATTTGATCAAAGGGGCTTCGGAAACGTTGGCGGGGCGGATACAATTTGTGGATATAGCGGGGTTTTCGCTGGCTGAGGTTGGTTGTAGTCAGCAGGATCGGCTTTGGCTTCAGGGTGGTTTTCCACGCGCCTTTCTTGCGAAAACTCCTGAGATATGGGGGCGATGGATAGAAAGATTTACCCGGACGTTTCTGGAGCGAGACATTCCGGGCTTGGGGTCGAAAGTGGCTCCCATGGCACTGGGAAGATTCTGGCGCATGCTGGCGCATTTTCACGGGCAGATTTGGAACGGTGCTGAATTGGCACGCTCCATGGATGTAAGTGTTACGGCGGTCAACCACTATCGGGACTTGTTGGCAGGCACCTTCATGATTCGGATGCTATCCCCGTGGTTCGAAAACCTAGGCAAGCGGTTAGTCAAATCGCCCAAGGTTTATCTGAGGGACAGCGGAGTGCTGCATCATCTGTTGGGAATTGGAGGAATGTTGGAGTTGCAAATCAATCCTCGTTATGGCGCAAGCTGGGAAGGATTTGCCCTAGAACAAGTACTCATGGCTCACGGAGAAAGGGATGCCTTTTTCTATGCCACGCAGAGTGGCGCGGAATTGGATTTGATGCTGTTGCGACGCGGACAACGTTGGGGTCTGGAGTTCAAATGCACAGACGCCCCCCGCACCACCAAGTCCATGCACGTGGCCTTGGAGGATTTACAACTTGCTCACCTCTGGGTGGTCTATCCCGGTACGTTGCGGTATTCGCTGACAGAAAAAATTACCGCATTGCCCCTACGAGAAATTGGCATCATTGGGAGTTGACGCGGAACCCAGTCACAAATTTTGATGTTTTTCCATTCAGAAATAAGCGAGTTGGAAAACTTGTTTTACGTTTCACTTACCCTTTAGCTCAGTAAAACGGTCTGTCCGGTGCGGACGGACTCATCGGCAGCAAGGACGATTTTGAGGCTGTCAATAGCGGCATCCCAGTGAGAACTGAGATCAAGATTTTCACGAATGGCACGTCGGAAAAACTCCTGCTCTCGGGCGCACAAAGCATCGTGATCGGGTTCTGCTTCGGATGCCATGCTGCGGTCTGCTTCCGCAAAGGTTCCATCGGCTTGTAATTTTCCTGAATGAAAAAGCAGGGAATCGGTGCGTGTGTGCGAATTGATATCCGAAGAATCGCTTAACGTTTCTTTGGATGCCATGATGCTGAGGGAGCCTTTGGGGCCAATCACGTCTTTTATAAAAAATGCGCTTTGACTCATCATCGGACCCCATCCCGCTTCATACCAACCCACCGAACCATCTTCGAAGCGGATTTGTAATTGTCCGTAATTATATGTGTGAGGCGGAAGTTCGCCCGTGAGCCTTACGCCGATGGCACTGACGCTTTTGGGGCGCGAGGCGGTCATGCGGCACATCACTTCCACATAATGAACGCCGCAATCCACGATGGGTGACATAGAGCGCATGATTTCCTTGTGCGTCCTCCATGCGTCGCCGGAACTTTGCTGATTGAGATTCATCCGCATTACAAGCGGCTTGCCCAGCTGCTGCGCTTCCTCTACGAAGCGTTGCCACGTCGGGTGATGCTGTAAAATGTAACCGATCACCAATTTGAGACCGCGCTCGTGTGCGAGTTGCACCAATCGTTCTGCATCTTCTACAGTCGTTGCTACCGGCTTTTCTAAAAACACATGGCAACCTGCTTCCAGTGCTTTGTTTGCATAATCCGCATGGGTGTCTGGATAAGTGCAAATACAAACAGCATCCGGGCGAATGGTCTCCAATGCCCGAACATAGTCATCAAAGAGGGCAATTTTTGTCGCTCCATCTAATCGCGCCACAAGAGCTGTACGCGATACCTCCCCTCGTGAAACTAAGCCGACAATTTCAAAATCCGGCGATGCTTGGTAAGCCAGCGCATGGGATGTTCCCATGTGTCCGCAGCCAACGATAAGAATGCGAAGGGGTGAGGTCATGATGCGTATTGTGTCTTAATTTTTTCTAGAATTTCCATGATGGCCATCGTTTCTCGGCGGTCAATGGCCTGCGACGGATTTTTGAAAAAGTTTAAAATTCCGCTTAAGCCGGAAGCAAAGATTTTATTGCCATCAATCATGATGGGTTGTGTTTCACTGGCGAGGGAAATCACGCTGAAAAACGCGACAGCATGATTGATGTGCATGTTGATCAAGGCTTCGCTTCCATCTGCAAATGAAATTTCGATTTTGCGAAATCCTGCAACTTCACGGCAACGAATATCACGGTAGTCCGGGCCAAGGACGCTGATGACATGCTCCACGGGATGAATGAGGTATTCCTCAAAATTACCTCCGCCCGCCCATGTGGCGATGTAGCGAACAGGATCGTTCGACTTGGTCGCGCAATACTCCTGCACCTCCGTATAACGAAGCACGGAGCTTGTTTGAATTGAAACCCCCCGCGCGTCCGCTTCGTCAAAAATCAATTTTGCTGTTTGTGCATCCGGGGCAAATGTTTTGTCCACATAGGTCGGTTTACCTAGGCGAAACGCCTCGCGGCAGAGCTCCAGATGCGTTTCCGGATTGGAAGGGGCCAACACCATGATCGCATCGGCTAAAGGACGCAGTGCTTCGATGGAGTCCACAACAGCAACATTGCGTTCTGCAGCCCATGATTGCAGGTTGTCTTTTCGATTTGCATAAACGGCGGTGAGTTTTAGTTCGGGATGCTCCTCGGACAAAAGTCGCGCAAATGTATTGGCATGCCAGTTGTCAATGTCGTGATCAATAAAAGCGATGTTCATGATTTTAATTTGAATAAATTCCCTGAAAGACTTCGACGACCCGGTGGCCATCGGTGGCAGAAGGATAATTCGTATCACTACCGGCAATCACCTTAAGGAAACATGTAATTTCTTCTGCAAAACCATCGCTGGATTTCACGGATACCTTTTCTTTGGGTGCATCCGCGCCGCGTTGCAGAATGAATTCTCCGCTATTGGAATAGTCGTAAGTTAACGAGGCTTTTTCCGTGTCAATCTGCACAATGGCATTCCATGTTCCAATGGTCCAGGAGCTCGCAATGATTCCTAAAGCACCATCCTCGGATCGAAGTACAACAGCACCCGTGTCCTCCACATCGGTATTCTCAAAAAGGCGATTGGTCTGACCGGCAAACGACGCGATTTCTCCGCAATAAAAGCGAAAAAGGTCCACGCCATGACTACTGGTATCCATGAGAACTCCCCCGCCTGCTATAGCGCGTTTCGAGAACCACTTATCTTTCATCGCCGGCATGGGGCCTCCAAAAAGATTGCGGAAAAGAACAATCCTTCCCAGACCTTCTTTCTCAATAAGTGCCCGCATGGCCTGATGCACCGGTAGATAACGATGGCGAAAGGCCACCATAAAAACCGCAGAGGAGGCGGCCTCTGCTTTTTCAATTTGGCGACAATCTTCCAGCGTAGCTGCAAGAGGCTTTTCGCAGAGCACGTGAATTCCGCGTTCGAGAGCCGCCACGGCAATTTCATGATGCGTTCCCGGTGGCGTACAAATGCTCACAGCTTCCACGCCGCTTTCCAGCAAGTCGGTGAAGGAGCGAAATACTTGGGCGTTATCGCATTTTTTTGCGAGCTCGGACGCATGGGTTTCCGAAACATCCGCGACGGCCACGGGAATGAGGTTGTTTTTTTGATAACCAATCCGGTGCGATTCTGCAATGGCCCCGCATCCGATGATTCCGACTTTTGGTTGGGTTGACATAAAGTTTAGCAATGGTGGTTACTTTTCGCCCTCAACATGCGGCAGGTAACCGCCATTTTTCCGCAGGATTTGGCGGAGGTTTTCGACGTTGATGGTGTGAATATCTACAGGTTGATTTTTGAGAGCTTGCGCCGCTGCGACTCCTGCCGCTTCTCCCATGGCGAGGCACACAGGCATGACGCGAATGCTCCCGTGAACTGTGTGATCACAAGAAATAGAGCGTCCGGCGACGAGCACATTGGGCAATCCGCACGGTGTGAGACAACGATAGGGAATGCCATGAGACTCTCCGGGTTGGTAGCGGGTGAAACGCTGTTCGACATCAATTTTTTGTCCCGTGTTGGCTTCATCCTTCGTTAAATGCAAATCAATAAAATATGAATTTCTGCAAATTTCATCCGAAAACGATTGACGATTGAAATAGTCATCTAACGTAAGGACATAATCTCCCACAATTCTCCGGCTTTCCCGAATTCCCATCCCCGCGCCTGTACTCGCGACAAACGCATTGCCATACGCTGCGGGAAGATAATCAGCCAAAGCACGTCGAAACTCTTCCGCTATCTTTCGTCCGCGGATCAAGGCTTCGGATAAAGACTGCGCATCCGTGCCGTCAACATTCCATAAATGCCCCGCATTAAATCCCACCGTTCGCGGGGCAATTAAGGTGTCACAAATATGATAATCGGGGATGAGTGGGTATTTTCCGGATTCTAAAATTTGATAAATGGGGCTTTGAGGATTATGGGGATGCAGCGAGGGGCCGTGTTGGTAGGCATATTCATCAACATTACCCAACACAAAGCAATGCGTGGCTGGCTGCACATGACCATCTTCATCTCCTTGCTGAAACTCCGCTTCAGCCCAAGCCGCTAAATCTCCATCGCCCGTGCAATCAATAAAGACAGGTGCCGCATAAGCTGTCAGCCCCGATTTGTTTGCCACCACAATGGCGGTGACGCGTCGTGAGCCATCTGTCTCGACCGCACAAAGCTGAGATCGAAACAACACGGTCACTCCAGCATCTGTAACAAGGCGATCATAGAGGCGTTTCAGCTTTTCGGCATCAATCGGCACCCAGTCTAATTGATTGGCTGGGATATGTCGCATGCCTGCGCGAGAAATGGTAAAAATTTCTTCCGCCAAGCCCCCATAAATAATTTTTTCTCGATCCGAAAACGGGCACCATGTCGGGACAAGAGCTGTCGTGCCCGAGCCTCCGAGGGCGCCCGTGCTCTCGACTAACAATGTCGAAGCACCTTGACGCGCCGCAGCAATCGCCGCCGCACATCCCGAGGGACCACCGCCGACAACAATGACATTGTAGTTTTGCTTAAGTGGTATTTTTTGCGAGAATTGCAACTCGCCATTAGGGGCACCTTGGTTAACGAGGGTAGGTTTCATAAGTTGTCCGCATTTGTTCCAAGTTGAAGCAGCGGCACTCTGTGCCACTTTTTTTCTTCCCGCCTTTAGTTGTCATCCTCCTCACTCATCCAACAATCTCAAGCCATATCCTCCAGTAGAGTGAGGCGATATATTGCGGCGAATTTTGAATCATCGTTCACCGCATGAGGCGTTGGTAAGCGGGCCGAAGGGCTCGGCGGAGAATTTCTTCATTACTTTGAAAAGGATTCCAAAGCGTCTCTCCAAAAAGAGTGACCGAGGGTTGGATGCGCGTTTCAAAGAGTCCGTCTTCCACCAAGCCATACACGCCGAGATTAGGGTTTTCGTGCAGGATGTCTCGGTAAAATTGTGCGGCGATTGGGTAATGTTCCAACCAGTGTGCATTGATGCGATCCCATTCGCCTTGCCGAAGTAGTAAACGTTCCTGAGCATGCAAAGTTGCTTGCTCACCGAGAATAAACGAGCCGTGATTTTCAAAATCATCCTGCCAGCGGATAAAGCTCCACACTTTGGCAACAAATGCAAACTGATGACCGGTGCGGAATGTTGCCAATTTGCGTGAGTAGTCGAGCGATTTTTCAAAGCTGTCGAGATGGGGGCTTTCCGCTGCGGGATAATACGAAAACGGCACCTGCGATGCACAATCTTCCCAGACAATTTCCACGCGGGAATTTAACGCTGCCAGATCGGTATAATGTTCCTTAATGGCTGTTCCGTGCAGGCCGCATTGAATTTGTAAATCGGGAAATTCTTGCAACAGCGCCGACGCCGTTTCATTCACAAGTGTTGTCACCCATGCTGCGGTGGATTGCCCTGCCAAAAGCAAATCTCCGTGTTCGGTGAGCGTTTGAAAATAAATGCCATCATGATTTAGAGCCAAGCGTAGTCCGTGCGGTAGGTTTTCAGGGCGGCTTCGCAAATATGGCGGCGGTCTTCTGCCTTGGAAATGTCGAGGCTACCGCTGTGTCCCCAACCCCAATGAAAGCCTAAAATCACCCGAATCCCCCGTGTGTGTGCGTAATCAAGAATCTCGGCCATGTTCCACGGTGGACAATCATTCCAAAGGATGAGCGTATTGAGTTTAAGCCGCATCATATTGTCCAAATAGCGGCGATAATCGGTGATAGGGTAACCCCACGTCCAGAGCCCACGTTGACGCACGGCAGGTCGCTCACAAACGGCAAACGGAGCCGCTTCATCGAGTCGCCCGCGAAAGCCTTTCCCGCCAAAACCATCCAATAAAGTCCCGCCTCCAAACAGCCGCAATGCCGCTTCCACCGCGCCGTAGAGAACGCCACGTTCATCGGCACCAGCCACCACCAGTTGACGAAGCGTCGACTTGCCCTGTCTCTCCCGCAGGAGCAAAGAATACCCTTCGTCGCCCACCGGTGCTTGCATTTCGCCAGACGCCACCAGTGCTGCTATGCGGGGATTGGAAGCGACCGTCCCAATCAGTGCTTCGTGGCCGTCCGATGCCTTCGCGTCAGCCGCTGGCACCACTTCCAAAACATACGGTAAGTAGTATTGCAAAATTTTTTGCAATTCGATGACGGCCGTTCGTTCTACGCCGTGAAATGCCCCAAATTGTAATACCCAACGCGCCCCTTGATGCACCCTTCTAAACTGCGAAATCATCGCTGCTAACTATCTCACTTTGCCGCTGTTTGAAAGCGGTAGATAATGGTGTTTTTGTAAGTTTCGCCCGGGCGCAGAGTGGTAGATGGAAAATTGGGTTGGTTGGGTGAATTCGGAAAGTGCTGAGGCTCCATGCAAAATCCACTGCGATGCCCGTAAAAGACACCGCCTTTGCCCTTGATTTTACCATCCAAAAAGTTGCCTGTATAAAATTGCATCCCGGGCTCCGTCGAGAGTACTTCCATCACGAGCCCTGACTTTGGCTCTACGATGCGTGCGAGTTTGGTGAGCTTTCCCGCAGGCTTACGAAAAACGAAGTTGTGGTCGTAGCCCAGAGCGCGTTGCATTTGCACGTCTTCCGATTCCAGGCGTTCCCTAATAGTATGAGGCTTTCGAAAATCCAGCGGTGTTCCTGCCACGGAACGCAATTCCCCAGTGGGAAAAAGTTTTGCATCGGCTGTCGGTGTGAAGCGATCGCCAAAAATTGTCACCTCATGATCAAGAATGTTGCCATTTTCATGTCCTGCGAGATTGAAATAGGAATGCTGGGTGAGATTGACGATGGTGGGTTTGTCGGTGGTGGCCGTAAATTTGACCTTTAACGCATTGTCTTTGGTCCATGTATAGACCACCGTAACTGCAAGATTTCCCGGGTAGCCCTCTTCGCTATCGCGGCTCAAATAGGTCATTTCTAATGCTGGATCGCCTTTTGAAAAAAAGGGGCGGACGTTCCAAAATACCTTGTCAAAACCACGTTTACCTCCGTGTAAAGAATGGGAACCATTATTGCGTGTGAGCTGGTATTTTTTCCCATCGAGTGAAAAGGAGGCATTTTCAATGCGATTGGCATAGCGTCCAATCAACGCCCCCAAATACGCAACATCCTTCACGTAGCCCTCGACGGAATCGTGTCCTAGGGCAATATCCGTCATCTTTCCTGCGCGATCCGGCACGAGCAGCCGCACCACAATACCCCCGTAATCCGTAATCGCTGCTTGGGTGCCGTTGGAATTTGTGAGCGTATAAAGATAGGCCGTCTGCTTTCCCACATTGCCAAACGGGGTGATCGCTATTTTCGGTTCCGCAGCGAAGGTCATGGCGAGCAAGAGAAGAAAAAGTACAATGCTTGTCAATGCTGCCTGCACCCTACGTTGATGGAGTGCTTTCTTCGCCTTTGTCCTTGGGATGAAGACCCGCGTCAAAAATAGAAAGAACTTCATGTAGAAAATCTGTGGGTGCATTTTCTGCCCTCCTCCCCCATCGCGCCACAAGAATAAGTTGGTGTCGCGTCACTCTGCGAACGCGCCGTTAAGCCTTCTCTCACGGAGATACGAAGGCACAGCGGGAAGAGGAAGATCGAAAGGGCAGGATCGGAGACGTAGAACGAGTTTTCCAACTCGTTTTCTCTACCGCAGAAAAGCATTTCACATAGATCGGGAGATCGGGAGGGTACCGCGTCCTCGCAGGAAACATCGTGTAAAAACCAACATTCTCTCCGTAAGTGCGCCGCCTACCACGGCTTTTCTTCATCACACTCGGGGCAATGATGTCCTCACGCGCTTTTTCAATTAGCGACTTTTTCTAAAATAGGACATTGACATCCAATTTAGCGGCTTTAGCCTTGTTTGTGGGCGGGCAGTCCGCCCTTTTACACAACGTAAAGCATCATTACATACATTATGACAACACCTGCATCATCTACCGATCCCTATCGTGACCCGAAAGTTGAATTTGACGTTCGATCTATTCCCGGTCGCGTGAAACATGCGCAAATTTTTCAGCGTTGGCTGGATTTACCGGTTGGAGAATTTTTCGTTCTTTTCAACGATCACGATCCCGTTCCTCTCCGCTACCAATTTGAAGCGGAGTTTGCCGGGGCGTTCACATGGGAATATCTCGAACAAGGCCCGGAAGATTTTCGCGTTAAAATTACAAAACTGCGCCCTGTCAGTGCGCCGGAAAAAGCTCCCACAGGCTGCGGTTCCGTTCCCGCTCCCGCACCGGTAAAAACGGCCTCAGCTGAGGTGCAGGAAGTGGATGTACGCGGACTCGAACCACCGGAGCCTTTGGTGCGTATCTTGGGGATCCTCGAAACATTACCGGCGGGCATAAAGCTCCGAGCAACGACAGATCGTGAGCCATGCCATTTGTTTGGTGAGGCCA
This sequence comes from Chthoniobacterales bacterium, assembly GCA_021463515.1. Classification (GTDB taxonomy): domain Bacteria; phylum Verrucomicrobiota; class Verrucomicrobiia; order Chthoniobacterales; family JACTMZ01; genus JACTMZ01. Next base: position 6,316 of record JAJTYZ010000014.1, on the reverse strand, counting down.
AGCAGCGGGGGTTCAGCTCGGATTGCAAGGAGCAGCCGGATGGAAGTTGGGTCACGGTACTGACGCGTGATTGATCCATCCACCAGCCGCCCGAAAACTGCCACGCCACCGCCCCGCACGTCAGTCAATAAAAGTTGGCTGGCGACGCAGGGGCAGATGCCGCTGGCGTTTATGGGACTGGCGTTGCTGTGGATGGCGGCGGGGACATTGCTGTTGCTGACACATCCGCAGTTGCTCTTACTGCCGCACGCAGGGCCGCCGGTCATTGCGCTCGCCCATGCGTGGTTGCTAGGATTTTTTGTCACTGTGGCTTGCGGTGCTGTCTATCAGCTGGTCCCTGTGGCTTTGAGTACCATGCTTTGGAACGAACGGCTGGGGTGGGCGCATTTCGCGCTGCATGCGATGGGCGTTCCGGGAATGGTTTATTTATTTTGGCACTACGAGCTGGGGTTGTTGGCTTTTTTCGGCGGTGCGGTGGTGCTGGGCGTGGTGTTTTTTGCTCTCAATACCTTTATCACCGTTTTGCGTTCTATTCGCCGTGATGTGGTGGCCATGTCCATCGTGTTGGCAACGTGTTGGCTGGTGTGTGCGGTGCTGGCGGGTTTGTTTTTGGTCATCAATCGGCTTTGGGGATTCGTACCGCTTGACCCTATTGTGCTGCTGCGAGCCCATGCACATTTGGGTCTCGTGGGATTTTTTATTACCTTGCTGCAGGGTGTCGGATTTCAACTTGTTCCTATGTTCACGATGGGGGAGGTGAAACATTGGTGGATGGCAAAAGCCGGGCTTTGGCTGTCTCAAGGCGGACTTATGGCGTTGATTCCCGCCTTGATTTGGACGTTCCCCATCGCAGCGTTTGCGGGTGCGGCGGCCATTGGCGCGGGACTGGTCATGACGGGGTTGGGTCTGCGGCGAACTTTAGCCACGCGAAAAAAACGACGGCTTGATCCCGGGTTGGTGGCCTTTCTATGCGGATGGATCGGTCTGTGCATAGCGGCCTTTGTAGGCACTGCCTTTATTTTTTCCGGAGCTAATCCTGTCATTTACGCGCTGCTCGGTATTCTCGGAGGCTTGTTGCCTTGCGTGGCAGGAATGATGTGCAAGGTGGTTCCGTTTTTGACATGGATGCGTGCGTATGGGCCGCATGTCGGGCGACGTTACACGCCACCGGCTCATTCGCTGACACATCCACGTCTCGAACGTTGGGGGCTTGCCTTACAACAAGCGGCCGTCGTGCCGCTGATATGGGGCGTTTGGCGCGTGGAGGCTTTTTGGTTGAACGTGGGGAGTTGGATTCTCGCTCTTGGCGTGGCCTTATTTTTTTATGACATGCTTGGCGTGCTCAAACATCTTTGGATTCCGACGACGACACCGCCAACGCAAGCCACTTCTAAACCATCATTAATCCCATGAGTGACCCAAATAACATCACGCCTGAAGATGCTCCCGTCTGGGATGCGTTACGAACCGTTCCTGACCCCGAATTTGGCCTCAACATTGTAGATATGGGGCTGATTTACGAGGTGAATAATAAGGATGGTGACATTGCTGTCATTATGACGCTGACAACGCCCAACTGTCCTTCCGGCGACTGGATTTACGAGGGCGTTAAATCTGCGTTGCGGCTTCTTCCATTTGCAAAAAACGTCGAAGTCACCATGGTTTTCGATCCGCCATGGACTCCGGAAATGTTAACCGACAATGGCAAACAGCAGCTTGGGTGGTGAGTTGGGAAGTGGCTCTAATGGCGGAGTCGCGAGGCTGCTTTCTATGGCTCTTTAAGCCCCTTTGTTGCCATAAAATTTAACAGACGAAGGCGTTCATCAGGGAGGGCCGCAAGAAACTTCTCCATCTCCTTTCCGTAAGCACGTCGCGCATATTGTTGTGCTTTGATGCCGTTTTTTCCGTCCTTGGCGATATGAAACACATCGAACTCCACAAACTTTTGATCTTCCGGCCACATCACAAAATCGAGGAGGACATCCGTAGAGCCGGGCTTTTCGCTGAGATTAATTTTCGCCTCGGCACTGGATGCCTGGATAGATTCCATCATGGCTTCCGCAAATTCTTTGGGACTTGAAATTTCGGAAAACCAGAAAAGCCCCGCGAGGCTTTTCCAAGAATCGAGTGATTCGTCTTTGGGAATATATTCGGCAATACGAGAGTCGTCCTTGGATTCCTCGTGAGCCTTGAAAAGCACTTTCTCATCGAAGAAAACCGACGCCGGAGGTGCTGCAAAAGCAGAAACGCTCATGCAGATCAAAATGACTGCGTTCATAAACAGGCGAGGGGATTTATTCATTGGCAGGAGAAATGTTGGAGCCCCAATTTAGCATCCCTTCGCCGATTTTCCACTCCCATTGAAAACCTTCTTCAATCACGATGTTCGTGATGCTCGAGATATATTTATCACTCCACGAGTGTCCAGTTGTAAATTCCACGGATCCAGTTATTCAGCGTCTGGATTATCCGAAACTCTGAAGTCGAATTCTGTAAGTAGCTGTTAAAGAGGTGCTTTCTCAAATGGATGAAGCTCAAAAGCTGCAAAGTTCTGTGCAAGATTCCGGGCAGCTTCATTTCTTTATGGAAGATAGCGACTATTAGATAAACACTCACGGCAATCCATATTTGTGTCTTCACCGCATTGGGACTCGTTCCGTAATAGTGTTTGATTCGTAAATGCCCTTTTATCCAACGAAAGAACAATTCGATGCGCCATCGTAAGCGATAGAGTCGCGCAACGGTGAGCGCTGGAATACGTAAGTGGTTGGTGAGAAAGACTAAGTTCCGAGATGTTTCTTGATCGAAGAAACGCGCTTTACGTAACAAAGAGGGGAAGTGCCGTCGTGCTTTTGGTAAAATTGGGCTGCCGATTTGGTCGCTGCGCAATCCCGTTGCTTGATCTACGGGTTGCGAATACTGACGAGAAAAGCGAAGATTTCCTTTGGCTCGCATGACGAAGAAAGCAGCGGAGCGCACCATTAAATCCAGTTGCTTGAAATCCATATAGCCTCGATCCAGAACATAGAAGGCTCCAACCTCGAGCACCAAATTGTCGTTAGACTCGGTGCCGCAGAGTGCGGCTCCCCAAGTACACGGAGCCTAGGTCAAGGAGAATTAAATTTTTGAGAATGGATTTTGTCGCAGAGCAAAATAGTGGTAAGATTTTCATACTATGACCACAGTGCTTTCCAAAAAAGGCCAAATCGTTCTGCCGTGCCCTATTCGGGAGCGGATGCGTTTAGAACCGGGACAGGATTTTGAAGTGTACATTGATGACGATGACACAATCCTACTTCGCCGCATTTCTCGTCCGCCAAATCACGGGCTGGTAGATCATCTGCTCGCCTGCCCATCTCCGTTTGAAGTGCCTCTACGGGCAAAAGACTTCTCCTCGCCACTTACTTTGTGAGCTATCTTGTTGATACAAACATTTTCAGCGAACTTGCTAAAGTAAGGCCGCATCGTCAAGTCGTGGCGTGGTTGCGAGCTCATGAGCAGGAACTTTACGTCAGTGCTATCACTATCGGTGAACTTCGCCGAGGTATTGAGAGATTGCCTTCGGGAAAGAAAAAATCGGCACTACAATTCTGGCTTTCCAACCTGTGCCGGCGTATGGATGGCCGTATCCTCAATTTTAATGCAAGCACGGCCCATGTTTGGGGACAACTTTTGGCGGGCTGGGAAAAAAACGGGATTACACTTCCCTCTCTCGACAGCCAAATTGCCGCCATCGCCCACCGCCACGGACTAACAATGGTGACACGGAATCTTGCTGATTTTCATCAGACGGGAATAAAGCTCCTCAATCCATTTAAATCTTCACTAAAAGAAGATTGAAGTTCCACAATGAACCCAATCCGCATCGGGGAAAAACCGTTGCCGATCTGGCCCGGAAGTTGAAGGTGGATGTCTCAACTATCTCGCTCGCGTTGCGCGACAGTCGGAAAGTTTCCGCAGTGATGAAAACCAAAATTCGCACGCTGGCCACCATTGCGGCTACGTTCCGAACGCCTTGCAATTCCCATGTTGACGCAGAGCTTGGGAAATGAGGTGAGGCGTGGTAGTTTTTTGCGGCGCGTGTAAGTGCAGCTTAATTCCATGTCGAAATCAGAAGTTAAACTTTATCGGTGGTTCAATACCCTCCTTTGGGGCAATACGGTGGCTCTCTCATGGACGTGGGGTCTGGGGCTTTTTTTCTCGATTCAATTTACGACGCAATTCGGATTGCCCGGCTTGCTGAGTTTTGCCATTCCCAATGGGCTTGGCCTCATTGCATTTGGCTTCATCACCCATCACCTCGCTCGACGTGAAGCGGGAGGCTCGGAGTCGTTAGGAAAATTTTTTACGGCATGGTCGCGTCCGTTTCGACTGATTCTTTTTCTCTACCAACTTTTGGCGATTACGCTGACAATTTTTGCGCTGATACGTTATGGATGGATGCCGCTGGGATTTCAGCCGGAGATTTTATTTTTGCCGCTGATTCTATTAGTCATATTAGCAGCGGGGATTTTGTTTGGTGAGGAGTTTAACATTCGCCGCATTAAATGGAGTCATGGTGTCATTTTTCTCATCCTTGCGGTGGCGATGGGATTTCTCATTACCGCGCCATGGCTTTTTACCAAGCAGGCACCGACTTTGGCGGTGAGTAAGCCGCCGGTGGGTGACTGGAATTTCTGGGGTTATTTTATTCCCATCATCATTGGGTTTTTGCTGGGTCCGTGGTTTGATTTGCAGCAATGGCAACGTGCTATTCAAATGCACCGCGAGCGGGTATCCGTCGCGGCGGCTTATATTGCGGGAGGAGTACAATTTTTCCTGCTGGTTGTTTTTCATGGGCTGCTGGCTGTTTGGGTCTTGGGATTGAGCGGAACGCAATTGTTACGTTCGGGACTGGGAGGGCATATTTACGGACACGATGCCGTGATGCGTTTTCTTTTCGAGAAAGCTGCGGAGCATCCGTGGATTTTTGGCGCGTATTGTGTGTTCCTGTGCGGCTGTATTCTCACCACCTTGGATAGCGGGTACATTGCGCTGCGTTGGTTTTTACAAAGCAATGTGCGCACGAGTGTGAATGCTATTTTTGCACTGATTCCTACCGGTCTCGTGACATCCCCCATTCCGCTGTTTCTCGTGTGCGGTGCCATCGCGTTGATAGCGGCGGCGGTGGGATTGGAGCTTGAGTATTTTATGATTTTTTACGCGACATTTTTTGTCGGGTATTCGGCACTTGGGATTGCTCGTTGTTATATCAACACGCCGGCCAATTGTATTCCGCAGATCAAAATGTTTTGCATTGGCAGTCTTGCCGTGGTGATCTTTGCCTTTGGCTATTTGCTCACTTATCCCATTTTCATGATCATCGGCTCGTTGTTGCCCTTGGGTTATGTGCTTTGGATGTTGGCAAAGCCAACGTTTTCGGAGGATTTTGTGAGCGGCACTGAGGAGCTTGGCGCATCGGCGGATGACATGTCGCCCATGGCAGCTCCTACCATGCCGGCGGCGCAGTCGGCGGAGTCGTCGGGAGGCCCAGTGCCATTGCGCACGACCTTGGTGGAAACAGCAGCGGCGATTGGCGATGCGGCGAAATCGCTGGTTGGTGCGGTACAACATCCCTTGGGCGGACATTTCGAGGATAAATGGTTTGTTCATTCCTTCGTCGCCACGTACGCCGACACTAATTCCGTGGGAAATGTGTACTTTGGAATGTATGCCATGTGGGTTGGCAAAACGCGGGAGTTATTTTTCAACCGCGTGATGCCGAAGTTCAATCTCAAGAACACGACGTTTTACATTCTCACGCGATCGTTTGAGCACAAATTTGTGCGCGAAACGCGGGAATTTGAAACGGTGAGCGTTCGCATCCGCATTGCCAATTACAATCGCAAATTTGTCACGCTTGAACACGAAATCTATGATGCACAACAGCTCCTTCTTGGCAAAGGACGCCAGAGCCTGCTGTTTGTTTCGTCTGGGGATTACAAGATGATTGATGCCCCCGAAGAAGTGCTCATGGCCTTTCTTCCCTACGCGTAAACCTTGCGTGATTTATCGTCGCGCAAAGTATTTCAGCAAATGTCCTGCTTGGTCTTTGGCAGATAAAATAGGCAATTCTCCTGCGAGCAAAGGCCAGGGAATGGCAATATCGGGATCATTCCAGGCGAGGGGATGTGCGTGTTTCGGAGCCTTCCACGCAGAATCCCGCGTCGAGTGATGATGAGATTGTCTTGCGCGAAATCCTCGGCAATCCCTGCGGCAGCACATTCCGCAGTATTGTTTTTGAGGAAAGGGAAGGCGTGTGCATGGGCGCGATCCG
>JAJTYZ010000139.1 GCA_021463515.1 Chthoniobacterales bacterium | reverse complement strand
TTTTCGATCATGCGCTTAAAGGCTTCGGTTTCAATGTTGCTGATATTGTGATCTACGCCTTCGACTTCAAAACCGAGAGAGGCGGTAAAGTCTTCTTCGTTGCCGAGCATGACATCCACGTATTTAGCAATTTCGCGATTCACTGCGCGGGCCTTGGTTTGGCCACCGATGGACTTCCAGAGGGACGGACGGTAGTTGAGATCGTAGCTGACGATGGTGCCGTGTTTTTTGGCAGCTTGCACTGCCTCGATGGTGAGGTCTGCTGTAGTTTCCGAGAGTGCGGCAAAAATTCCGCCGGTGTGAAACCAACGCGCTCCGAGTTTTCCGAAAATATGATCCCAGTCAAAATCGCCGCGTTTAAGCTGCGAAGCGGCGGTGTGGCCACGGTCGGGGACGCCGACAGCACCGCGCACGCCGAAGCCACGTTCGGTGAAATTGAGTCCGTTGCGAACCGAGCGTCCCATACCGTCATCCTCGCGCCATTTGATAAATGCGGTATCCACGCCGCCTTGCATGATGAAATCTTCGATGAGGTGGCCGACTTCATTATCAACGAGCGCGGTGCAAGTAGCGGTGCGAAGGCCGAAACATTTGCGAAGTCCGCGTGACGTGTTGTATTCGCCACCGCCTTCCCATGCGGTGAAATGCCGTGCGGTGCGCACGCGCCCTTCCCCCGGGTCGAGGCGAAGCATGATTTCACCGAGGGAAATTTGATCGTAATGACAGGAGGATTTATCGCGGAGTTGGAGTGCCATGATGTGTTTATGTTTTTAGTGAGATGCTATGAAATTGGTTTGGTTAATGGTTTGGTCAGGGGGCACGGGCGTCCCACCCGTGATCGTAATTGGTTCACAGGCGAGACGCCTGTACCTCCTGATTTTTCCCATGCTATGTTTTTTCACGAGTTGAGCGTGATGGATGAAAAATCTTCGAGTTTCCACGCGGGTTCGCCGAGGTCGTCGGTAATGTGCGCGAAACTTTCAATTTCCGCTTTATTGAAAAGGAGTCCACCATGTTCGTCGCTGCGACGCGCTGCTTCGGCTTCGAGTTGCCCTGGCAGCAAACACGCCTCATTGCCATGACCCAAGATGTCTCGCAGACAAGCCTCAAGGTTTTCCGATTGAGAGCGCCCGAGCGCGTAGTCATGACCGCGCAGAGCTTCTGGATGAATGCACTGGAAGAAAAAAATCGAGCCACGTTTTTCTTTGGCATCACCTTTGGCTGTGCCGCGCATGGACGGCAAGCCGCCCCCGATAAACGCGGCATAAAGTTCATCAATCAATCCGAGTCCATAACCCTTGTGTGCGCCGAAAGGCAAGAGAGCCACGGCTTTGTTGGGATCGGTCGTTGGCTTGCCGGCGGCATCTACGGCCCAGCCGGGTGCGAGTTCTTTGCCTTCGCGGGCAAATTGCTGAACACGTCCCATCGCAACGGTGGAGGTGGCCCAGTCAATCACGATGGGGAACCCTACGGCATCTTGCGTTGGAAACCCCCAGGAGTGCGGGTTGGTTCCCATGGTCGGCGTCTTGCCGCCAAACGGCACAACTTCCGACGTAGCCGAGGTGCAGTTGGTGTAGGCGATGTAGCCTTTGAGTGCCGCATCAATCACATAACCACCACCCCAAAGATAATGTGTTGCGTTATCCACGCTCACCATGCCGATGCCGTATTGATCGGCTAATTCTATGCAGCGTTGCATGGCGCGATAGGCGACAGCTTGGCCGAGTTTTTTATGACCATCCCATGCTTCCGCTGCGGCGAAACGCGAAGGGAGCTTTTCGATTTTCGCGCCGGGTGCCCACTGCCCTACTTTGCTCCCAAAGAGGTCGTCAAGGTGTAGTGCTTTGAGTGCATTATGTGTGCGAATGCCGTGCCGTGCGGCACTGTGACAAAAACGTGCCGCATCCTCTGCTTCACCCTCGCTATATCCTCGTGCGCGGTAGGCACGCGCCACGAGGGCATCGTGTTTTTCTGCCGGAACGATGTACCAAGTGTCTGGCATGACTTAAGCCTCGTGTTGTTGATGGTCGCCGACCCAGTCGTAGTGGAAAAATTTCCCCTTGGGCTGGTCGGTGCGTTCGTAAGTATGGGCGCCGAAGTAATCGCGTTGGGCTTGGAGCAAATTCGCCGGAAGTCGTGCGGAGCGATAACTGTCGAAGTAAGCCAGCGAAGCACTGAACGCCGGTGTGGGAATTCCCGACAGAACGGCATCGGCCACGATGTGCCGCCAATGAGATTGCGTGCGATTGATGATGTCTTTGAAATACGGATCGAGCAGCAGATTGGGCAGCGTAGGATCACGGTCAAAGGCTTCTTTAATGCGCTGTAAAAATCGCGCACGAATAATGCAGCCGCCACGCCAGATCATGGAAATTTCGCCGAAGTTGAGCTTCCAGTCTTGTTCTTCTGCTGCCGCACGCATGAGGGCAAAACCTTGGGCATACGAGCAGATTTTCGAGGCATAGAGCGAATCGCGCACGGCATCTATGAGCTCTTTTTTGTCGCCGGAAAATCTTGTCTCTTGCGGACCCGCGAGAATTTTTGAGGCCGCGACACGCTCTTCCTTAATGGCAGAGAGACAGCGTGCAAAGACAGCTTCCGAAATTGTGGAAATGGGAATGCCGAGTTGCAGACCATCCATAACGGTCCATTTTCCGGTGCCCTTTTGCCCGGCACGATCCACGATCACATCCACAATGGGTGCGTTGGTTATGGGGTCATTTACCGCGAGAATATTGGCGGTGATTTCGATGAGGAAGGAATCCAAATCGCCGGCATTCCACGAAGCGAAGGCGGCTTGGGTTTCTTCGATGGAGAGCCCAATGCCATGACGCAGGATATTGTAGGCTTCGCAGATGAGCTGCATGTCGCCGTATTCGATCCCATTGTGAACCATTTTCACAAAATGTCCGGCACCATTGGGGCCAATGTAAGCGGTGCAAGGAACGCCGCCTTCTACGGGCTTTCCGGGTTCCGCGCCTTCGAGCGGTTTGCCCGACTTTTCATCCACTTTCGCCGCGATGGCGTTCCAAATTGGCGCGAGTTCTTCCCAGGAAGATTCGGCACCACCGGGCATGAGCGAAGGACCGAAACGAGCCCCTTCTTCGCCGCCGGAAACACCGGAGCCAATAAAACGAAGTCCCTTCGCCGTGAGTTCTTTTTCGCGGCGCACGGTGTCCGTCCAAAGCGCATTACCGCCATCAATGATGATGTCATCCTTATCGAGCAGCGGCACGAGGCTTTCAATCACCGCATCGGTGGCTTTGCCGGCTTGCACGAGAATGATGATTTTGCGCGGACGTTTGATCGAGGCGATGAAATCTTCGAGCGTCAATGACGCATGGAGTCCGCCGGGTGTGTTGGGATGTTTGCTGACGAATTCTTCCGTTTTCGACGTCGTGCGGTTGAAGACGGAGATGCGGAATCCGTGATCGGCGATGTTAAGAGCGAGGTTTTGTCCCATGACGGCGAGGCCGATGAGACCGATGTCGGAGAGTTGTTGACTCATAGTTTTTTAGATTTTGTTAGCTTGGGCGAGGGCAGCTTTGCCTTCGAGAATGTTGATCATGTTTTGTGCGGCCATCGTCGCCTGACGCACCACACTTTCGTAAGTTCGAGAACCTATGTGTGGCGTGATGACGGTGCGACGGGCTTTCAAGAGCGGATGATCCGGCTTGGGAGGTTCTTCGTCGAGAACGTCCGCACCATAACCCGCGATTTGTTCTGCATTGAGGGCATCAGCCAATGCCTGACTATCCACTAATTCTCCGCGTGCGCAATTGAGGAGGACGGCATTCTTTTTGAAAAGTTTAAGCCGCTCGGCATTGATGAATCCACGCGTTTCCGGTGTGAGATTCATGTGCAGAGAAATGACATCCGAGCGGCGAATAAGATCATTCACATCGGTGATGTGCTCGATGTCATGTTTTTTGGCGAAATCCTCATCCCAGTAAAGATCATAACCGAGAATGTTCATGCCGAAGGCATGGGCGCGGATGGCGACTTCTTTTCCGATGCGTCCTAGACCTGCGATGCCGATGGTTTTGCCAAGGAGTTCATGGCCTGTGAGGCGTTTCCATTTACCTTCGCGAGCAAAATTCGCTTCTTCCACAATGTCGCGATAAATCGCGAGGAGGAGCCCAAAGGTATGTTCGGCGACGGTGGTGTGATTGACGCCCGGACAAAAGGTTACGGGGATTTTGTGTTCCGTGGCGGCAGCGACATCCATTTTGTCGAGACCAATGCCGTATTTGGCGAGCACCTTAAGGCGCGGGAGAGATTTCTCAATCACCGCACGCGTGATCGCATCATCGCCGCAGAGGAAGGCATCAAAATCACCCGCAAGTTCCAACATGCGTGATTCGCTGAGCGGCCCGCGTTCGCGTGTGATGTCATAGCCCTTGGCCGCCAACAAATCGTGATGCGGACCCGGCGTGTCTTGAAAGGATGTGGTGGTGAGCAGGATTTTCATGAGGATGCGTTAGGCAAATAGTGGTTCAATATGCTTTTTTAAGAGGTTATCACGAACACGCCGTGCAATCACATCCCGATGTTCGCGGAGAGCATCCGCAAAACGCGGCCCCATTTCCGCCGCAATTTTGAAGGCAACGTGGAGAAATTGACGGAACTGCGGATTGTAATCCGGACACGATTGGTTGTGATCCAACGCGGCGAGAAATTGCGACGAGGTCCATCTGCGGACAGTTTCTGCCGAGGGCAACGACGGTACATGGATATCCACGACAGGCGCGTAGGGTTTAATGAGTTCTTCCGCACGGGGAAGGGCTGCGGCGTAAATATCTTTGGCGATGTCGAGGCCCGAGCCATCGGCCTGCGCCAGTCCCGCGACTTCTTCCAACCATGTTGTGCCTGCTGTTTTGAGATGGAGGCCCGCAGCATGCTTGGCGACAAGGCGACGAATGACGGGATAAAGTGAAAACTTATCGCTGCCGGAATGAACGCTGATTTTAAGATTCGCGGGAAGCCCGAAGGTTCGCACGGCATAAGCAATGACCGCGAGGTCGGCGTCAAACTCTCGCTCAAAATTCTCAAGATTGCCGACGTAATCCACACCCTTGTTGAAACGTCCGGTGAACTTCGGGGCGATGGTCTGCGCGGGAATTCCTTCGTCCGCAATCATCGCGAGGATGAGAAGGAGCTCGCCCGGCGTTTGTGGCGTGTCGGTTTCATCCACGGACACTTCGACGGCGAATGGGGCACGGTCTTTTTTCGCGGCGATATGACGATAAATGCGCCCTGCTTCCTGCATAGCCCAAAGAAAATTGTCAGCCGTCCGCTCCATATCCTCTTTGGTGATCGTGACCGGTGTGTCGAGCAAGGGCAGCGGGTGGGTGCCGATGAGAGAAGCGTGCTTTGCAAGGAAGGCGGCGCGTGCTTCGGGCGAGGCGGCTTTCCCCGTGTAATCGGCCACATCGAGAGTAAAAAAGTCACTGCACTCAATGAAGCTATCCACCGTCGTGAGATTGATGTGATCCGCATCCACGAAATACGCGCCGCTCCATCCCAATGCCTGCACGGCGGCGTCAGCCTCGTTGCGAAGGCTCTGCGGTTTGGTGCCGACGATGGTGTGTTCGCGATTGGATTTATTCCACACGGGACTCAGGGCGATACCACGGTCTGCGGCGGCTTGGATAGCGGAGAGCTGGGCCTCGCCCTCTTGGGTGAAACGATCGCCGGTGCCGAGGGTAAAACGAGGAAGTGATTTCATCACCGATGAGTTTCTGTGAGAAGTTGTCAGACGGCAATGACGAAGAGATAGCAAAACATTCTTGATGGTATAAAATGCTTACAATGAAAACAGCTCGCGAATTTGTCCTTCCGCCTCTCGGTGCCCCGCATTGGCTTTCCTCGGAAGACCCGCCGGGAGGTTTGCTTTATCTCGCATGGGGACGTCGCCATTATGGGTGCAATCCCATTCCTCTGCGCCTGCATCATGGTTGGAGTTATCTCGCAGTGATGGCGGGACATCCGACATTTCTTTGGGAAAATCGCAAGCAAGTTTTACGCACGGGCGACTTGGTGGTTGCCGGGCCGGATTTGCCTTACGGATGGGAAGACCGCGCCGGAGCTTCCTGCGAGCTTCTTGTTTGGGCGTGGTCATCCGCGCCATCCTTCGAAAACGTGGTAGATAAGCATGTACGTTGGATGCGCCGAGGGTCTTTGGTTTCGATCGAGGAGCTACGGGAATTGCATCGAATGACGCGGCGTGAGATTCAGGATTCGGATGCCCATTCGCCACGCATTTTGCAATCATTGCACACATTACTTGATGCGACCTTTGAGCGAGCGGGTGGGCGCGACATGGATTTTGCGGCGCGAAACATGCAGCGTTTGCGCCTTGCGGAAGAATGGATGCGACGTCATCTCGAAGTTCGTGCGCCCGCACGCGCCTTGGCAGATTATCTTGCGGTCTCGCCGATGGGACTGCAGCGATTATTTCGCGGAACTGTAGGGCTTTCACCCGGCGAAGCGTTTCAGCAATTGAAAATGCGAGAAGCCGCCCTCTTGCTACGACGACCGGGTGTGTCGGTGAAGGGAATTGCTTATGCGTTGGGTTATCATCATCCGGGAGATTTCACGCGGGCCTTTGCGAAATTTCATGGGAACATTCCGAGTGTGGTGCAAGAGAACATAAAAAATCCGACAAAGAAACGCACCGCATCACTTGCCAAGAAGAGGCGTTTTCCGTCATGATGTTTCTTACTGGAGGGGTGGCAGAGTGGTCGAATGCGCCGGTCTTGAAAACCGGAGAGGCGCAAGTCTCCGTGGGTTCGAATCCCACCCCCTCCGCCAAAAATCTACGTCGCAGATTTCATCTGGAGGGATAAGAACGCGCCATACGATGTAGCAGCGGCACTCTGCTGCCGTTTTTTCCGACTCAATTTGTTATTATCTTGCACCGCTAGTTTTTAGCATTTGGATTTGACCACTATGTCAACGATTGGCCGCAATGATCCGTGTTACTGTGGGAGTGGAAAGAAGTACAAGAAATGCCATTGGGAGGCCGATCGTCGAGAGGAGAGTCAGCAACGCGAATCACAAGTAGATTTTAATGTGCTCGAAGGGGTGTCGGATATTCATGAATTGTCGGAGCTTTTGAAAAATATGTCTCAGACGGCAACGGGTGCCGACAAAAAGAAGCTGGAGGAATTAATAGCGAAAATTAAGCCCTTGACCGACTTCACGAATCATTGAGATGAGATTGGAGCGGCTCTCGATGAGCTAGAAAATCACAGCGCAGATTTTGAGGAGTTGCGTCGAAATGAAAAGCGAGCCATGGAGTTGATACATGCCGTTTTCACCGATGAACGCTTTGCCGCCTTACGCTTTACGGGGGATGAAGTCGAAGCGGCCCTTGATCATGTGGGTTTCCCTAAAGATAAAGATCCAGATGAGGAGGAGATGAAATTGCTACTAGTAGCGATTGTGCATTTGGCCACCAAAGAACGACGGCAAGAGCTTTCCCTAGCATTGCTCATGCACGTTCTCGATTACGTGCGTTCGAAGCGTTTTATGGAAGCATGGCTGGTAAGTGAAGTAGCTTTTGAGATGGAGGAATCCCCCCAGGAGAGTAATCCATTTTTACAGTACATGTTTTCCTTTGGTTTCGATGAAATGGTTGAAAGAAAACTCTCACTCACTTCCGAAATCATGAAGCGGTTAGGAGTGGATAAGCAAGAGCTTATGGGTATGGAGATCAGTGAGAGGAATGAGTATATTAAAGCGAAGATGCTAGAGTCGGCGAACGTGAAGATCATCGAGGAATTTTATCGCGAGAATCCTCATTTCTATCGGGGATCTGAGGAGATACTTCATAAGATCGAACAGGATGTACGGAAACTCCTAGCGCGTGAGGATAGTCGTTGGCTTTTTCTCACGGAGGATGAAGTGGAGCCATGGGTTGTCAAGGCTTGCGAGCAACTCTCGTCTCCCGAAGTCGCTGAACTTGCCAAGAACCCGACAGCAGAGTTTTTTTCAGAATATGCGGTGCCTCTGCTGCGCGAAATGGTGGAAGAAATTTTTGATCATGAACGCATCCAAAAACTTATCGCCGACTTGAAACAGTATCGGGAAACGCTTAATGCTGCCGGTGACTCCAAGGCGTCACAGCTTGTGCAGAAAGCGATCGGCTATTTGGACCATGAGGATAGCCTTGAGCTTCATACATTTCTTATCGCCCTCTGTTGGGAGTCCATCCTCGTCGGTGGTACTGCCACGATTGTAGAAGATGAGAATGAATAGACGTACGCCACTTTTGCGGAGATTTTTCTATTTTTCTCTTGCGTGATGATGCAGAGAGGTGCGTAATACACGGTTCTTACGGCTCCGCCTTACAGGGATGAAGCCGCCGCAGCAGCTTTTGCCAGGGTAGCTCAGCGGTAGAGCAGGGGACTCATAAGCCCTTGGTCGGGAGTTCGATTCTCCCCCCTGGCACCCAATAAAATTTACACATACCATGGCCAATACTAAATCCGCCGCAAAACGCACTCGTCAAACGAAGACTCATACGGCTCGCAATCGCAGCACGGTGAGCAAGCTCAAAAATCTTTCGCGAAAGGCGGGAGTTGCAATCGGAGCGAAAGACAAAGATGCAGCCTCGAAAGAAATTCGCGCTCTAAGTTCTGCTCTCGATCGTGCCGTTAAAGCCGGTGCTATCCATCGCAACGCCGCCAATCGCCGTAAAAGTTCCCTCTCGCGCAAACTCGCAGCGATTTAGTTTGCTAAAGTGGCCACGTAGAACGGACGTCCACTGCCGTTCTCTGTGAATGAAAAGACCACAAACATTAGAGCGGAACTACTCCTTCTTCATAGTCAGCACGGGGGGGATTGAATGTTCCTTCTACCCTCAAGGGCCTTGCGACTTACACAGCGATAGTCGAGCAAACTGGCGATACATGTGATGTGTGAGAGTGGATGGAGGGGCGGATGAAAAGAACGTAGAACGAGTTTTCCAACTCGTTTTCTTTTCGTGGCCGCTTGAACTTACAACTTCTAAATTTCCATAACATCAATGAGCACTGCCATGAACTCTTACGTTAACTGAGATGGCCGTGTTCGATCGTTAGCGACCTGTATTTATTATGGAAAAATCGTAACTGCTCAGGTATGAGGCCGTGAAAAAAAGTCAAAAATAAAACTGTACCCCCGGATTTGAAGAGAGTAATAAAATTGGGGTGAG
>JAJTYZ010000138.1 GCA_021463515.1 Chthoniobacterales bacterium | reverse complement strand
CCGTGCGCTCTGGGTGTGGCACTGCCTCTGCTAGACGATAGGGCTTCCGCCAAAATGCAGGCGTACGGTGTTTACATTCGCGAGGGATCGTTATGGGCAAAATTGAGGCATGTGAAGGTGTTGCTTTTTGACAAAACCGGCACGGTTACATTGGAGACATTGCAGTTGGTGAATTTTAAGGACATCCAACTCCTTTCGCCGCGAGCGCAGGTGGCTCTGTTGCATTTGGTGAAACGAAGTTTGCATCCGGCGGCGGCTTGTTTGCGGGAAGTTTTACTGGCACAAGGCGTGGAAATCGTCGAGAGCGGTGGAAAAGTACAGGAGATTCCCGGCATGGGACTCTTAGGAGAATCCCCGGATGGCGTGTGGCGTTTAGGCAGAGCTTCGTGGGCGGTACCCGGTGCGGAGGGTGAGGGGAGCGTGTTTTCATTTAACGAAGAAAAAATCGCGCATTTTTATTTTCGAGAAGAATTGCGACCCGATGCGGCGGCGCAGATGGCGCGTTTTAAGTCAGCAGGTTTTCCGGTGTTTTTGCTAAGCGGTGATGAAACGTCGCGTGTACGGACGATGGGGCAGGCTTTGGGATTACCCGTGAATCATGTATTTGGAGGGCTTTCCCCGGAAGGAAAAGCCGCTTTGGTGCGTGAGCGTTGGAGGGGGCAGGCTCTCATGCTGGGAGATGGTGCCAATGACAGCTTGGCTTTCGATGCCGCTCTTTGCCGAGGAACACCTGCGGTGGATGCTGGTTTGTTGGAACATAAGTCCGACTTTTATTTACTAGGGCGCGGGCTTGAAGGATTGGGAATGCTTTTTGCAGCTGCAAAAAATCGCCGACGTACGGCGGCCTTGGTGTTTTCGTTTGCCATTATTTACAACCTTTTGGCTGTATCCGCCGCATTATCCGGATGGATGAATCCGCTGATGGCTGCGGTCATTATGCCGCTCAGTTCGCTCATTTCTATTGGTTTGGTACTTGTCGGTTTTCGAGTTTCATCATCAACTGGACATTAATTCTTCGTCTTAAATTTATGACTCAATCTCCTTTCGTTTCTTCTCGCGCCCCGTCAGCAGGCACAACAACCTTCGTGATTACCGCACTCGCAGCCCTCGTATTGAGCTGCCTGATGATTGCCGGGCGTTCGGACTTTTTACTCGAAGATAGCGTGAGCGGACACGGTCAAGCATGGGTCACGCTTTTGCTTGTGGGCTTCGGGTTGTCGGCAACTTTTGGTGTTATTTACTGGGCGGTTCCCTGCGTGTTGGGCGTGCCGTTATTTTGCAATCGCTCTGTTTTTCTCCATTATGCCCTGCATCTTGGCGGGCTGTTGACGGCACTGGCTGGGACTTTTGTTACGGCAATGTCTGACGCGAGAATTGCCGGTATTTTGTTGGCGTGCGGCGGAGTAATTTTTATCGTCAATGTGAGTTTGGCCTTGCGGCGATTAAAAGTCTCCGATCCGGCGGCTGCATTTTTAAGTGCGATGATGGTATTTTTAGCATCCGCATTTATTTTGGGTGTTCCTTTTGCAAAGCGTCCATTGCTGTTCATCTTTACCGATGCCAATTGGAGCGTGGGTTGGATTGTTCTCGTTACGGTCGGCGTTTTTTTTAATGCGCTTCTTGGTTTATCATTGCGTGTTACGCCGGTGGTTGTGGGCGATTACGAGCCTCAAACTTTCCGAGCGTGGCCTGCATTTTTGATTCTTAATGTCGGTGCCGCATGGACATTTGCAGCGACGACCTTTGGGCCTCTGAATTTTATGCTCGCATGTAGTTCTATATTCTTGGTGGGCACTTTACTTTATTTGGGAAACTTTTGGGGGCTATTACAGCGACGCCAAATCACCAAGCTGAGCGCGGAAACTAAAGTGCTTATTGGGGCGTTATGGATGGTTGCGGGAAGTGCCGTTGTATTTATTTACAATATCTGGCATCGCCTTGGAATTCCGGTGCCAGAGCCATCTTCCGAGGCAACGGAGCCTCTCGTTGTCGCAAAAGTAGCGGTCCTCAAAATTTTGCCATTGGATTGGACTGTGGGCCTCTTTGCTATGTTTGCCGCTGTGATTCCCGGTTTGGTAGCGCTCATTCTTCAATTGCAAAAACTTCAAGCACCGTCCCAGGAATCGGCTTTCAACATGCGTTCCCGCGTTGCAGACAATATCTTACTCGCCGCCTTTATTAATTATGCCGTCGGTGCAGCATTTGTCATTGTCGGTGTATGGGGAAGTGAAGCAAAAATGCTTTCCCTCGGCACCATCTTCCTTGTTGTCGGGGCAGCCGGCCTTTTGGGAAGTTTTCTCTACAAACGTAAACTGACACGTGCCACTGTCAGGGCGGTGACGACTTAATAAGTGCCATCAAACGGTTCAAGAGGGAGAGGATGCGCCGCGAAAGACCTTGGACAACGAAGAGTGCGTGGGTGCGAATGAGAAGACGCTTGTCCTTGGCGCAATACGGGGGAGTGAGAATGGAAAATTACGGAAGCCGCACTTTTGCTCTTGGAGAAATTTTCGCGGGAGGCTAGGTTTTTTCAGTCTCACTGCCCTCTCTATTATGCCCAAGTTCGCCTACACCGCTCTCGATGCTCACGGTCAAACAGTTCAAGATGTCATAGAGGCGGCAAGCCAACAGGAGG
Organism: Chthoniobacterales bacterium; assembly: GCA_021463515.1. Taxonomy (GTDB): domain Bacteria; phylum Verrucomicrobiota; class Verrucomicrobiia; order Chthoniobacterales; family JACTMZ01; genus JACTMZ01. The sequence continues at coordinate 51,315 of JAJTYZ010000138.1, read as the reverse complement.
CTATCCAAGCTTTACGTCAGGCAGGTTATTATCCTACCGATGTTTCCGAAGCCGGAAGCAAAGCGGCGAGGTCTTCTCCTTCTCGCCCTAAAAAGGGGCGCACGGCCAAATCGGAAGGCGGGAAGTCGGCAAAGGACATTAAAATCAATATCCCCTTTCTCGAAAAAAAGACGATTAAGCCAAAGACCTTGATGATCTTTACGCGGCAGTTGGCGACGCTGATTGATTCCGGCTTGCCTTTGCTGCGCGGATTAACAGTGCTTGGCAAGCAGGAGCCTGATCCCGTTTTGCGCAAAACGATCGGAAAACTTTCCGATACCGTGCAAGGCGGCAGCACCTTTTCCGATGCCTTGGCGCAACACCCGCGACTTTTTAATAAGCTCTACGTCCAGATGGTGAAAGCGGGTGAAACGGGCGGTATGATGGAGCTGGCCTTAGTGCGTTTAGCGGACTTCCAAGAAAAAGCGCAGAAGCTCAAAAACAAGGTGGTTTCCGCGATGTTTTATCCGGTGATCGTACTTGTTATCGCTGTGCTCATTCTCGCCTTTCTCATGGTGTACATCGTTCCTAAGTTTGAGCAAATTTTTGCCGATATGCTAGGCGGGAAAGCACTGCCCGGGCTTACGCAGATGGTTATTGATACCAGCAAGTTTGTGCAGAATCAGTGGTACATCATTATCGGTGGCGTGATCGGATTTGTGATCCTTTACAAGATTCTTTCTAAAACACCCAAGGGCCGCGTGCTGCTCGATCATGCAAAACTCAAACTCCCGCTCTTTGGCGATCTGACAAAAAAAAGCTCCATCTCCCGATTCACACGCACCCTTGGAACGCTCGTGGATAATGGTGTGTCCATTCTTCAAGCTCTCAACATCACGCGTGACACAGCCGGTAATAGTATTGTTTCCGACGCCATTCAGGATGTGCATGACAGCGTGAAGGAAGGTGAATCCATCGTTACGCCACTGGAAAAAAGCGGCATCTTCCCGCCGATGGTTGTGAGTATGATTGACGTCGGTGAAGAAACCGGTCAGTTGCCCAAGATGTTGCTAAAAATTGCCGACGTCTATGATGACGAAGTGGACAGCACGGTGGCCGGCCTCACGTCCTTGCTGGAGCCGATCATGATTGTGTTCCTCGCTGTTGTCGTGGGAACGATCGTCATCGCGCTCTTTATGCCGCTGGTGAGCATTATTCAGGGGCTGCAGGGTGGGTAGGGGAAACGCTGAAAAGCTGAAACACGGAATTTTTTCGGCAGGGCTAATTTTCTTGGAGGAGAAGAGGAAGGGCGTCGAGGCAGAGGCGGGACCAATTTTCCAGGTGGTCTCGTTGGGATTCGAGTTCGGTTGCCGTGACAAAGGCCATGTCGCTTATGGCATCTTCATGCGACTTAATGTCGGACGAATCCATGTCAATCACATGCACAATGCCTAGGTGAACCCGCCCGACGGGTGTTTCGTCGTCATTGAGCAACGCCGCAACGTGTTGACGATACGTGCCAGAAATTGTGAGCTCTTCGTGCAATTCTCGCTCGACCGCGCGTTCGTAAGCGGCAGTGTCGAAGTGTTGAGCGTGTGTGTCTCCCTCGTTGATGTGACCGCCAATGCCGATGGAAATTTTTGCGTGAAGTCGCGCTTCACCACCGGATTTTCCACGGGTGTAACGCAGGACGCGGTTGCCGTGACGGATGATGAGATAGGGGATGAGTTGCTTGTAGGAAGGATCGTTTTCTGCTGCGGCGCGGGGCAGAAAGAGATTGTTGTTCGGATCGAGGAGCGCAGGCATGTAACGGGCAATGTCAAAACAAAGTCCGTCAAAGGCTCCAATTTCATCGAAAACACGACGGGGGACGACAAGGATATTTTCTTCGGTGGCGGTCATGGCGAAGGATTGTAAACGTGAAGGCAATTTTGACCATGATGGAAGTTCGTGGCCTTTTCGTTGGGTTTATCTTGCGTTTTGGTTTTAACTGCTCGTAACGCCATGAGTAGTTGCTGTCATCAACAACACACGCCTGCGTCAAAGCGTGATGGTGCAAGCGGCCCTTACACATGCCCAATGCACCCCGAGATTGTGCAGGAAATGCCGGGAGATTGCCCTTTATGTGGTATGGCCTTGGAGCCCATGGGCGCACCGGACCCTGCTGCCGACAGTGCCGAGCTGCGGCGTATGACATGGCGGCTGGTGATTGCGGCACTGCTTTCTCTGCCGGTGTTTGTGCTTGGCATGGCGCACTGGGCGCACGGCACGACATTCGCACATTGGGCGGAAGGAACAGCGTCCCACATCATTCAGGCAGTGCTGAGCGGCATTGTCTTGTTTGGCTGCGGATGGACGTTTTTGCGCCGTGGCTGGCAGTCGTTAAAAAATCGTTCTGCCAACATGTTCACTCTCATCGCCACGGGAACATTGGCCGCATGGGGTTTTAGCATGGTCGTGATGTTGTGGCCGGCGGCGTTTCATGCCGAGGGCGTGTATTTCGAAGCGGCGGCGGTGATTATTACCCTCGTGTTGGCAGGGCAGGTGATGGAGCTGCGGGCGATGAGGAAAACAGGGGATGCGTTGCGGAGCCTTATGGATTTGGCTCCGGCGACGGCATGGAAAATAGCGACAGATGGATCGCTGGGGGAGGTGCCTTTGGAACAAATTGTCGCGGGTGATATTTTGCGGGTGCGTCCGGGAGGTAAGGTGCCTGTGGATGGCGTTGTTGTTGCAGGTGGAAGCACCGTGGATGAATCGCTCATGACGGGTGAGCCTTGGCCCGTGGAAGTGCAGGTGGATTCTTCTGTGCGGGCTGGAACAATCAATGGTGCCGGAAGTTTTGATTTGCGAGCGGAGGCGGTGGGAAGCGATACGCTTTTGGCGGGGATTGTGGAACTCGTCGCGCAAGCACAACGCGGTCGCGCTCCCGTACAGGATTTGGCAGATCGGGTTGCCTCCATCTTTGTTCCCGCTGTCGTGGCATCCGCCGTTATTGCTTTTCTTGCGTGGATCATTTTTTCCGGCTCTCTTGCGGCGGCGATGACAGCCGCCGTTGCTGTTCTCATCATTGCCTGTCCCTGCGCCATAGGATTGGCAGTGCCTATGTCCATCATGGTGGGCGTAGGACGCGCCGCACGCAATGGAGTGCTTGTGCGTCAGCCTGCCGCCTTGGAAGCACTTGAAAAAACGGACACGCTTTGCCTCGATAAAACCGGAACGCTTACGGAGGGACGCCCTGAGGTGGTGGATATCGTTGTGGCATCGAGTTCTAATGAAGAACGTTTATTGACGGTGGCGGCGTCCCTTGAAGCCCATAGCGAACATCCCTTAGCCGCTGCGATTGTTCGTGTCGCTCAGGAACGGGGATTGACGCTCCTACCCGTTAATGAATTTGTGTCCACAGTGGGAGGAGGAGTGCAAGGAACTCTCGACGGGAAAATGATTAAAGTCGGCACACCGGAATTTACGGGCGCACCGACAACAACGGTGGAAAAACAAAACCACGGGCGAACGCGGGTGGATGTGGCAGAGAATGGACAGTGGATGGGATCACTCTTTTTGGATGATAAAATTAAGCCCTCCGCTGTTATTGCCCTCGAAACTTTACGGAAATCCGGTTTGCGTGTGGTGATGCTTACGGGAGATCGTCAAGATGTCGCACGACGTGTTGCGGGGGAATTGGGCATCACGGAGTATCAATCTGCGCTAAATCCTCAAGGAAAAGTCGAGGTCATTCGCAAAATGCAGGACGAGGGGCGAAAGGTTTGTATGACGGGAGACGGTGTGAATGATGCACCGGCGTTGGCGATTGCTGACACCAGCATCGCGATGGGGGCAGGGAGTGATGTGACGAAGGAATCAGCGGATTTTATTCTCATCCACGGTTCGCTCGATGGCATTGTCCGCACCTTCGCTCTGGGGCGTGCCATCATGCGCAACATTCGCCAAAACCTTTTTCTCGCCTTCGCTTACAATGTTCTTGGCATTCCGCTGGCGGCGGGGGCGCTTTATCCGCTAACGGGGTGGCTGCTCAGCCCCATGATCGCCGGTGCCGCTATGAGTTTAAGCTCCGTCTCCGTCATCACCAACGCGCTGCGCCTAAGAAAATTTAAACAGAGCCATTAACCTTCCATCTAAAGGCGATACCTATCAAGAAACAATGTTTAACTTAAATTTGAGTGCCTTTATTATCATGGGCGATATCTATGCCTTTGCCCCAATTAGAAAATTTTGACGTATTCCTATCATAATTATTTCTCACAATGAGGTGGACCCGTTTGTTCGGCCAGCAAGCTTACACCAAATTGTCTCGATCCCCATCTTACGCCGCAGCCTTTGTATCCGCTTTCGGTTCACCAACAATCCGTGATCTCTCTCTAAAATGGGAGCCAACCGACGGCTGCCCAAACACGGGGCTTTCAGGTAGGTTTCGCCTATGATCTTCATAATTTTTCTATCTCCTCGCTTTCCTCCACCGGCTGATAGGCCAGCGTGGAGCGGGATACTCCCAGAATTTCGCATTGTTGCCGCAGACTTAGTTTTGGGTGTTCTTTTTCTACCAGCTTGGCCCTCACCCCAGGCCGAGCTGTTTGGGTTTTTTTATCGCAAAATCCAGCTTCACCGTCAGCTCTCCAATCTCGGAGGTTTGTTGGTTTTTCCACCTACTGACCATCGCTTTTTATAGCTTAGCCTCTGGCCCAAATTTCGGGGGCCACCTCAGTTAGATTTTTTCTCCGAAGAAAAAATTCGCAAAGGGTCAGGAACCAAACGCCTCCCGACCGTTTTGCCTACGGAGTCGTCGAGGTTGACAATCGGGTTCACGGCGCAAGCCTTACTCCGAAGAATGCGGAAAAACAACTACTCACGCATTTGTACCAGCAAATCTCCGGCATCCACGGCATCACCGACCTCGACAAGAATCTGCTCGATTAAGCCATCGCATGGCGCATAGAGCGTCGTTTGCATTTTCATGGCTTCCAGAACGAGTAATTTGTCGCCTTTGCTAACGCGGGCACCATTGCCCGGCTCGATGCTGGTGATCATGCCCGGGATGGGTGCCCCGACTTCCAAGGGCTTTGCGGGATCAGCTTTTGTACGAGATTTCTTCTCCGATTGAAGCGACTTATCAGCCACCGTAACTTCACGTGGCATGCCGTTGAGTTCAAAAAACACAATGCGGCGACCGTCTTTGCTGGGCGCACCGAGATTGACGAGTTTAATAAACAGCGTTTTTCCTTGCTCAATTTCCACCGCAATTTCTTCGCCAACACGTAGGCCATAGAAAAATGCGGGAGTTGGCAGGACGCTTACATCCCCAAATTCGCGTTTGAATTTTTGAAAGGCAGTAAAAACATCCGGGTACATGAAGTGGCTGTACAAATCGTCATCATTCGCTTCATGATGCAGTTTCGCTGTAAGCTCCTTGCGTGCTGTACCGAGGTTCACTTTAGGAGCACGGGAGGGCTTGCGTGGGGCTTTGCCAAGAACGGCAGCGACGACGTTCGCAGGCCATCCGCCCACGGGTTCTCCGAGTCCCCCGGATAGCATGTCTTTCACGGACTCCGGAAAGGGTGTGCCTGCCGGAAGATTCGGAACATCCGCTGGTTTGATTCCGCGCGTAAAAAGGAAGAGTGCCATATCTCCTACGACTTTGCTGGAAGGCGTGACCTTCACGATATCGCCAAAGAGCTTATTGACCTCCGCATAGCAACGGGCGATTTCCGGCCAGCGACGTGCCAATCCCATGGAGGCTGCTTGCTCCTTGAGATTCGTAAATTGTCCTCCGGGCATCTCATGCAAATAAACTTCGGCACTTCCCGAACGCGGTGCCGTATCAAATGGCGCATAAAACTCACGTACTTTTTCCCAGTAATCGGCGAATTCATTGAGCGCAGCGAGATCGAGACCGGAATCCCGCGGTGTGTGCTGTAACGCGGCTACAAGACTGTTGAGGTTTGGCTGCGACGTGGACCCCGACATCGAGGAAATAGCAGCATCCACCACATCCGCACCCGCATCGATTGCCGCAAGAGCCGATGCTGCATTTAATCCGCTGGTATCATGCGTGTGAAAATGAATGGGCAGGTCCGTTTCTGCACGCAGAGCTTTCACGAGGGCACGTGCGGCGAAGGGGCGGCAAAGTCCGGCCATGTCTTTAATCCCCAAAAAATGCGCCCCCATTTTTTCCAATTCACGAGCGAGGCGAACGTAATATTGAAGCGAAAACTTTGTACGTGCGGGATCAAGTATATCCCCCGTATAGCAAAAAGCTCCTTCGCAAACGCCGTTTGCTTTTCGTACGGCCTCCATCGCCGCACGCATGTTGGAGAGATCGTTGAGGGAATCGAAAACCCGAAAAATATCCATGCCACTTTCCGCCGCATGTTTCACAAAGCCCTCGACGACATTGGGCGGGTAGTTGGAATAGCCCACGGCGTTGGACCCGCGCAGCAGCATTTGAAAGCAGATATTCGGGACACGTAGACGCAGCGTACGAAGTCGCTCCCACGGGTCTTCGCGCAGAAAACGCATCGAGGCGTCAAAGGTTGCGCCTCCCCACATTTCGAGGCTGAAAAGTCGAGGGGTTCGTCGTGCCACCGCATCGGCCACGAGCAGCATGTCATGACTGCGAACGCGCGTGGCTAGCAGCGATTGGTGCGCATCACGAAATGTCGTGTCGGTGAAAAGGGCGCGCTTTTGCTGGCGCGTCCATGCCGCAAACTTTTCGGGGCCGAGTTCCAGCAATTTCTGACGCGAACCTTCCGGCGGCGTTAGGCGCAGGTCGCGAGTGGGCACGGGAGCGAGTTCAAAGACAGCACTGGGTTTGTAGCCTTTGGCCTCCGCATTGCCATTGATGGTTACATCCGCCAAAAACTGCATCAGCTTCGTGGCACGATCTCGGCGTGGTTTAAAGTCAAAAAGCTGGGGCGTATTATCAATGAATGTCGTTGTGGCACCGCCGGATTTAAACACGGGATCGGTCACCACATTTTCTAAAAATGGAATGTTTGTTTTGACGCCACGGATCCGAAATTCACGTAAGGCGCGGTGCATACGTTGCAGGGCAATGGGGAAAGTTTGACCCGAAGTGGTCACCTTCACCAAAAGCGAATCGTAAAAGGGCGTGATTACGCTGCCTGTTGTTCCCATGCCGGAATCCAACCGAACGCCAAAGCCGGCAGCACTGCGGTAGGTGACGATTTTACCATAGTTTGGCATGAACTTATTGGCGGGGTCTTCCGTGGTAATACGACATTGCACCGCAAACCCATTGCGCGGGATGCTTTCTTGCGTGGGGAGTTCAAGTCCGGGGCCGTGAAGTTTCGCCCCTGCGGCGACGAGGATTTGCGAGCGCACGAGGTCAATGCCGGTGATTTGCTCGGTCACCGTATGCTCGACCTGAATGCGTGGATTCATCTCGATGAAAAACCATTCGTGATGATCTGCATCGTAAAGAAACTCAACGGTTCCCGCGTTGTTGTAGCCAATGCGGCGTGCGATTTCGACGGCGGCGTTGCAGAGATCAGTACGGACAGCATCCGGCAAACCAATGGACGGCGCGACCTCCACGACTTTTTGATGACGACGTTGCACCGAGCAATCGCGTTCGTGCAAGTGGAGGACATTACCGTGAGAATCTCCGAGAATTTGCACTTCGATGTGCTTGGCTCGCGAGATGTATTTTTCCAAAAACACGGCGGGATTTCCAAAAGCGCGTCCCGCTTCATTGCGTGCTTCGTCGAGAAGCGAAGCCAAATCACTTTCTTTGTGAACCACGCGCATCCCGCGTCCGCCTCCGCCAAATGCTGCTTTAATGATGAGAGGAAAACCAATTTGCCGCGCCACGCGCAACGCCTTGGTGCGGTTTTCTACCGGCTCTTCGGTGCCAGGCAATACAGGGACTCCCGCGTCAATGGCTACGGCCCGTGCCGCTGTTTTGTCGCCCATCATTTCAAGCAGATCCGGACGCGGCCCGACAAATATTATTCCCGCTTCATCACAGGCTTTGGCAAACTCTGCATTTTCCGCAAGGAATCCGTAACCCGGATGAATCATTTCTGCGCGGCAATCACGGGCGAGGCCGACGATGCCTTCGATGTCCAAATACGCGCCGACCGGACCTTTTCCATGTCCGACGACATAGGCTTCATCCGCTTTAAAGCGATGGATGGAGAAGCGGTCTTCATCGGCATAAATAGCCACCGTACGCATATTGAGTTCGTTGGCGGCGCGAAAAGCACGGATTGCAATTTCGCTACGATTGGCGACAAGCAACGTGCGGCCCGCCACGCTGACGGATTTTTCCTGCGGATTGGGTATGGAAGGGCGTGGTAATTTCGACATGAATACAACCTTTGTAGAAAACGAATCGCCGCATGGCAACAGTGACATCCATGAAATCGCGTGATCTCGATAATTTTCATCGGTTGCTTTTTACCTTCCGAGCAGCACAGACGCATGCGATGAGCCTTCGGTCAGGGGCATCGGCGTCTCATCTGTGATCCAAAACAAACACAGGCGAGACGCCTAGTACCCCTCTAGCTTTTTAGCAGTGCGTGCGACCTGAGCATTTATGGCCATTTTACATGACACGATGAGTTGGTCAGGAAATAAGGTTCGCATTGCCTCGGGCGTTGTTTTCCTTTTGTCTCGACGCCTCTGACTTTTGCCATGAGCCAAACTTTTTCCGATAAACGCACTTACGACCGCGCTAAAAATATCGCGGATTTGTATCGCCTTGCGTCGGAAGATTACGCGGAGAGGCCGGTAGTGGGATGGTGCGGTGAGGATGGGAAATATCACACCAAGAATTATCGGGAGCTTTATGAAGATGCTTGTGCCTTGGCGTCAGCACTCCTTGAACTCGGCTTGAGAGAGCGCGAACATGTGGCACTTTTGGCGGATAATCGCTCGGAATGGTTATTGTGTGATGCAGCGATTTTGCTGTGCGGCTGTGCGGATGTTCCGAGAGCTGCAGATGTAACGGATCAAGAAATCAGCTACATCGTTGGGCATAGCGACTCGGCGATAGTGATTGTTGAAAATGAAAAAATTCTCTCGCGTGTTTTGGCGACAAGGGATTATTTGCCGCACGTTCGCCACATGATCCTTATTGAAGGCGAGCCCCCTGCCGATTCCGATGTTTTGCGGCTTGGCGAGCTTCTCGAACGCGGGAAATCGCGTCGTGCTGCGGGAGATCGTGCGGTAGAAGAGCGACTTTCGGGCATTTGTGGCAGCGATTATTTTACACTCATTTACACCTCGGGCACCACAGGAGAGCCGAAAGGGGTGGCTCTTACGCATGACAACATGCTTTCGCAAGTTCGCGATTTGCCATTCCATCTTTACCCCCACGATCGTGTGCTTTCGATTCTTCCGGTTTGGCATAGTTATGAGCGCGTTTTTGAAATGGTCGCCATCAGCCGTGGCGTCTGCACTTACTACACCACGGTGCGAACGATTGTGGATGATCTGCAAAAAGTGCGTCCGACGTTTATGGCCTCGGCACCTCGATTGTGGGAGGGGCTTTATACGCGCATCCTGCAAAAGGTTCGCACGGGACCTGCCGTCTCTCGCCTGCTTTTTCAAGCTGCTTATCACTGCTCACGGGAATTTCAGAGCGCCCGATTTTTTCTTACCGGCCAAGTGATTGATCTTCATGGCCGCACGTGGCGTGAGTCTCTGCAGCTGGCTACCCGAAGCATTTTCAAAATGCTGATCTATGCGATTCCGTACGCGGTGCTGGATGCGGTGGTTCTTAAAAAACTTCGCGCAATCGTCGGAGGAAAATTTCGTGGAACGGTCTCGGGGGGCGGGGCGTTGCCTTCCCATGTGGATGAGTTTTTTAATTATATCGGCATTCCGGTACTGGAAGGCTATGGGATGACAGAAACGTCGCCCGTATTAGCCGTTCGAACTTTTGAGAAGCGCGTCATTGGCACTGTTGGCCCCGTCTGGCCCCATACTCAAATTCGCCTCGTAGATACCGTTTCGGGAGCAATTTTATATCCCTCCAAATCCGCTCGTGGTGGAGGGAAGGGTGTTAAGGGAGAGATTCATGCGAAGGGGCCACAGGTGATGGCCGGATATTATAAAAATCCAGAAACTACGGCGCGGGTATTGCAGGATGGGTGGATGAATACGGGCGACCTCGGGATGATTACGTTTAACAACTGCTTAAAGATTCTCGGGCGCACCAAGGAAACCATCGTTTTGCTCAATGGTGAAAACGTCGAACCGCAGCCCATTGAGTCACGATTGCTGGAGTCGCGATTTATCGAGCAATGTATGGTGATTGGACAGGATGAAAAATGCTTGGGGGCACTCATTGTCCCGAGCCTCACCGCGCTCAAACAGCAAGGTTTTGATGTTACTACGTTGGAAGCGGCGACGGCAGATGATGCGGTGATTCGCCTTATGGGAGCGGAGGTGAAACGCCTGAGTAGCCGAGAGCAGGGATTTAAGCCCTTTGAAATTGTTCAAGGCTGGCGCATAGTTCATAAGCCTTTTGAGGTTGGCGATGAACTCACCAATACCTTTAAGCCACGGCGCCATATCATTGCCGCGAAGTATCAGGACTTGGTGAACGAGATTTATCAGCGAGCAAAGTCGCGTTCGCGCTAGGATATCGCGGAATAACTCGGAACGCCTCCTTTTGTGCGGCTTCACATCGGCTCTGTGGATTGACTAGGGCTGTTTCACGCCCCCATTTTTTCACTGCATCTTTCATAATTTTTGAGTAGGGTGATGACGTATGTTCACTGGGTTGATTCGTGAAGTTGGGGAGGTGGCATGGTTGCGACGTACCGATCAATCGGTGCAATTGCTTGTGCGTGCGCCACAGATGGCTCCTCGTGTTCGCACGGGAGAAAGTGTCGCTGTCAATGGTTGCTGCCTCACCGTCTCGGCGCATCGCGACAAACAGATGATGTTCGATTTGCTGGAGGAAAGTTTGGAGCGTACGAATTTGAAGGAATTAAAACCAGGGCACCCGGTGAATTTAGAACGTGCCTTGCGGCTGGATGGGCGCTTGGGCGGTCATTTTATTCAAGGGCATGTGGATTGCGCCACCGAGATTTTGGCGGTGGAGGAAAAGGGTGCAGATGTACGACTTGATTTAGCTCTCCCAGCGGAATTTGCACGTTATGTTGCCTATAAAGGCTCCATTGGCGTGAATGGGGTGAGTTTGACAGTGGCGGAATTGGGCGACCAAAGTTTTTCCATCTGGATTATTCCGCACACACTCGACAATTCCAATCTCGGCGATTTAGTGGCAGGGGATCGAGTGAATCTCGAGTTCGATATCCTCGCCAAATATGTCGAACGCCTCTTGCAGACTCAGACAGCGAAATAATTTCTTAAAGCTCATGTTGCCGTACGGCTCATCGCTATTGCCATGATGAGAAGTTCGTAAAAATATGCCTTCTTAAAATTAGTTTGAACATTCTCGCGTAGATGTGGTCTTATTACTCCGATGAAAAACCTGCTTACACTAGCTGTAATGGCCATCGCTTTGGCCGCATTCGCTACCACAACCTTCGCTGGAAAGTGCTGTTCTGATGGCGACAAGGACAAGGATAACTGTAAGGACAAAGATAAAACCGAACAGGGTTCCGCGAGCTAAAGCGAACGGTTACTACTCACAAAGAACGGGCAACCTGCGGGTTGCCCGTTTTCGTTGTGCCCATGCGATTTCTTCAACCCGCTTTTTAAGCAAGCCAACGATCAATGTTTTGCCCGACAAAATCATCATCGGTTAGCCAAGGATAGGCCTTGGAGACACGGGTGATTTCCTCGGCTTGCCCGGGAGAAAGCTGCTCTTGCGGATTGAGGCAATGGGTTGTCGGAAGAAGGCCCTGCCGCCGTAGAACTTCATGGATGCCCGGCAAGCAGCCGTGATAGTGATTGGCCGCATCGAAAATGACGGCATTGACGTCCGTTAATTCGGTGTTTTTTGCAAGCCACTCTGCAGAAAGTTCCGGCTGGGAACGGGCTTGCTTAATTTCCTCAAGAAGCCTCACGGCTGCATGAGTCCAGACGCCGAACTGTCCAAGTAATCCTCCCGCAATATGCCGTGTGACGCCGCCAAAACGCCAGGGCGTGATGAGATCGAGGATGATGTTGTCGTCATTACCCGTGTAGAGCGCAATGTCATCGCGCCCTGACTCAAGGACGGCACGAATAACGTCAATGGTTTGATAACGGTTAAACGGCGCCATTTTAATGGCAACCACCTGCGGAATCTCAGAAAACTTTTTCCAAAACTCATAGGAGAGAAGGCGCCCGCCAACGGCCGCTTGCAAATAAAAACCAACGAGTGGAATGACTTCTGCGACCGCACGGCAATGGACAATGAGGTCATCCACATTATCGTGAGGCCACGCACCGAGGCTGAGGAGTCCGGCATCATAGCCGAGTTCCCGTGCGAGCTCCGCTTCTTTCACGGCTTGGGCTGTACGTCCGCAGAGACCAGCGATGAGAGCGAACGAGCGGTCGTCACGTGTCTTGAGTGCAGCAGCTTCTTCAGCCGCCAAACGCAATACGGGTTCAAACAACCCATGTTGAGCCTCGCGAATCTCAAATTGCGTGGAATGTACGGCCACGGCAAGTCCGCCTGCTCCTGCTTCAAAATAATAACGCACCAATCCGCGTTGGTAGCGTTGTGTCCATTGACGGTTTTTATCGAGGGCAAGAGGCAAAGCAGGAATGACCTGTCCCTGATGTAAATGTTGACGAAGTTTAGAATTTTCCATCGCGCTTTTCAAATCCGGTGGGTTTTCCAAGAATGGGGTGACCGCCTGTGAGCCATGCCGCCACCCAGTTAATCATGAGATCGAGTTCAATGGGGGGAAGTCCAAAAAGTTCATGAGATCGGGAGGCATCCGCCAGCCAAATTTCTTCTGCCTCTTCGCCGGAAAATGTTGGAGTACGGCCAAAAATTTTTCCAAAATGTTCCGCTAAATCTCGTACTTTGTAAGAGCGCGGACCAGTGATGTTGATGGGCAGAGCGGGGCTGGCGGCTAAGGCATGTGCTTGAATCGTGTGAGCAATCGCATCGCGTTGCCAAATCAAATTCACACGCCCGGTTCCCACATCCACCGGTTCACCGCGCAAAACCTTTGCAGCGATGTCCACCAAAACACCATAGCGAAATTCGACGGCGTAGTTGAGGCGGATAAGCACGACTTTTGTTCCATGCCGCAGCGAAGCCGTACGGAAAGCCTGCTCCCGTCCGAGACAAGACATCGCATATTCTCCCACGGGGTTGGTAGGTGCGTCCTCCGTGGAACCTGAAGAATCAGCAGGGACAAAAGAATACACGCAGCCTGTGGAAAATGCCGTGATGCGGGAGTGATGAAAATACTCCGCGACCAACTGCGGCATCTCGACATTCATTATTTGCAAAATATCGGGACGCCCCGAGGTTCCAAATTTTGCGCCGGCCATAAAAATCACGTTTTCCTCGGGTTCGACGCTTTCTACGCCGACGGGCGTCGAGAGGTCGCCGGAGAGCGTTTCAATTCCTGCGGATTCAAAATCTGCACGGTCTGCAGGATTGCCAAAACGCGAGACAGCAATCACACGCCCTGGCAAACCTCCTTCATCCAATCCTCGCCGTAACATGCGGCACATATGAAATCCCATTTTCCCCCCTGCGCCCAACACGAGATAATTTCCCGATCCCTTTGCCAAAGATTCCACAACTTGCGGCAGCGGAATACTCAAAAATTCATCCGCTTCTTCGGGCAAACACGGCAATTTTGTGGAGACATGAGGCGTCATAGAAAGTGTGAGCGTACTTCTAAGTTTTTAACCCGTCAAACCCTCTCAAAAATCCGCACATTATTCCGCAACCGGTTCCCAATCCGTAAAAGTTGCAGCCTGCCCAACATAGTTTCCATCATCATCGAGGAGGTTAAAAACCGTGGCGTTTTTAATGCGAAAACGTGTACCTCGACGGCTAATGCGGACGCCCGAATAATGCTCGATGAAGCCGTGCTTTCCGACTTCATCAAGAAGACGACGTCGCTCTTCGCGGTGAACGGGTTCTGCACTTTCGCTCGAAGGATGCCCCACGATTTCATTCCATCCCGCTTCAAAAATTTGCAGTGCCGCACGATTGGCATAGTTGAAAATGTGATCGGAACCAAAGGCACCAAGCGCACTCAGCATCACAAATGGGCCGTCGAAAAGTGCGAGTGCTTCTTCGTGAATGCCGCCTGATGGCACAAGGTTGCGGTTGAAGAGACGTTTGTAATTCGAGAGAATGAGCCGCGTAGGCTCCACAAAGCTGAGGCAATTGGGCCGATGAGTCATGAGTGAGTTTCCGCTTCTACGCGGAGAAATGCAAAGGTTGAGGCGACACGCCCCTGTTGGCTGTGCTTCTGATCGTAAGCTCGAAGCACCTGCCGCAAACGCACCGTTCCTAAGCGATGAGGCACAACGGCACCGACATTGTGGATGGCTCGCAGCATGGTGGTAGCATGAGGATAATGACGCACAAAGTGCCGAACTTCGTGACGAAGAACGCGCCATCCGTTTTGCTCCAAAAGCGACAACCACGTGTCTGCCGTTTTCCACACAAAGGGCGTGGCTTCGGGGCAAATCTCAAAAAAATCGTCGAGCGTACCTTGGACAAACCACCCTGCAATAAGGCGTGCTCCGGGTGCGGAGATTTGATGCCAATGGCGAAAGGTTTCGGCGGGGGTAGGGAGCCATTGAACTAAGCTACAGCTAAAAATTCCTGCATAGGGACCGAGGGGTGGGGGGGACTGGGCTTCGGCAACAGTCCAGCGCACATTGGGGAATGCGGCTGCACCGAGGCGTACCATTTGCGGTGCGAAATCCGTGGCCTCAAGGTGTTTTACCCTTTTCGCGAGATGGTGCGTAAAAAGCCCTGTGCCTGCACCGAGTTCGAGAGCAGGCGAGTGAATCGAATCCGGCAACCATTCCGCCAACCATGCTGCTGCCTCACGTTGCACTTCGGCATGTTGATTGTATTGCGCAGCGCAATCATTGAAATCGGATAAAACAACGGACGTCATGTTTCGCCATTTTGCCGCAGATTTAGGGCGGCTGCGAGTAAAGGCTGTAATTGATGTCCGCAAGCGATGGTGCGCAACGAAGGCAGTGCTTTTCGAAGCGCGGGAATATCGAGGAGAGGATCGTTTTCTCCGGCGACAGCGAGGGAGCCGGCAGGTAAAGGGAGAGAAGCCTTCGCCGGTGCTAACATATGCTCCAGTCCCCAAATTAACGTATCGAGATTGCCAAAATTTTCGTAAGGAAGAGTCGTTGACCCAATGCGAGTGCGAAAGTCTGCAATCGCAGCTGCCGGGTCGCGTTGCAGCCAACGTCGTTGTTGACGCAGTTGAATCGTGGCCACGGCACCACCAAGTCCAGCTTCTTTTTTTAAGTCCACAAACGGTGCCAGAAGCATTCGCGGGCGTGCATCATCTATCGTGAGTAACAAATGTGCCCCAAAAGAAAACCCCGCAAGTACATCCGCCTCCGAAGCGAGTACCTCGGCTACGGCATGGGCACCGGGTTCATAAACTTCATGCTGCGCATTCGACCATAAACTTTCCACCTGCTCACGGAGGAGAGATGTGGGAATGGTCCACCCGGAAATCCAAGCGACGCGAAGGGACGATCTGTCGGCTTTGGGCCTCAATATCCCCAATATCCCCAGCCGCCCCACATGCCCGGCATGGCCGTCATTTGCGCGGCCATGACATTTTGGTCGGTCATTTGTTGCTGCACCACGAGGTTTTGATAGCGCGAGTAAGCGGCCTGATCGCCGATGTAGGCAAAGGTATTTTTGATGTCCGGATAAACGTAATAAACTTTGTCACCTCGGATGGTGCGGTGGATGGTGTAGGGCTTCAGTGCCTCGAGCGATTGCTGACGTTCCGGCGTATTCGCGGGAATCACGCGGAATCCTGCTGCGGCAAGAAGTTGCTCATTATTTTTGCGTTCTGCCTTTTGGATGGCAGCGCATCCGGTGAATAGCAAGGCGACGAGGAGTAGGGAGAGATAGCGGTTCATGGGGGCAACTTCCGACTTCAGGAAGTCGATAACAAGCAAAATCGTTATTGGTAGCACAGAATTTCTGGACTTGCATGACCTACGAAGTCTGATTCTTTGGAGGGTCATTATGAGCAACCCATCCCTAACTCAAAGTCCAGCGTGGAAAGCGTTGGCGAAGCACTTTGGCAATGTCTCCGCACTTTCGATGCGTGAACTTTTTACGAGCGATTCGAGTCGTGGAAAACGTCTGACAGCAGAGGGTGCGGGGCTTTTTTTGGATTACTCAAAAAATCGCGTCACGGATGATACCCTCCAATTGCTCCTTGCTCTGGCGGAGGAGCGCGGACTTCGCTCGCGCCGAGACGCGATGTTTCGTGGGGAGAAAATCAATAGCACCGAAAATCGCGCCGTTCTCCACACGGCTTTGCGTGCGCCACGTGAGGCAGAAATCATGGTGGATGGTGAAAACGTGGTGCCGAATGTTCATGAAGTGCTCGATAAAATGGCCACCTTTGCCCATCGCCTGCGCTCGGGAATGTGGGCAGGACACACGGGGAAAAAGATTCGCCATGTGATTAACATTGGCATCGGTGGATCAGACCTAGGACCGGTGATGGCATATGAAGCTTTGAAATTTTACAGCGATCGCAGCCTTCATTTCGCGTTTGTGTCGAATGTGGATAGTGATGATTTTGCCGAAGCCGTACATGGGCTAAATCCTGCGGAAACGCTTTTCATTGTTTCGTCAAAAACGTTCACCACGCTCGAAACCATGACCAATGCGCACACGGCGCGAGCGTGGTTGTTGAAGGGATTGGGAGGCGATGAAGCCGCGATTGCCAAGCATTTTGTGGCGGTATCCACCAATGCGGAAAAGGTCGCCGCGTTTGGAATTGATACCGCTAATATGTTCGGATTTTGGGATTGGGTCGGAGGGCGATATTCGATGGATTCGGCGATTGGGCTTTCCACAATGGTCGCTATTGGACCCGACAATTTCCGTGCGATGTTGGCCGGATTTCACCAAATGGATGAGCATTTCCAAACGGCACCTTTTGAAAAAAATCTGCCGGTGCTTCTCGGATTACTGACGGTGTGGTATGCGGATTTCTTTGGCTCTCAGACGGTGGCTGTGTTGCCCTACGAGCAGTATTTGAAACGCTTCCCCGCTTATTTGCAGCAGCTCACGATGGAGAGTAATGGCAAGAGCGTGACCCTCGGCGGTCAACGGGTCAATTACGCGACGGGCCCCGTTTACTGGGGAGAACCGGGAACTAATGGGCAACATTCATTTTACCAGTTAATACATCAAGGCACTCATTTGATCCCGTGCGACTTTATTGGTTTTGCGCAAACGCTTAATCCGCTCGGACGTCATCACGATATTCTTATGGCCAATATGTTCGCGCAGTCCGAAGCATTAGCCTTTGGAAAAACAGCAGAGCAAGTGCGTACGGAAGGAACTGCCGAAGCTCTTGTGCCTCATCGTGTTTTCGAGGGAAATCATCCGTCGAACACCATTCTCGCGCAAGTGCTTGATCCGGCCACCTTGGGGCGATTGGTTGCCCTCTACGAACATAGCGTCTTCACCCAAGGCGTCATTTGGGACATCAATCCCTTCGATCAATGGGGCGTCGAACTGGGCAAAGTTCTCGCATTAAAAATTCTTCCGGAATTGGAAAATCTCGGCGAGACCACCCTCCATCACGATAGCTCGACCAATGCTCTCATTGAGCGTTATCGCCGCATGCAACTTTCTTAGGACGCTGAACATTTTTTGTGAGGGAATCAAAGGTTGCCTCACGATGTAAAGCAGCCAAGATATACGGTCTTCTTGGAATTGAAAATTGCAATGGAACATTCAACGAAAGCACCCCTTCGGCTCGCCATAATCGGCAGTGGAAATATCGCGGCAGTTCATGCGGTGGCGATTGGGCAAGTGCTGGATGCGAAGTTGACAGCGGTTTGTGCGCGAAATGTGACGAAGGCGGCGGAATTGGCGGCGGAGGCCGGTGCGCAGGTGTTTTCTACGCTCGAGGAATTGCTGGCTGCCAACATTGCCGATGGAGTGTTGATTGCCACGCCGAGCGGAGCTCATGCGGAAGCTGCGTTGCCTGCGCTGGATGCAGGGCTTCATGTTTTGTGCGAAAAGCCGCTGGAAATTAATTTGGAACGCGTGCGGACAATGATTGCGACGGCGGAACGAAATAATCGCATTCTCGCGGGTTTCTTTCCTCTGCGTGGAAGTATGGCAGCCTCGACTATTCGAGCCGCTTTGGATGCGGGGCGTTTTGGGCGACTGACGTTTGTGAGTGCCCGGGTTAAATGGTGGCGTGATGCGACCTATTATGCGGACTCAAATTGGCGCGGCACATGGGCTTTAGATGGGGGCGGTGCTTTAATAAATCAGGGAATTCATGCCGTGGACCTTTTGCAATGGTTCGGCGGTGAAGTCGTCGAGGTGGGGGCCCGTGCCGCGACGCTGGCCCACGAGGGCATTGAGGTGGAAGACACTTTGGCTGCGAGTTTGCGCTTTTCACACGGTGGGCTTGGAACGCTGGCCGCCGCGACATCGTGTTATCCCGGATTGGACGTGATTCTTGAAGTTTCGGGTGATAATGGAACGGCGATTTTGCGCAACGATCGCATCGAATTTTGGCAGTTTCGTGAGGAGTTTTCCGAAGATGTGGCGATCCGAAAAAATGAAACGGCAGGTGCCATCGGTGGTGGTTCCTCGGACCCCCGAGCGATTTCTCCCGAAGGTCATCGGCGCCAAATTGAAGATTTTTGTAAAGCCATTCGTGGCGAAAATCACCATGTGATTGATGGGCGGGCGGCAGGCCGTGCCGTCGCCATTATTGAAGCCGCTTACCGTTCTTCTCAGTCCGGAAAATTTGAACTCGTAGAAAAGCTATCATGAAAAACAAACACCGCATTGCCTTCGCCGGCTTCCGTCATCCTCATATTTTTGCACTCCTCGAATGTGTAAAAAAACATCCCGATTGCGAAATTGTCGCTGCTTACGAAGGCGATACCGCGACGCGGGAATCTTTACCGGCGCAACACGGCGTGAAAATTACGCATACCGATTTTGACGCGATGTTGGAAGAAAGTGACGCTTCTATCGTGGCGATCGGCGATGTTTATGCGAAGCGTGGTGCCTTAGCTATTGCCGCTTTACGCGCGGGTAAGCACATCATTTCCGATAAGCCGATTTGTACATCGTTGCAGGAACTCGAAGAAATTCGCGACGTGGCCACGGCGACCAATCTTTCCGTGGGCTGTCAACTCGATCTCGTGGAAAATTCCGTGGTTCGCACTCTTTGTGACATTGTGCAAAAAGGCATTATTGGTCGGCCATGCACCATCACAATCGGTGCTCAACATCCTCTGCGCCTCGGCGTTCGTGCAGCATGGTATTTTGAGCCAGGGCAACATGGCGGAACGATCAATGACATTGGGATTCATATTTTCGATTTTGTGCCATGGATGACAGGGCAGTCGTGGAAAGAAATTACGCTGGCACGCGAATGGAATGCCAAAGCCACGGACTTTCCCCATTTCAAAGATTGTGCGCAATTTCACCTCCTCGCGCAGGATGGCCTTGCGTGCTTTGCCGATGTTTCCTACCTCGCTCCTGATGCGCTTGGCTACGGCATTTCGCAGTACTGGCGTATCACCGTGCATGGCACAAATGGGATGGCGGAAACTTTTTACGGATCGAAGGACGTCACGGTGATTACCGATACGGATGAATCACCACAGAACTTTCCGGGGGCCGAAGGAAATCCCAATGGCTTGTGGCAAGACTTTATTGACGAAATTGAAGGACACCCTGCGGTTCATGGATTGACCACAGCACGCGTACTTGAATCTAGCCGTTGGGCACTTAAAGCGCAGAATATCGCCTCAAAAAACGCGGCGTAAAATTGATTTGCCTTCGTGCGATTTCGTGACGGCGATTGACGCACGGGGCGAAATCTGGGACTCTCAACGTTTCCGATTTATGCGACACACTTTATCTGTTCTTGTCGAAAACCGCTTTGGCGTTCTCACACGCGTGGCGGGAATGTTTAGCGGACGCGGGTTTAACATTGACACGCTTAATGTCGCGCCAACGCTGGATCCTTCGCTTTCACGTATGACCATTGTCGTCCGTGGCGATGACACCGTTCTCGAACAAGTGACGAAGCAAACGGAGAAGTTGGTGGATGTCATTAAGGTGGACGATTTTCGCGACGAGCAGTTTGTGGATCGCGAGCTGGTGTTGATGCGGGTGAAAGTGACGCCACAGACACGGGCGGAAGTTTTGCAAATATGCAGTATCTTTCGTGCAAAGATCGTGGATATGCAGCATGAGTCACTCGTCATTGAAATTACCGGCGATGAAAATAAGGTGACAAAATTTATCGAGTTAATCCAACATTTCGGTATTACCGCAATCACTCGCACGGGAAAGGTGGCGCTTTCCCGCGAGAGTGGTGATTAAGCAATTTTTATATCATTTCCATGGCAGCAAAAATCCACACAGATAAGGACGCCGACCTCAAGCAATTGAAGGGCAAAACGGTCGCCGTCATTGGTTTCGGTTCACAAGGGCACGCCCATGCCCTCAACCTCAAGGACAGCGGTGTGAAGGTCATCATCGGCCTTTATCCGGGCAGCAAGAGCCGCGAGGTAGCTAAAAAGAAAGGCTTTGCCGTGATGGATACTGCGGCAGCCGTGAAGAAGGCGGATATTATTTTTCTCGCTGTTCCCGACACGAAAACGGCGGCGGTTTATGAAAAGGATGTCGCGCCTTATCTCACGGAGGGAAAAACGCTCTTATTCAGTCACGGGTTTGCCATTCTTTTTAAAACGGTCAAGCCGCCCAAAGACGTGGATGTGATTATGGTGGCGCCCAAAGGGCCGGGCCATATCGTCCGTCGTCAATTTCTCGAAGGCAAAGGCGTTCCCGCTCTCATTGCCATTCATCAAAACCCCAGCAAGCAAGCCAAGAAAACCGCGCTTGCATGGGCCAAAGGCATTGGCGGAACTCGCGCCGGTGTGATTGAAACGACGTTTAAGGAAGAAACGGAAACGGATCTTTTCGGCGAACAGACGGTACTTTGCGGCGGCGTTTCTGCGTTGGTGCAAGCCGGATTTGAAACCCTCGTCGAAGCAGGTTATCAGCCGGAGATGGCGTATTTTGAATGTTTACATGAGCTTAAGCTTATCGTGGATTTGATGAACGAATCTGGCATTGCCGGCATGCGTTTCAGCATTTCCGACACTGCGAAATGGGGCGATGTACTTGTTGGCCCGAGGATCATAGATTCCGGCGTTAAAAAGCGCATGAAAGCTGCGCTTAAAGACATTCAATCCGGCAAGTTTGCGCGTCAGTGGATTGCGGAAGACAAAAAAGGCCGCAAAAAATACAAGGCACTTCTCCAAAAAGGCGAAAAGCATCCCATTGAAAAAACCGGCACCCGCCTTCGTGGCCTTATGCCGTGGATTGGGAAACGCAATATCAAAGGTGCCCAAGCCGCCTACTGATAGCCCAAGCACCCTCTCAAAAAACCACCGCCGTCCTACGCATGGCGGTGGTTTTTTTGGGGCATCACGGTGCAGGGAGGTTCTGTCATAGTGACATCGCCCATCCATGTGATTTTATGATATAACGTGGGAGGGTGAGTGATTATTTAGAGGTGGGAAATGGTTTTAATTTGCTTCTTTGTATTGGTGCGGCATAATGCGTTCTTTCGGGTTTATCGAAGGGGGTCATAGCTCAGTTGGTAGAGCGCCTCAATGGCATTGAGGAGGTCTGGGGTTCGAATCCCCATGGCTCCACGGCCCCTCCGACCATTACCCTTTCGTGAGGTTCCAGACTTCGGGAAACGCGGGGGCAAAGTCTTGGGGACGTTGTTTAAGCCAGGCATCAATGAGGAAGGGTTGAAAAAATTTGGCGGCTTCGATTTCCGCCGGTGGCAGAGTGAAGGGGCCTTCGTGCTTGGCGGTGAAAACTTCGACAAATTCGTGGCCAGTGGTACTGCTTGCGGGAAGTTTTCCTAGGGGATGCAGTGTGAGCGTAACCCCGAGTTCTTCTTCGGCTTCACGTTGTGCGGCTGCAATGTAGGTCTCTCCGGTGTTGAGATGTCCGGCGGCACTGGAATCCCAGAGAAGTGGTGCTCGATCTTTCCATGCGGAGCGTTTTTGCAAAAGGACTTCGCCTTGCTCGTTGAAGACGAGAATGTGGGCCGCGCGATGAAGAAGGTTATTTGCATGAACGAAATCACGTGGCTCTCGCGCCATGACGTGATTGTTTTTATCCACAACGTCAAAAATTTCTTCCCCTAACTGTGCCTCAGAATTGCCGAGTGCATCCATAGTTCGTGCGAGATCCACCCAGAGGGCAACGGAAAGGTTTTCAGCGCGTGTGGTGACAGGCAATCCGTGTTTCCCGCACCATAGTGCCCATGTCGCCGGGGCGATGCCGAGGAGCGAACGTAGTTGTTTGCGACGCTGCCCGAATCCGCGCTGAACAATTTCATCAAAAAATGTTCCTCGCACAGGAGGGAAGGTGCGAGGTGGTCGATGTTCGAGCGTGACGAGTGACGAGGTGACGCCGGGTGTGGGGTAAAAAACGGAGGGTGGCAATAAACGTTCGCGGCGCACGGACCAGAGGCGTTGGATGCGCACGGTGAGGGCACTGTAATCGGCATGGCCGGGGTTTGCGGCAAGGCGCATGGCGAATTCATCCTGCACCACAAATGTGGCACGTGCGACGGGCGACGACGGAACGAGAAAATTACGAAGAATGGGCGAGGTTGCGTAGTAAGGAAGATTGCCAGCGAGGGGGAAGGGCCCGTGCTGTAAAAGCGGTTTCCAATCAAAGCGAATGGCGTCGGCGCAGATCACTTCTACGCGATCGGCAGGAAGATGCTCGGTGAGCCACTTAGCGAGTCGGGCGTCTTTTTCAAGGAGCAAAAGTTTATCGCAACGTTCTAGCAAAGGGATTGTGAGAGAGCCGAGACCCGGGCCGATTTCTACGGCGAAGGGAACGGCTTCCGGAATCGCGGATCGAGCGATCGTACGGGCAAGATTGATGTCATGGAGAAAATTTTGTCCGAGACTTTTTGCGGGGAGGAGAGAAAGGATGTCGAGCGCGGTTCGAATTTCGGAGAGGCGCATGAGGAATCAGATTCCGCGTTTCCTTGCAGAAACGGCAGGAATATTAGCAGTCAAAAAGCTCGGGATAGCGTTGACCAGCATGGTCGCGGCAGAGTTGTTCAATATCCGAGGGATTCGCCATGGTTTGAGCCTGTTCTGCCAATTGACGACATTCTTGAAGGTCGAGGCTTTGCACCGCTTTTTTCACGCGAGGAACGGAGGCTGTTCCGACGCTGAGTTCGTCTATGCCGAGACCGAGGAGCAGGGGAACCAGATGGATTTCGCCCGCCATTTCTCCGCATACGCCAATCCAAATCCCGTTTTTGTGCGCGGCGTCGGCAGCGGTAGCGATGAGACGAATGACGGCGGGGTGGGCAGGTTGATAAAGTCCCGTTATGCGCTCATTGCCGCGGTCCACGGCGAGAGTATACTGCACGAGATCGTTGGTGCCGATGCTGAAAAAATTTACTTCACGGGCAAGATGATCGGCAATGAGCGCGGCGGAGGGAATTTCGATCATGGTTCCAATTTCGAGTGCAAGATCGAAGGCGTGCCCTTCGTTGGTAAGTTCCTCGCGACATTCGCTGAGCAGCGCATTGGCGCGTCGCAGTTCGTCGAGGCAAGAGATCATGGGATACATCAAACGCACACGCCCATGGGCTGAGGCGCGGAGAATGGCTCGAAGTTGAGTTTTGAAAAGTGCGGGTTGGTAGAGGCAGAGACGGATCGCACGGCAGCCGAGGAAAGGATTTGGCTCGAGCGTCATGTCGGGGAGATGTGCAAGTTTATCACCGCCGATATCGAGAGTACGAATGATGGCAGCGTGTAAAGCGCATTTTTCGGCAACAAGTTTGTAAGCCTTGTATTGCTCCTCTTCTGTGGGAGCTTCTTCCTTGTTGAGGAAAAGAAACTCTGTGCGAAACAACCCCACGCCTTCAGCACCGCTTTCGGCGACGGACGGAAGTTCTTCGGGCATTTCAATGTTCGCCGAAAGAATGATGTGGCGTCCGTCGCGGGTGTCGGAGCGGGTGTCGCGGATGGAATCGAGTTGATGCTCGATCTCAATTTTTTGCCGCTCGATTTGTCCGTATTCTACTCGTGTATGCTCGGAAGGATTCGCAATAAGTTTGCCGGTGTAACCATCGAGAAGAACGTGATCTCCCGTGGTGAGTTTGGAGCAAATTCCCGGCAGTGCCACAATCGCCGGAATACCAAGTGAACGCGCCATGATTGCGCTATGAGAGGTGCGGCTTCCTTGTTCAGTGACAAAGCCGCGTACGAGATCGCGGTTGATGAGCGCGGTGTCCGACGGCGTGAGATTGTTGGCGATGATGATGTGCGGACGATCCAGATGATGAAAACCGTCAAAGGATTGCCCCAGCAAATGTCGAATCACTCGCCGCGTGACATCCTCGATATCCACGACGCGTTCTTGCAGGTAGGGATCGTCAATGTTCGCGAGCGAGTGGCAGTATTTTTCTGCGACCTGATGAAAGACAAACTCGATATTATGCAGGTCGCGTTCGAGTCCGCGCAGAGCCTCATCAATGAGCGTGCGGTCTTCCACAACGAGGAGGTGAGCATCAAAAATGCTCGCGTCCTCGATCCCGATGGCTTCGGCGATTTTTTGCTGAATATCGAGAAGCTCTTGCCGCGTGGCGATGAGGGCGGCTTCAAAGCGTGCGATTTCGCTAGGGATATCTTCCGTTTGGATCGTACGAAAAGGAATTTCCTCCTCATTTTTCCAATGCACGGCGACCTCCGCCTCGGCAATGCCGGGCGAAACACCCCAACCTTGCCAGGTTGTATCTGTCGGAGTGGATGATCCCATAGACTTTGGCTTTACAGAATCGAGTGTTTCAGGTCAAAGCCCAATGCGCGAGTCAGACATGCGTGGGACGCGGTGTGGTGATATGTGGAGGCTTTAGGTAGAGAGGCGTGATGGGGGCGGGTGGAAGTGGTTTCAATGAGGATGCCAGCTGCGCTAAAACGGCAGCATCGGGTGTTGCGAGCGGAAATTTTTCGGCATGAGCAATCGTTCCGACGCGATAGATCGACGATGGTGCAGAAGCTACGCTTCGATGAAAATCATCATAAGTGAGGAGATGAATTTTTTGCGATATCTGGTGGTTTTTTACGACAGCCCAATAAACCATTCCTCCTCGAGCGTCGCCGACGGCAATGTACTCCGTTTCCCTTACGGGCAGCAGACAAGGTGAATGTACAGCCACAACTTCGATGTTGAGAGCGTGTCGAAAAGATTCCGCAAGAGCGCAAGAGGTGCGGAGGCCATTGTAAGACCCCGGGCCGATGCCGATGGCTATGCGTGTAACTCCGTCCCATGCAGAGCGGCACTCTTCGAGCGCAGAAAAAATTTCTGCACCACGTCCGCGTGGCGTGATCAATTTACGAGAGAAAAGGATTTTGTTTTCTGCGGCGATGGCGACGCTGCCTTCGGCGGTGGAAAGATCGAGAGCAAGAATTTTCACGGTGTGATGGTAATGCGGCGTTTTCCCTTGCCGATGTCCGTAATGTCAACGTGGATGGCCTCAGCAGGAACAAGCTCTGGAAATCGGTCCGCCCATTCAAGGATCACCAGACCGTTCGACGTGTTTAGCTCATCGTATGCCGCCGTCCAAATTTCTTCCGCTGTATCAGCGCGGTATAAATCGAGATGAAAAACAGGGCCGCGTTGGGTTGAGTATTCATGGACAAGAGTGAACGTTGGACTTGTAGCCATATCACTTCCACCCCAGCCCACAACGAGACCACGGGTAAAGCAGGTTTTTCCCGCCCCCAACGCGCCGCGCAGCGCAATCGTAGAACCGTGGGGAAGCTTGCCCGCCAACGTTTGTCCAATGGCGGTTGTTTCGTCCGGCGATGCGGTGGTGAAAATGGACATGGACGTCGTTTATACAGTCCGCTTGTGCATCGGCCAAGGCACGCTTGTTTTTGAGCGGAGGAAAGAGGATAGTTTGTGGTGATGGAAACCGAATCTTTGGCGGCTCAAATTGAAAACATGGGAAGAAAAGCGCGGGCAGCGGCGCGGGCACTGGCTTTGTGTACGAGGGAGAAAAAAAATGCGGCTTTGATGGCGATGGCGGATGCCATTGAAGCAGCAGAGGCGGAAATCATGGCGGCGAATGCTCAGGATTTGGCGGCTGCAGCCGGTTACGGACTCAATGCCGCTGCGGTGGATCGTTTACGACTTACGCCGGAGCGTCTTTGTGCCATGGCAAAGGGGGTGCGAGAGGTGGTGGCTTTGCCGGACCCTGTGGGGGAAATTATTCGTGAGTGGGCACGTCCAAACGGGATCAAAATTATCAAAATTCGAGTGCCCATTGGCGTGGTGGGAATCATTTACGAATCTCGTCCTAATGTGACGGCAGATGCCTCGGTGCTTTGCCTCAAATCGGGAAATGCCTGCATTTTGCGAGGAGGAAAGGAATCGTTGCATTCGAATTTAGCGATCGCCAAAGCATTGTCCGCCGGTGCCGTCAACGCGGGTCTTCCCGCAGATGTGATTCAACTTGTCTCCTTCACCGATCACGAAGGGGTGCGATTGTTGGCGCAAATGGATCGTTATCTCGATGTGATTGTTCCGCGTGGAGGCCAAGCGTTGATTGAAGCCGTCGTCGAGTACGCACGGATGCCTGTGATTAAGCACTACCACGGGGTGTGTCATGTGTTTGTGGATAAAGCCGCAGATTTGGCCATGGCGAAAACCATTGTGGCTAATGCAAAATGTCAGCGTCCGGGTGTTTGCAACGCGGCGGAAACGGTGTTGGTTCATCGTGATATTGCCGAAAAATTTCTCCCATCGGCAGCTGCAATTTTGTGTAAAGAAGGGGTCGTCTTACGAGGTGACGAACGAACCCGTGCTGTTTTAGGAGACGCCGTTGAGGCAGCGACGGAGGCAGATTGGACGACCGAGTATCTCGAACTTATTTTGAGTATTCGCGTGGTGGATTCGTTGGAGGAAGCGATTGAACACATCGAGAATTATGGCTCGCATCATACCGATGCGATTGTGACGGCGGATGAAATTGCGGCGCGAAAGTTCCTTGCCGCCGTAGATTCTGCGACGGTGTTGTGGAATGCCTCCACGCGATTTAGCGATGGGGGAGAATTTGGTTTCGGAGCGGAGATTGGGATTAGTACGGACAAGCTGCATGCACGGGGGCCTATGGGATTGGAGGAATTGACGACTTACAAATACCTCGTTGAGGGAACGGGCCAGGTGCGTGAGTGAGATTATGAGCAAGGCGTTGCAGGTTTTTTACGAGGGGCGTGTGCAAGGTGTGGGATTTCGCTATTCCGCGCGGCGGATTGCTGCGGGATTTGAGGTGGTAGGGTATGTACGGAATTTGTCCGACGGGCGTGTCGAGCTGGTGGCGTGTGGTGAGGCAGAAGAATTTTTGCAGGCCTTGCGTGAGAGTGAGCTTGCAGGGCATATTACAAACGAGTCTATTTTAGAAATATCTCCTCCTGCGAATTTGCGGAGCTTTGAAATACGTTCATGAATAAAACACCCGTCGAAATTGAACACCTGACCAAAGTATTTCGCATCCCCATGCGGCGTGAGCGCGTAGTGGCAGTACGCGA
This sequence comes from Chthoniobacterales bacterium, assembly GCA_021463515.1. GTDB lineage: Bacteria > Verrucomicrobiota > Verrucomicrobiia > Chthoniobacterales > JACTMZ01 > JACTMZ01. The sequence goes on along the minus strand of JAJTYZ010000138.1, from coordinate 23,553 downwards.
TCTTTCCCTGCACGTTAACGCCGGTGAGGTCTATGGATTGCTTGGCCCCAATGGCTCCGGAAAAAGTACAACGCTTAAAATTTTGCTAGGACTTGTGACGGCCACGCGAGGAAACACGCGTGTTTTTGGGGAGGATAGCCGTTTGGTACGCAGTCGTAAGGATGTGGGTTTCTTGCCGGAGAATCCGTACTTTTATAAATTTCTGACAGGGGCAGAAACAGTGCGCTTTTTTGGCCGCTTAAGCGGACTCGATGGGAAGTCGTTGGAAACACGGGCGAAAGAATTATTGGAGTTAGTCGGTCTGACGGAAGCCGCCGATCGGCGTGTTGGATCGTATTCCAAAGGCATGTTGCAGCGTATTGGTCTCGCGCAGGCTTTGGTGCAGGATCCGGGATTGTTGGTGCTTGATGAGCCGACAGCAGGTGTGGATCCGGTTGGCTCGCGAGAAATTCGTGATCTCATTTTAGAGCTAAAATCGCGAGGGAAGACTATTTTGCTTTGCTCGCATTTGCTTTCGCAGGTGCAAGAAATTTGTGACCGCGTTGGCATTTTGGCCCGCGGTTCCCTTGTGCGTGAAGGGCGTGTGGAGGACTTGTTGGCAGTGCGGGATCGTGCCGAAATTGTGGTCGAGCAGACGTCGCCGGAAAAATTTGCGGCCTTGCAGGAAGCTGCGAAAAAATTGGGACTGACAGTTATTTCCAGTGGGCGTCCACAAACAACCTTGGAAAATCTTTTCCTCGAATCCATCGAGCCCGGGCAATCGCCTGATGCGTCGCCCGCCCGCCGCCAGGCGTGAAAGTTCTCATTTTCAAGCCCGATGAAATTGGCGATTTTTTTCTCGCCAGCGGGTGTATTCATTTATTGGCACGTGAATGCGGCGAGGGAAATTTGATCCTCGTCGTGAAGTCTGGAATTGCGGCTTTGGCACAGCGAGAATTTCCTGCGGCTCGTATTATCGCGTTGCCATTGCGCGATCGTGTGCGCGGGATGAACAAGGACGCAGTGAATATGTATCATTGCTTTCCGGCATGGCTACGCCTTTGCATGACGCGGGTGGATGCCGCGATTTGCCTGCGTAGCATGCGAGATTTTATACAGACGGGCCTTTTTCTTGCCCCTCGTGCAGGACGTCGTGTGATGTGCGAAAACTTGCTGGTTCGCTCGAATCGTAGGAAACGCCGTGCGGTGGAGGCGGGCGTGAAGCAATTTTTTCACCCAGAAATTATTTCATATCCGAAAGTGGGTGAGGAGTTGCCCGCCGAATTGGAAGCCAATCGCCTTGTTGCCGCAGCATTGCTGGGACGAGAGGTTTCCCGGGAGGAAATTATGCCGCAAATCACCAGTGCTTCGTGGCGTGGAGGAGATTTTTGGTTGTTGTGTCCGTTCAGCTCCTCATGGGAAAAAGATTATGATGTGGCTCGCTGGGCAACGGTACTGCGTGGAATGAAAGATTGGATTCCGGCCGGCGGCATTCGTTTGGCGGGAGGACCGGAACAGGCGGTACGTTTGGAGGAATTTGCCACGGCTTTGCGTGCGGCGGGAATACAGAACCCCGTGAACGCAGAGCGATCTCGCCCTTTAGAAAGGTTTCCTGATTTGGTGGCGGAAGCGGCACTGGTGCTTACGGTGGATACTGCCGCAGCGCACATAGCTTGCGCCATGGGAGCGCCTGCTGTGATTGTGGCTTGTGGAATGCACGCAGGTGTTTATGGCCCGTATAGTCCCAATCAGCGGCAGACGTGGCTGATGGCAGATTGGAGTTTGGGAGCCAAGCGATGGCAGGAATCGGTGACGTCCGATGCGGTGGTTTCCGCAATCAAAAATGCCGTAAAACCTATTGCAAAAACGCCGTAAGCGGGCTGGTGGGGATGGCGGTATCTGCTTGAGAAGGCAGACCGGATTCACATGCAGAACGCCCTGCTTCGACCGCCATTTTGAAGGCTATTGCCATACGAATGGGATTATTGGCGACTGCAATGGCAGTGTTGACGAGAACCGCATCCGCGCCAAGTTCCATTGCTTCTGCGGCATGACTTGGGGCACCGATGCCTGCATCTACGATGACAGGAACGCAGGCTTGTTCGATAATGATGGCAATTTGTGCGCGAGTCTCGAGTCCGCGATTACTTCCGATGGGTGATCCCAGAGGCATGACGGTCGCCGCTCCAGCTTCTTCGAGGCGTTTTGCGAGAACAGGGTCGGCGTTAATGTAAGGGAGCACCGCGAAGCCTTCCGCTGCGAGAATCTCGGTAGCACGGAGAGTTTCGATGGGATCGGGCAGGAGGTATTGAGGGTCGGGATGGATTTCGAGTTTCACCCATTTTGGGAGTCCGGAGGCTGCGGCTAGACGTGCTAGGCGCACGGCTTCCTCGGCGTTCATCGCGCCGCTGGTATTTGGAAGGAGGAGATATTTTTCGGAATCAATAAAATCGAGGATGTCTGCATAGGGATCCCTGGTGCCGCTAAGGTCAGCACGGCGAAGAGCGACGGTGACAATTTCTGCTCCACTAGCCGCCAGAGCATCACGCATGGATTCGTGGGAGGGGAATTTTCCGGTTCCGAGCAGCAAGCGTGATTGAAAAGTTCGTCCGGCAATGACGAGAGGTTGGTTCATGGTGTAGGTAAAGGTGATGTCGTTGGAGGTGGGGCCGGAGTCTCCGCAGGTTTGATGACTTCGAGCCGAAATGCAAAGCGGGCAACAGCTTGATCTACGGGTTCCCAAGGGCGGCGATAAATAAGCGCAATTGTCTGAGAGCCCTGCTCAATTGCTTGAAGTGTTACGACGGTGTCACCCGGAGCACCGAAAAGCACATTGCCGGTATCGCGCGGAACGAGTTCGCTGCTATGAAAGACCGCGATACCAAATTTAAAATCATACAACTCCCAATTGTACCCCGCGCTGGGATTGGATTCGAGGATGATGCGAATGAGATTGCCAACTTGAGCGGTGATGATGTGGGTATTGTCCTTGGCGGTAATTTCGACGGTGCCATTGATGGCGGGTAATGCTGGCTGATCGTCTTCATCCGGAAGCGGACCGGTAAGTTCCGGGATTTTATCTGGATGGGGTATGTCCGTTGGCGGCTCAATCGCGAAGGGATCGGGCGCATTGGCTGTTTTCGTCAAGTCCACCTCCTTATCCATTTTGGGATTGGCTTTCGGTGGTGCGTTGGAGGCGGCCAAAGGATCATTCGCGGAAATTTCCAAAATCTGAATCGGCGTGGGTGAAGCTTCTTGAGCATGAAGAAGTCCTACTGCTGACAAAAAAAATGCAAACAGGGCAATGCGATTCATGAAGAATCATAGTATGACGCAAAATATCACAGGCTCAACACCGGCGAATAATCACTTGGTTGAACTCGCAAACGAAGCAGCTTGTCGCTAAAGTTTGGTGCATGTGGAAATATGCAAACCCGCAACTACGGGAACTCCTTTCTTACGAACCTGGTAAGCCGGTGGAGGATTTAGCTCGAGAATTGGGTATTGAACCCGAAGAAATTATTAAACTCGCCTCGAATGAAAACCCGCTCGGCCCTTCGCCTAAGGCGCGTCAGGCGATGGAAGAGGCTTTGGGACGAGCACATTTTTATCCGGATGGCGGCGCATATTATTTGCGGGAGGCGATTGCGGAGAAAACCGGATTGACCATGAAGCATGTGATTTTGGGAAGTGGTTCGAATGAAATCATCGAGTTCATTGGACATGCGTATTTGCAGCCAAATGATGAAATTGTCGTGGCAGAACATTCCTTTGCTGTCTATCGCCTGATGGCACAACTTTTCGGCGCAAAAGTCATTGATGTGCCGGACCCGGGGTTTGTGCATGACCTTGACGCGATGCTGGCGGCGATCACGTCGCGTACGAAGGAAGTGTTTATTGCCAATCCGAATAATCCTACTGGCACGATGGTGTTTCAGGAGGCGATTGATCGTTTTATGGAACGTGTGCCTCCCCATGTGATGGTGGTTTTTGACGAGGCTTATTACGAGTTTCTTGATGAAGCACCGGATGTTCTTCAGTACGTTCGCGCAGGCCGAAATGTGGTAGTGCTCCGGACGTTTTCTAAAATTCAGGGACTCGCGAATTTACGCATCGGTTATGGATTAGCGGCACCGGAAATTATCGAAGTGCTGCAAAAAACGCGTCAGCCATTTAATACCAATGGCATTGCTCAAGCGGGTGCCTTAGCGGGATTAGGTGATGGCGCACACATGGAGGAAACGCGGCGTGTGACGAAGGAAGGGCGCAACTTTTTGCAATCGGAATTTCTCGCGATGGGGCTTGAATACGTTCCGAGTTATGCCAATTTTGTTCTTGTGCGAGTGGGGGATGGAAAAAAGATTTTTGAGGCACTTTTGCGACGTGGAATCATTGTGCGGGCCATGGGAAGTTATGGGTTGCCCGAGTGGATTCGTGTGTCCGTCGGAACGATGCCGCAAAATAAAGCGTTCATGACCGCTCTGCGCGAACTTGATCGGGAGGGGTTGGTAAATCGCGGAGTTCTTGCGTCGGTGTCCTGATGTTGCAGGAAGACACGATTGCCGCTCTGGCGACGCCTTATGGTGCGGGTGCTATCGCGATGATTCGCGTTAGCGGACCACAGGCTGTCGCCGTGGTGGACAAAGTATTTGTCGGGCGTCATAGGCTTGAATCTTCCTCCGCAGGACGAGTGCTCTTGGGGCGCATGGAACATCGAGGGCATGTATTGGATGAGGTTTTGTGTACGGTTTTTCGAGCACCGCGTAGTTATACGGGAGAAGATGTTGTAGAAATATGTGGTCATGGCGGTGTGGTGGTTGCGGATTCCGTATTGCGGGCGTTGTTGAAATCAGGGGCACGTCCTGCAGAACCCGGTGAGTTCACACAGCGGGCATTTCTCCATGGCAAAATGGACCTCACGCAAGCGGAGGCGGTGATGGATTTAATTTCTGCACGAGGAGAGGCATCCGCTCGTGCCGCGGCCGCGCAATTGGAAGGGCGGCTGGGGCATGTGGTGGAGAAATTGCGAAGTGAGGCACTGACGGCTTTAGCTCATTTGGAAGCGTCTATTGATTTTCCCGAGGAAGGCATTGATCCCGAAAGTGCTATTATTTTGCGGAAGCGTTTGAGGAGTTTACAGGCTGCTGTGGCGAGTTTGCTGGCTACGGCAGATGAGGGGCGGATGTTGCGTGAGGGAGTTCGTCTGGTGATTTATGGAAAACCCAATGCCGGGAAGTCGAGTTTGTTGAATCTACTCGTGGGTTATGATCGTGCGATGGTGAGTGAGATTCCGGGAACGACACGCGACACGATTGAGGAAAATCTCACGCTGCGTGGGATTCCATTTCGTGTCATTGATACGGCGGGTTTGCGCGAATCGTCGGATGCACTGGAACTTGAGGGTATGCGTCGCACAAGGAAACAGATGGAAAATGCGGATGTCACCATTCGTGTTTTAGATGCTCTCGTGGAGGAGGAGATGGTTGAGGAGACAGGGCGGGAGGTTGTGGTTTTGAATAAGATGGATTTGTGGAAAGGCGACGAAACTCCTGCGGGTGTGGTTCCACTATGCTGTTTGGATGGGCGGGGATTGGATGCGTTGGTCGCGGCTATTATGGTGAGAATTGATCTTGGGAGCCTTGGGCGATTTGGAGAAACTGTGGCCATTAACTCTCGACATCAGTACTGTTTGCGTAAGGCACAGAATTTTCTCGAAGAAACAGGGCGTTCTTTGGAACGTGGAGATGCGCCGGAGTTGACGGCTCTTGAATTACGCTCGGCTTTAACGGCTATTGGAGAGATTGTGGGTGCCGTTGATAACGAGGAAATTTTAGGGGAAATTTTTAGCACTTTTTGTATTGGGAAATGAGTGTGTATTCCGCCATAGCGCGTCCGCTTTTGTTTCGCTTAGCACCGGAGACGGCGCATGAAATGACGATGACGATGCTGTCCATGACGGCCCGCATTTTTGGGCGATATATCAAGGCACCACGAGGGCAGAAGGTTTTGTGTTTTGGTGTGGAATTTCCTCATGCGGTAGGATTGGCGGCAGGGATGGATAAGAATGCCATGGCGTTGTCGGCATGGCCGCTCATGGGATTTGGATTTGTAGAAATTGGAACCATCACCGCACGGGCACAGCCGGGGAATCCCAAGCCACGAATTTTTCGCTTACCGCGTCAACGGGCGTTGATCAATCGCATGGGATTCAATAATGATGGGGCGGAAGTCGTCGCCTCGCGGTTGGCTAAATGGCGAGCGATAGGGCGGTGGCCACGAGTTCCGGTGGGGATCAATCTTGGAAAATCAAAAGTCACGCCTTTGGAAAATGCAGCGGAAGACTACGCGGAGAGTTTTCGGCGTTTGAAAGATTTTGGAGATTATTTTGTGGTCAATGTGAGTTCGCCCAACACACCAGGATTACGTGAACTTCAGGCCGTTGGGCATTTGCGAGGAATTCTGCAAACCTTAGCTCGCGAAAATGATGCTCAAAGTCCGATCTTGATAAAAATTGCACCGGATTTGGCAGATGAAGATATTGATGACATTGTCGCGGTGGGAGAGGAAGCAGGTGCGGCGGGATGGATTGCCACCAATACGACGCTCAATCACGTATCGGTGCCGTCCGAGTTGGATCAGCAGGGAGGATTGAGCGGGGGCCCTTTACGTGAGCGAGCGACGGAAGTGGTTCGTCGCATTGCCTCGCGCACGTCGCGTCCGGTGATTGGCGTGGGCGGCATTTCTTGTGTCGGATGCGCACGAGAAAAACTTCAGGTGGGTGCTTCTCTCGTTCAAATTTATACTGCCCTTATTTACGGGGGTCCGAACTTGCCACGAAAAATTGCTGAGGAACTTCAAAGTAAATCCGCGGTTTCCCTGCCGCGTGAAGGAAGCTAAGGTTGAAGGAAATGGATGTTGTGAAGCCTAAGGTGGACGTGCCTTCGCCGGTGATTCGGAAAAGTTATCGCCGTATATTGATCGAAGCTTTTAACCGTTATGTGATGGATGGTGGAATGACCTATGGTGCGGCGTTGACCTATTACGCGGTGTTTTCCTTGGGGCCTTTGTTGATGATTGCGACGGCAATGGCTGGCGTTTTTTTTGGCGAACAAGCGGCACAGGGGGAGCTACATGGAAAACTCATTGAAGCTTTTGGCCCCGAAACAGCCACGACGATTGAGGCATTGCTGGCGAGTACACGGGCGCGATTGAGTCCGGGTTGGGCAACAATCATAGGCGCCGTCGTGCTGCTTTACACGTCTTCCAGTGTCATGCGCCAATTACGGGATTCCATGAACTATATCTGGGGAGTCTCACACCTCCAGGAGGCATCATGGAAAATGTGGTTGGAACATTACCTCATCTCGCTTGCGGGAGTGATGTTTGTGGGGCTGCTTTTAATTGCGTCCTTGATGGCAACTACAGTTTTGGCGGTGATGAAAAAATACGTTCCGGATGGACTGCCTTATTCGAGCATGGTGTTGTTCTCGTTTGAGTTTCTTGTGACTGTAGTGATGGTAACGGTGGTCTGTGCGATGATTTTCAAAGTCCTTCCCGAGGCCGTTGTGCGCTGGCGCTACGTATGGTTAGGTGCCTTTGGGACGGCTTTGTTATTTTCGATCGGCAAACTCGGCATGGGGCTTTATCTCGGATGGCTGAGTGCACGGTCATTTTATGGGGCGATGTCATCCTTTATGATACTGCTTTTTTGGATGTATTACTCCATGCAGGTGCTGGTGATTGGAGCTTACTTTACCGAAGGATTTAGTCGTGCCCGCTCCGTGCCTTCCACCGGGAAATCAAGAGCGACGCGTTGAGGAAGAAGGGGCAGACTTGCGGGCGGGTGGTGTTGATGACTTCGATTTGGGTGGAGAGCTTTTTGGGCTGACGTGCGATTTCCCGCTGAAGGTTGCGCCTTCTTCGACGAGAACGCGGGGAGCATAAATATCGCCAACGAGTGTGGCGGTGCTTTTAAGTACGGCACGTGTTGCCGCGTGAATGTCGCCTTCGACGTTGCCGTAGATAATGACAGATTCCGCTTTAATGCGAGCTTTTACCTTTGCTTCGCGGGAAATTGTTACCGTGGCGGGAGAAATAATATCGCCATCCACATGGCAGGTGACAATGCGATCAGTGGGAATTTTTAGGGTGCCAACGATTTCGATATCATCGGGAATTTGGTTCTTTTGGCTGGGTAGTGGCGGCGTAGAAATAGGAGGTGCCGTAGAGAGAGCGTTGGGAGATGCCGGCAAAGGTTTGGTGGGAATAACGGAGGACAAAGTTCGCCATTCAGGCCAACCTTCCTGCCAGCAAAAATCCTCCGGTTGAAAATCTCCCGTGTTTAGAAAGACGGCGATTTCTTCGAGTTTGTGTGGCCCGAATGTTTGACCATCTTTGGCAATGTAGAGGGGCATAATCGTCGTCGAGATTAAACTTCAAAAAAGGCGCGAAGCTTATGGAGAAATCCGTTGGTGTAGCGAGTTTCCGTAGCTTTTGTTTCGTGGCTCGTCTCGGCGGAAAGGAGACCTTCATTTTCCATGCGTCGCCGTGCAAGCAATTGACTCAATGTGTCGAGGAGTTGAGGTGATGAAGCGAGAATGGGGGCGAGGGTAGATTTTTGAACCTCGACAGCCGTACAATCTCCCGTGGTATGAACGGTCGCCATGCGCGGTTCGCCGGTGAGCACGGAAACTTCTCCGATGCAAGCTCCGGGTTTTAGCTCGGCCACACGGGTGCGTTGCCCCTCGGACTCAATCCAAACTTCAGCATGTCCGCTGGTGAGGATATACATGGGGCCGGCTTCTGTACCTTGACGGACAATGTTTTCTCCATTGCCGAAATGAACGATGCGACTGTGTTCAATGACTTCGGAAAATTGTACCTCCGAAAGAATTGGTGCGAGGAGTGAGTTTTCAAGTGCTTTGCGAATGAGATCACGATCTTCTACATGAGGAGTCGGGCGTCCAAGATTCTGCTGTCTGCTAATGGGGTAGGGAATTTGGATGCCATTGCGCTTAAGCGAATGCCATAGGGCGGTATTGATTTGGCTGTTGGTCGGGTCGTAATGAACGTGATCATCAAGCCAGTAGCGGAGTTCGTAAATGATGCTCCAGTCGGCAAATCGTTTCATGTAAACATTGGGTTTGGGATGGCGGAGAACATGCGGGCAGTCTAAGGCGGCCTCGATGAGAACAGCTTTTACCAACGCGGGTGAAGAATCGTAGTCGAGTCCTATCTCCATGCGCATCCCATGAATGCTTGTAGGGGAGTTGTAATTGACGACGATTTCTTTGGTAATGGCACTATTGGGAATATCGAGGGTGATGTCATCCGTCGTGCGCAAACGCGTAGAGCGCCAATTGATTTCTACGATTTTCGCGTGATGTCCTTCGACGAGTAGCCAATCGCCCGCCTTAAATTGGCCGCCGAAGTAAATAGCAAACCCGCTGAATATATTTCCCAAGGTGTCTTGAAGCGCGAGACCTAGCACCAAACCCGCAATACCTGCACCTGCAAGAAGGCCAGGAACTTTTACATCATACGCAAATTGCAGGACGGCAAGGAGGGTGCCGATGATGATGATGGTGGAGACAATTTCTCCGAAAAATTTGGGAACTTCAGCACCTTCTTTTCTGCGCGATCGAAGATTGAGGAGAGCGTGGCGGATGAGTTTGTTGAGAGCAATCGCGCCGGTGATGATGACGAGTGCTCCCAGATGTTTCCTTCCGGGAATCGGGAGGGCGTCGGAGAGAGTGGGGAGGTAAAGTGCCACAAACATGCAGAAAAAGTTGAAGCTCCAACCAAGTGGGAGGCGTAAGCGTTGCTTTAAGAGACGCCCGATGAGAATCAGTACAATGTAAATGCCAAGAGCAATGAGCAAATAGGTGCCCCCAACACGGGTTACCTGTAACCCTGTTTCTAATATTTCCTGTGTAGTCTCCTCTGCCGCAGCGGGCGATGTCACACCCGCTGCGAGCAAATGAGAAAGGAATATCGGAAGGACGCTCATGGAATGAAAGGGCTTCCGTCAGAGTCCTAAGTTTTAGCCAATATCGCCATGATATTCTTGCAGGGATTTTATTTTGGATTTGCCCGCACGAGCTGCGGCAATCCCCAAGGCAGAAGCGCGGGCTGCTGCGGGAGTAGTAATATACGGAATCTTGTGCTTGATGGCTAGTTTCCGAATGTAGGTGTCATCGGAGGCACTGGATTTCCCTGCGGGTGTATTGATAACGAGAGATATTTCGCCATTGACTACTTCGTCCGCGATATTTGGGCGTTGGCCTTCGTGGTATTTGTGGCTGATTTCACTGGCAACATCATGAGAGTGGAAAAATGCACATGTGCCTTCGGTTGCTTTAATCTTGAAGCCGAGGTTGGTAAATTGTTTGGCAACATCGAGGATGTCCGCCTTATCTCGATCGGCGACGGAAATGAATACAGTGCCCTCGAGAGGGAGTGCTGACCCCGCCGCTTCTTGAGCCTTGAAATAGGCCAATCCGAAGGACGGTGCCATGCCAAGCACCTCGCCGGTGGAGCGCATCTCCGGTCCAAGCACGGGGTCAACTTCAGGAAACATGTTGAATGGCAACACGACTTCTTTCACGCCGATATGTGGGATATTTTTATGCCGGAGGTTGAGAGTTTTGAGTTTTGTTCCCAGCATGAGCTGAGTTGCAATGCGCGCGAGCGGGATGTTGCAGACTTTACTGACCAACGGAACCGTGCGTGAGGCGCGAGGGTTGGCTTCAAGCACATAGACTTTATCGTCGCTCACGGCGTATTGGATGTTCATGACGCCGCACACGCCGAGTTCACTGCTGATGCGTTGGGTGTATTCTTCGATGGTGCGGATATGTTTTTTGGAGAGCGTAACCGGCGGAATCGCACACGCAGAATCACCGGAGTGAATGCCTGCGAGTTCAATATGTTCCATCACTGCTGGAACAAAAGCATCCGTACCATCCGCCAAAGCATCGGCCTCCGCCTCAATGGCATTGTCGAGGAAGTGATCAATGAGGAGCGGGCGTTCGGGTGTCACATCGGCCGCAGCAGCGACATAGCGGCGGAGCATTTCTTCGTCATGGACAACTTCCATGCCGCGTCCGCCGAGGACGAAGGACGGACGCACCATGACGGGATAACCGACGCGGGCAGCGATTTCGCGAGCTTCTTCAAAGGTGCTGGCCATTCCCGAGGCGGGCATCGGGATGTCCATTTTTTCCATCATCTTGCGGAAACGATCGCGATCTTCCGCGAGGTCAATGACGTCAGGAGCTGTACCAAGGATTTTGACGCCAGCAGCTTCAAGTTCGCGGGCGATATTGAGCGGAGTTTGTCCGCCAAATTGCACCACCACGCCCTCGGGTTTTTCCTTCGCGTAAATGCTGAGGACGTCCTCCACGGTGAGTGGCTCAAAGTAGAGGCGATCGGACGTGTCGTAGTCGGTGGAAACGGTTTCGGGGTTACAATTGACCATGATGGTTTCGTATCCCGCTTCGCGAAGAGCGAGAGCGCAATGAACACAACAGTAGTCAAACTCGATTCCCTGACCGATGCGGTTGGGGCCACCGCCGAGAACCATGATTTTTTTGCGCGAGGAAACCTCGACGGCATCGGGGCGGTTGTAGGTCGAGTAGTAATAGGCGGAATCATAGCTTACGCCACTGACTGGCAGGGCATCCCAACTTTCGAGAAGGCCTGCTTCGAGGCGTTGCTTGCGAATGGATGCTTCGGAAACATTAAGAATTTTGGCCAGGTATTTGTCGGCAAAACCATCCTTCTTCGCACGAATGAGAAGATCATCGGGAAGTTGTTTTCCTTTGGTGCTCAGGACTTCCTCTTCGAGTTCGACGAGTTCCTTCATTTGCTCAATAAACCAGGCCTTGATGTGTGTCTTGGCATGAAGATCCGCCACGGTGGCTCCTTTGCGTAGAGCTTCGTACATGATCCATTGACGTTCGCTGGATGGATCGGTGAGGAGGTCCATCAACTCGGGAAGCGATTTGCCATTGTAGTCTTTGGCAAAGCCAAGGCCATGACGACCGTTTTCGAGCGAGCGAATCGCTTTTTGAAAAGCCTCTTTGTATGTTTTGCCGATGCTCATCACTTCGCCCACGGCCCGCATTTGCGTGCCAAGTTTGTCCTCCGCACCATGGAACTTTTCAAAAGCCCAGCGGGAGAATTTAACCACTACATAATCGCCGGAGGGCGTGTATTTTTCCAAAGTACCATCGCGCCAGTAGGGAATTTCGTTGAGGGTGAGGCCGCCCGCGAGTTTTCCGGAAACCAAGGCAATCGGGAATCCCGTCGCTTTGGAGGCAAGTGCCGACGAGCGCGAGGTACGCGGATTGATTTCGATAATGACAACACGGCCCGTTTTAGGATCGTGCGCAAATTGGGTATTGGTTCCGCCAATGACGCCAATCGCCGACACGATGCGGTAAGCATAATCCTGCAATTTCGCTTGAAGTTCGGGAGAAATGGTGAGCATCGGAGCGACGCAGTAGGAGTCGCCAGTATGAACGCCCATGGCATCCACGTTTTCGATATAACACACGGTGATGAGCTGATTTTTCTCATCGCGCACAACCTCTAATTCCAATTCCTCCCAGCCCAGCACGGACTCCTCAACGAGAACCTGTCCGACCATGCTCGCGGAAATGCCACGAGCCGTCACGGTGCGTAATTCCTCCACATTGTAAACCAAACCTCCGCCCGTTCCACCCATCGTATAGGCGGGACGAATAACGACAGGATAGCCGAGTTCTCCCGCGATGGTTTCCGCTTCTTGCACGCTGTAGGCAGGCGAACTACGGGGCATATCAATACCCAGCTTTTTCATCGTTTCCTTAAAAATAATTCGGTCTTCGCCCTTTTCGATAGCCTCACTCCCGGTGCCGATGATGCGCACATTGTACTTCTCCAAAACTCCCGCCTGCTCGAGCTGCGAGGATAAATTTAGTGCGGTCTGTCCTCCGAGATTTGGGAGCAACGCGTCGGGGCGTTCTTTGGCGATGATTTCAGTGAGCGAGGGAACGGTGAGCGGCTCAATGTAGGTGACATCGGCGATGCCGGGGTCTGTCATGATTGTTGCCGGATTGGAGTTGACGAGAACGATCTTGTAGCCAAGTTCGCGTAAGGATTTGCATGCTTGGGTTCCCGAATAATCGAACTCGCAGGCTTGACCAATGACGATGGGGCCCGAACCGATGATGAGAACTTTTTTAATGTCGTGACGTTTAGGCATAGGATGTTGGCTTATTTAGGTGGTTGATGTGTAGGAACTGGCGGAAAGGCGAGAGGGAGGCAGCAAATTGCCGAGAAGAACATGATGCAAACTGGTACGAGGAGAGGGAGGAAATAGCGGGACCTCGGACGTTAAAAAGTCGCTCTTGTGTGTGGTAACGCCGAAATAAATGCTCAATTTCGGAAGTCAGTTTTTACCGCTGAACGCATCGAGGCGCAAGCGAAAAAAATAACTTTTGAATTTTCATTGGACATCGAAAATGAACGTAGTAGCAACACTGTGATTGTTAGGACGCATACAACCTGCCGCCTTCGGCGGAAAAGCAGTCATAGTTATAATAATGAAAAACTCATCATCAACATTGGTTAACGAAGTCTTCGACACCGTTGCGCGCCGCAATGCGGGAGAATCGGAATTTTTGCAGGCGGTGCGCGAAGTCTTGGAGTCTCTGGGGCCCGTGCTGGAGCAGCGCCCGCAATATGCGGAAAGCGGCATCCTCAAACGCATCGTGGAACCCGAGCGGCAAATTATTTTTCGCGTTCCGTGGTTAGACGATTCCGGACGAGTACATGTCAACCGTGGCTTCCGCGTTCAATTCAACAGTGCCCTTGGGCCTTACAAGGGCGGCTTGCGTTTTCACCCGAGTGTTAATCTCGGGATACTCAAGTTTCTCGGCTTCGAACAAGTTTTCAAAAACTCGCTGACATCGCTCCCAATGGGAGGTGGTAAAGGCGGTTCGGATTTTGACCCTAAGGGAAAATCCGATGCTGAAGTCATGCGGTTTTGTCAGAGCTTTATGTCCGAACTTGCACGTCACATTGGGGCAAATACCGATGTTCCCGCGGGCGACATTGGCGTAGGCGGCCGTGAAATTGGATTCCTTTTTGGGCAATACAAAAGGCTTCGCAATGAGTTCACCGGTGTTCTTACCGGCAAGGCTCTTAATTGGGGTGGCTCCCTCATTCGCCCCGAAGCGACCGGCTACGGTGCGGTTTATTTCGCGCAGGAAATGCTTGGCACGCGGGGGCAAACTCTCGAAGGCATGCGTTGTACGATTTCCGGTTCGGGCAATGTCGCGCAATACACAGCGGAGAAACTTCTTGATCTCGGTGCCGTGCCGGTCAGCTTTTCCGATTCTGATGGTACGGTCTATGATAAAGACGGTGTGACACGCGAAAAATTGGAATTTGTGATGCACCTCAAAAATGTGAAGCGTGGACGCATTAGCGAATATGCGGAAAAATTTGGGGCTGAATATCGCAAAGACAGACTCCCTTGGGAAATCCCCTGCAAAGCGGCGTTTCCTTCGGCTACGCAAAATGAAGTGAGTGAGGCAGACGCCAAGACGCTTCTTGCCAATGGGTGTGAAGTCATCTCCGAAGGCGCGAACATGCCTTCGACGCCCGAAGCGGTGGATCTTTTCCTTGCGGCAAAAATCCTCTACGGCCCGGGCAAAGCGGCTAATGCCGGTGGTGTTGCCACTTCGGGTTTGGAAATGTCGCAAAACTCCATGCGTCTCCGTTGGGGACGTGAGGAAGTGGACGGACGCCTTCACGAAATCATGCGCAACATTCACAAGGCTTGCTGGGAAACCGCCGAGAAATTTGGGGTGCCGGGTAACTATGTGGCTGGAGCCAACATTGCCGGCTTTACGAAAGTTGCCGACTCCATGCTCGATCAGGGCGTGGTCTAACAACGTGAAAAGCTCCGCATCACGGTAATGAAGGGCGACTCGATGCCACAGCGTCGAAATGTTTTTATCGTAGTAATCCTAAGCGGGATGTCGCTTCTAATGGAGTGGCATCCCGCAGGAACGCGGGGAATCGTGTGCTCACTTTAGAGAAATTCAATGACAATGAATACGATTCAGTTTTGGAAAATGGGTGCCATCTTTATGGCTCTCATTTGTATTTTTTCCTTCAGTATCCATGCCCAAGCTCAGGTGCTAGAAGCAACGGCACCGATGGAGGAAAGTGCCGTAAAAGCATCGAGTATCGAAGCACCCGTGTATAACACCGGCGACACGGCATGGATTTTAGCGAGTTCCAGTTTTGTGCTACTTATGACGCCTGGGCTGGCCTTTTTCTATGGTGGGTTAGTGCGTCGAGAAAATATCCTTTCGGTGCTGATGCAGTGCTTCATGGCGATGTGCCTTGTAACGCTGCTTTGGGTTACGTTGGGCTATACGCTCGCTTTTGGGACAGATAAAGCTGGCCTCATTGGAGGATGGGATTACCTGTTTTTGCGAGGGATGGATAAGCCGAGCAGCCTTGCCCCCAACATTCCGCACATCGTCTTTATGGCGTTTCAAATGAAATTTGCCATCATCGCTCCCGCGCTTATAGCTGGTGCCTATGCGGAGCGGATGAAGTTTATTTCATTTTGCATTTTTACGGTTTTATGGTCGTTGCTCATTTATTCACCCATCTGCCATTGGGTGTGGGGTGGGGGATTTCTGGGCAAGGATGGGGCACTGGATTTTGCGGGTGGCGCAGTCGTTCACGTGAGTGCTGGTGTAGCCGCACTTGCGGCGGCACTCATGATTGGCAAACGCAAAAATCCTATTTCACCACCGCACAATTTGCCTCTCGCCATCTTGGGAGCGGGGCTTTTGTGGTTTGGATGGTTTGGCTTTAATGGTGGCTCGGCCCTAGGAGCGAATGTCTTGGCGGGCATTGCCCTCGTCACCACGCAGGTTGCCACGGCTGCGGCAGGGTTGGCGTGGTCGGTGATGGATTGGGTTTTCCATAAACGCCCGACAACATTGGGCATGATTTCCGGTGTGGTGGCGGGATTAGTGGCCATCACTCCGTCCGCTGGTTTCGTAACTCCCATGGCGGCCATTTGGATTGGTGTTATTTCTTCCGTCGCCTGCTGGCTGATGGTCACGGTTGTGAAAGTGAAACTCGGTTACGATGACACATTGGATGCCTTTGGTATTCACGGCATCGGAGGAATTATTGGTGCCCTCTTAACGGGAGTTTTCGCCTCCGCTCTTGTCAATCCCTTGGTCACAAGACCTCCCTCCGAGCAATTTATGATTCAGCTCAAGGCGACCTTCATTCCCGCGATCTTTTCCTTCGTCGGCAGCGTCATACTTTTTAAGATTATCGATATGACAATTGGCCTTCGAGTGGATGAGCGCGACGAGCGTACCGGACTTGATCTCACCCAGCATAAAGAAAATGCCTACACGGGGTTGGATTAAACACCACGAAATCGTTCAATACCACCAGTCGCGTTTATTATTGGATTTCTGGGGTGATACTGAATAGTCGCGATGTTCTTCGGGATTTTTTTCCAGAAGATGCGTCGGGATTTCTTTAATAAAGCGTGATGGACGTTGAACGGGGTCGCCGTAAGTGCTGTTGAGGCGAAATTGCGGATAGGTGAGGTGCAGATAATCACGTCCGCGAGTGACGGCGACATAAAATAAGCGACGCTCTTCTTCGAGGGCGTCGGGCTTATCGAGTGAGCGCGAGCCCGGGAACATGCCTTCGGAAAGCCAGATGACAAAAACGGCAGCCCATTCGAGGCCTTTTGCTTGATGGATCGAAGAGAGAACGACGCGATCTGTTTCAGTACTTTGTTGGGTTTCCGTATGATCCACGTTGGTAAGGAGAGCAACTTGGGCGAGGAAATCTTCGGTTGAAGGGAATTGACGAGCGTAGCCGATGAAAGTTCGTAAGTCTTCGCGGCGATTTTCGTAATTGGCGAACTCGACTTTCATATAATCGTCGTAAACGGCGTCCATCACCGCCTCAATCGCACGATCGGGAGCGATGGGTTTTCGTTCGGGGGCGATTTCGTCGAGCGTCGCCGCAAGTTGTTCCCATGTTTTTGCGGCACGAGTCGGTGGCTTTGCCGAACGTAGGGATTTGCCGAAAGGCGTTGTGGACGTGGCCGCGGCCTTGACGGTGGCCCAAAGGCTATCGGCTGTTTTTTCCCCGACGCCTGGAAGAAGACGTGCCATACGGCGAAAGGCGGTTTCATCCGCAGGGTTTATCGCAAATTTCAAAAATGCGGCGACATCTTTGATATGTGCTGATTCAAAGAAGCGCAGGCCGCTGGTCACCTCAAACGGAATTCCTCGCCGTGTTAATTCGAGCTGAATTTCCATAGAATGAAAATGGGCTCGATAAAGGATGGCTATGTCGCGGTACGGGAGTCCTTGACGATGGAGATCCGCGATTTGGCGAGCAACATAAGCGGCTTGTTCGTTGTTGGTGGCAAGTTGTGCCACGATGGGGCGGGCGGCGGCCTCGCGCCAGGGGCGTAGGTTTTTTTCAAACTGCCGATGGTTGCCACGAATGGCGGCATTGGCGACATCAAGGATTCCGGGAACGCTGCGATAATTCGTTTCGATGCGGTAAGAAACGGCACCCGGATAACGCTGAGGAAATTTTAGGATGTTTTCAAAATTGGCACCACGCCAGGAGTAAATGGACTGCGCATCATCCCCAACCACCATGATGTTGCCGTGCTGGGCTCCGAGTAAATCTACGAGTTCTGCCTGCACGAGATTGGTGTCCTGGTATTCATCCACCAACACATGATGAAACTGTTCCCGATAGCTTGCGCTAATCTCGGGATGATCGCGCAGAAGGCGATTGGTCTGGAGAAGCAAGTCATCAAAATCCATGGCGTTCGCTGTCATTTTCCGCTGCAGATAGGCAACATGAACGGCGGCAATGGCGTTCGTAATGCCTTCAAAATAACCAAAGCGTTCGTGAACAATTTGTTCTAAAGGTTCGCCGGTGTTGGAGGAAAGTGAAAATAGTTCGGCGAGTACATCCGCCTTGGGAAAGTTTTTATCACGAATAGGAGCCCCTGCATCGCGTGCCGTGTTTTTGAGCAAGTCCAACTGATCCTCGCGATCAAGAATCGTAAATCCTGAGCGGTAGCCGATGGTTTCCGCATGGCGTCGGAGAATCCGATTGCCGATGGAATGAAATGTTCCTCCCCAAATACCATCAGCTTCCGAGCCGAGGAGTTCGCCCACCCGCCCTGTCATTTCGCGAGCCGCCTTGTTGGTAAAAGTAAGCAGTAGGACGTTCCACGGTTTGACGCCATTTTCCAGCAACCACGCTACGCGGTAGGTAAGTGTGCGGGTTTTTCCGCTGCCAGCACCGGCGATGACCAAGGCGGGCCCTCCGGCGGAGGTCACGACTTCAAGTTGTTGCTCGTTTAACTCGGCGACGTAATCAATGCGCGTGTTTGTTGTCAAAGTCCCAATCCCCATTCGAGAAGTTTCTGTGAGTCTTTCCATATATTTGCTTTGTTGCTGCCAAGAATGACGGAGATGACATCGCGTTCGTCATGCTGGCCGCTCGCGACGAGACAATGACCCGCCGCATCGGTGTATCCGGTTTTCATTCCATTGCAAAAAGGCGCGGTGCGAAGGACGCGGTTGGTATTGATCATTTCGCGGGTGCGTCCGTCGGCAAAATGAAAGTCCAAGCTTTTGGTCGCCACGATTTCGCGCAGGAGGGGATTTGCATACACATTGCGGGCGATGATAGCCATGTCGCGAGCCGTAGAAAATTGACCTTCGGCGGGGAGGCCATTGGGATTGATGAAATGTGAAGCCGTCGCTCCCATCGCTTGAGCGCGAGTATTCATTTTATCCGCAAAGGCCGCCACGCTTCCTGCATTATCTCTTGCCAGAGCACACGCCACGTCGTTTGCGCTTTTGACGAGGAGAACTTGGAGAAGATCGCGACGCGAGTATTTTTGACCAGCTTTAAGATAGAGCTTGGTGGGCGCCACGGCGGTGTCGGAGGGCTGAATTGTCACAATTGCATCGAGGTTGCCCGTTTCGGCGATGATGAGAGCGGTGAGAAGTTTTTGCGTGCTGGCTACGGCACGGGGAGCACGGGAGTTGCGATGAAAGAGCACACGACCGCTTTTGGCGTCCACCACGATGACGGCTTCACCTCGGACTTTGGGCGGTGGTGTCGCTGCATGACTTATGGCCGTAAAAAAAAACAGCATGGCGATGAGAAGACTGCAGCGGACGCGCATAAGGGGACAAAAGATGCCTTCTTTTTCCATACGAATCAACTGGCGATGAAAGTTGGGCGTAATTTCTGCGAGCCGAGGAGAAGCCATCAATCTTGAAGTGCTTTGTCAATGAGGGGATCGGAAGTGGCGCCGAGGTCTAATGCTTTTTGATAATGCCGTCGTGCAAGTTCTTTGGCGGGTGGCTGACGTTCGAGGCAGAAAACGGCCAAGTTAAAATGGGCCTCGGCGTAATTGGGATTAAGTTCAATGGCGCGCCGTAGCTCCATTTCTGCCGCATCGAACCAGTGGTTGCGTCCTGCAGCAACTCCAAGGTAGTTGCGAGCCACGGCGTCATTGGGCGCATAGATCACAGCTTGGGCCATCGCTGCCAAAGCACGCATGGGGTCGTTTTGTTCGAGGTAAAGAATACCGAGGTTGCACCATGCGAGCGGATTGTCGGCTTTGATTTGCAGCGAGCGATTGAGCAGGCGCTGCGCTTCTTCATAGTGACCGAGCCGGAATTCCGTCGCCCCAAGATTGACAAGCGCGGGGATATTATTGGGCTCAATTTTAAGCACACGCGTGTAAGCCTCACGTGCGCCGGTGAAATTTCCCTTTTGAAATGCCGCGATGCCTTCCGCACCGATTGTTTCAATGATATCTGACTCGACGGGTGGCTGTGTATCGGGTGGGGATGCCATGGAGACGGGCAGTGGCAGCGGGGGAAGTTTCACGGGTTCAAAAACCGGTGGCGTTTCCTCGAGGAGAGGCGGTGGTGCGGGAGCTGTAGCTGGATCGTAGCGGAGCGAAGGAGTCGAATTTTTTACCGATAAGAATGATAATGTACCAAGCGCAACAACCCCAACCACGCCGCAGACGATGAGAAAAATTTTAGCGGTTCGCACGCGGGTCTCCCAATTCTTGCGAGCGCAAGGTGGCTGCTCGTACAGCGTCAATAACAGACGCTCGCATTCCGGTGCGTTCTAATTCTGCCAGCCCTGCGATGGTTGTTCCCCCGGGGCTTGTCACCATGTCACGTAAAACGGCAGGGTGCATTCCCGTTTGAGCGACCATTTCTGCAGCACCGGCGACAGTTTGTAACGCAAGACTCGTGGCGAGATTGCGGGGTAACCCCATTTGTACACCGCCATCCGATAGTGCCTCGATAAAAAGATAAACGTACGCAGGTCCACTGCCGCTTAATCCCGTCACAGCATCCAAAAGCGATTCTTTCACCGCAAAAGCGAGACCGACGGAAGAAAAAATCTTTCTGACAATATCTGCGTCCGTGTCCGTCACTCCGGTTCCCGTGGCATAAGCGGTAGCACCTTTTTGGACAAGTACGCCCGTATTGGGCATCACGCGCACCACGCGGGTGCGCGGGGTCAGTGCTTGGAGCGAGGCGAGCGTGATTCCGGCGACGATGGAAATGAGGAGTTTGCTAGAAAGCTCGATTGCGGCGTCATGGAGAACGGATCGAACATCGTCAGGCTTTACGCAGAGAAGAATAACCTCCGAGGCGAGGGCTAAGCTTTGGGCATCGGAAAATAACGAGGCACCAATTTCGTTGGAGAGCTTAGCGGCGATCTCCGATTCGCGATCACAAACGCGCAATTCTTCGGGAGTACACACATGAGCCGCCAACATTCCCCGTGCCAGCGCAGAGCCCATTTTCCCACAGCCAATGATGCCAACCTTCATCTCTCAAAGCGTAAAAGGCTTCGTTCATGGAGCAAGCGGAATCCAAGGATGAAGCGAGAGACACGAACGTTAGGATGAGCGATGCCTTGCGTAGGTGGTGATAAAAATTTTTCCCCGGAGGAGCTGTCCCTCCGCCTTGACAGAAATCGAACGTATTAGAGAATGTGGCTGCATGTCCAAGCATGTGTTTTCTAATCGCGAAATACGGATAAAGCGTCGTGAAGAGCGAAATCTTTTTCGTTACCGTTTGATTCCGGTTGCGTGGGCGATAGCGGCCGTTGGGGGAGCAGGATTGTTGGTGGCGACAGGCACTTGGTTAATCAATGGCGTTTGGCCTTATCGCTTTGCGGCTCCGTTTGCCGCGTTAATTATGCTGCCTTTTATTCTCATGCTGATTGGTTGGCTGCGGGGACATCACAATCATAGATTGGAAGAGCCTTGATTTGCTCTTGACCGTCTTTCGATAGAAGTTCGTAATGAGATACTCATTATGAAAAAATCATCCACATTACTAAAGTCGTGGTTTGCGATGGCGTTATCCCTAGGGATTGCGGCAACGGTTCAGGCGGGAGCGAAACATCCGTCGGAAACTAAAGCATCGCCAACGCCTGCCACGAAGCCGACGACGACTGAAGCTGCTAAAAAAACAGGAAAGACGGCAGCTGATGCCACCAAAAAGACGGGAAGCGATCTTGGTAACACGGTGAAAGACACCGGAAAAGGCACTCTGAAGACCGGTGAAAAGGCGGTGGGGACGGTTGCAAACACGGCGACGGCCGCAGGGGAGACGGTTGTTGATACAACGAAAGCTCTCATCAATAAGAACCCCGTCAAAGGCGTGAGTGGTGCGGTGAAGGAAGCTGTTAAAGGTACTGTAAACACGGCGGAGACAGCCGTCGGTGGGACAGCGGGAACGGCAGGAGCGGCTGTTGGTACAGCAGGTGCGGCTGCGGGTGGGGCGTTAAATACGGGTGCTTCCGCTGTGGAAGGAACCGTGGACACCACCGTAGATGCGGCTTCGACGGCAGGTACTGGCGTTCGCGAAGGTGCCAGCAAAGCTTCAAGTGTGGTAAAGCCGAAGAAAGAAGCAAAGTAAGCGTAAGCTTTCTTTATAATCTTAACGCACCCGAGCTGCATTGCGGCTCGGGTGTTTTTTTCCGTAATCTGATTGAGAAAATGGATGAAAGGTTTTAGCGTGTTTTTAATGCCGTACGTTTTCGCACAGCAGAAAGTTTACGAATTTTTATGGTCAAAATTGTCACTCAGCTGGCGGTCTTCATTGAAAATAAACCCGGAACACTCGCGGCAGTCTGCGATGCGTTGGCGAAGGAAAAAATTAACATCTGGGGATTGGCGACATCCGACACGACCGATCACAATGTCGTCCGCCTCGTGTTGAGTGATCCTAAACGTGCTCTGGAAATTTTTGAGGAGTACGGGACCTTGGTGGTTGAGAGCGATGTGTTGATGATTGAAAATCGCAATAGCCCAGGTGCGTTGGTAAAAATTGCCAAGACTCTTGCGAAAAAGAAGATCAACATTGATTACGCTTATCTTGCGAGTCATCCAGGCGATTCTCGTGGATTGCTCATCCTCAAGGCCGATCACACGAAAAATGCGTTGGCCGTCTTAAAAGGACTGAGAATTTAGGCGTGTTTTTAAGAAACATCTCGGTCGTTGCGTTCGAGTGTGACAGACAATCCGCTGGCTAAAGTGGCAAGAGCAGCAATTTCAGCGCGTGACCAAGCACCGTGACTTTTTGGAGCGGCAAAGGCAGCGACACCGGTGAGTTTGGTGCGTTCGAGAATGGGAAGAATGGCGATGGAGGATTCGCTTAATTCTCCGGGAAAGTTGTGCGTTTCACGGGGTAAAAGCTCGAAGCTTTCGCCGACGGATAAAACCGGAATGGCTCGCTCGCGCCATGCGGCCCATGCTTCCGCATAGGGTAAGTTAGTCTTGGTGGGCCAGATGGCGATGGGACGAACGCGCTGATCGGCACCAACGCGGAATATCGCTGCATGACAACATCCGCCTGCACGCGCCACGAGATCGAGAGCTTCCTGAATATGCCGTGAGCCACCGCGGCCGAGAAGTAAGCGGAGAGCTTGATGGCAACCGCTCTGCAAACGCTCTTGCCGTGCAAGAGACAATTCGGCTGCACGCAGTGCGGTGATGTCGCGATTGCTGGCACGTCGCCCGTTCCAGCGCCCGTCATCATCATAAACAGCCTCGCAAGAATGTTTGATCCAAGCCAGTTTACCGTCTTTGCGAATAATTTTGAAATCGAACTCACAGGCAGGTGCATCATGGGCGCAAGAACGAAGATGTTCCACCATGCGTTCCCGATCTCCCGGGTCCACAATTTTGAGAAAGCTGCGAGGATGGTGTTTAAAGCGATTGGGAGAATACCCCGTAATTTTTTCACAAGCGAGGGAAGTATAAATCACCTTCCCATCGGCACCCACCCAGTAATCCCACGTGGAGGTGTAATCCGCTGCGGTTCGAAAGAGATGCTCGGAGCGGCGTAGTTGGTGCTGCGCTTCGAGACCAAGTCCTATCGTTGTAAAAAGGGAGAGAACGATCATCATGGCAAGCGTCCAATGCAAAAGCGTGGCAAGCCT
>JAJTYZ010000137.1 GCA_021463515.1 Chthoniobacterales bacterium | reverse complement strand
CCTGCGGTGTAAAATGTCTCGTAGTTTGGTGGGTTGAGGGCCGCTCCACGGCGGAAGCGTTCGGGAAGATCGGGATTGGCGATAAAGGGAATGCCATAAGCCACGGCATCCGCTTCGCCTGCGGCGAGAACAGCATTGCCGCTTTCCAACGAAAATTTTTCATTGGCGACAAACACGCCACCAAAGTCTTGTTTCAACGCGGGGCCGATACGGTCAGATCCAAGACTCTCGCGAGCGCACAAAAAGGCAATATGACGACGTCCCAATTCCCGCGCCACATAGCCGAATGTCCCCGCACGATCGCTATCCCCCACATCATGCGAATCACCACGCGGGGCGAGGTGGACACCCACACGATCGGCACCACAGGCGGCGATGACCGCATCGGTGACTTCCAGCATTAAGCGGGCGCGATTTTCAATGGAGCCGCCGTAGGCATCGGTACGATGATTGGATTTATCCTGAAGAAATTGATCCAACAAATAGCCATTAGCACCATGAATTTCGACGCCGTCAAAACCCGCCAACAACGCATTTTCTGCGCCTTGTTGATAGGACGCCACAATCCCCGGAATTTCTTCGAGAGTTAAAGCACGCGGTGTCACATAATCCCGTTTTGGCCGCAACAAACTCACGTGTCCCGCAGGGCGGATGGCACTGGGCGCAACGGGAAGAGCCCCGTCGAGATAGACCGGATGCGAAACGCGTCCCACATGCCAAAGTTGCAAAAGAATATGCCCTCCGGCGTCATGCACAGCCCGTGTGACCAGCTTCCATCCCTCGATTTGCTCTCGCGACCAAATCCCCGGCGTGTCCGCATAACCAACGCCTTGCGGACTCACCACGGTTGCCTCGCTGAGAATCAACCCGGCGGAAGCTCGCTGTTTGTAATACTCCGCCATGAGAGCATTCGGCACGCGTCCTGCACTGGCACGGCAACGCGTCATGGGTGCCATCCAAATGCGGTTTGGGAGCGTCCAAGCTCCTACGTTAATCGGGTCAAAAAGCGTGGGCATATAGCTCTCATTGTACTCAACACACAGGTAAAAACCAGTCTCTTTGGATATCTCGACCAAACACTATGCCTTCAAAAATCGCCGTGCGGGATAGAACATTCTTGAAATCAATTTCCTTACCTCGTACTCCGATAAGGTGAAATTAAAGCATTGGCTGTGGAATTTAGGAAAGGGACATTCCTCTATCCTCTTTTTATCGGGAATAGCCATTTTCCTCGGAATCCTTGGCGGATTTGTAGCGCAGCTTCTCATGCGATTGATTGGGCTGGTGACAAACCTTGCGTTTTACGGTCGTGTTTCGTCCGACTTTATTTCTCCCGCACATAACCATCTCGGGCTCCTTGTGGTCTTGGTGCCCGTTGCGGGCGGACTCATTGTAGGTCTGATGGCACGCTTTGGTTCCAAGGCCATTCGCGGGCACGGCATCCCCGAGGCGATGGAGCAAGTGTTGGAAAATAACAGCCGCATCCCTGCGAGAATTACTTTTCTTAAACCACTTTCTGCGGCGATTTCCATAGGTACCGGTGGCCCATTTGGAGCGGAAGGGCCTATCATTTCCACGGGTGGTGCATTGGGATCGGTTTTGGGGCAAATCCTCAGTACCACACCTGCCGAACGAAAGACACTGCTCGCGGCGGGGGCGGCGGCAGGAATGGCGGCGATCTTTGGAAGTCCCATCTCCGCCGTACTTCTCGCTGTTGAACTTTTGCTCTTCGAATTTCGTGCCCGTTCTCTCATTCCATTGTCACTTGCTGCGGCCACGGCTGCAGGAATGAGAATTCATTTTGAAGGACCCGCAGCGATTTTTGCATTGCCAAATATTGGCCACTCTTCGCTGATTTCACTGCTTCTTTATTCGGTCATCGGCATCATGGTAGGAGTAGCGTCGGTCGGCGTAACGCGTGCCGTTTATTGGACGGAAGACCTTTTCGAACGCTTGCCGATTCATTGGATGTGGTGGCCTGCCCTTGGTGCCATTGCCGTAGGTGTGATTGGTTATTTTGCACCCGAAACTTTGGGCGTTGGCTATGGGAATATCTCCGCGATTTTATCCCATAACATTCCACTTCAAACGGTCGCGTTTCTTTGCGGAATGAAATTTATCTCATGGACAATTTCCCTTGGCAGCGGGACGTCAGGTGGGACGTTAGCACCGCTTTTAACCATTGGGAGCGGAGCGGGTTGTTTGCTCGGTGCGCTGCTCTTAATCATCTTTCCGAGCAGTGGATTGGATGTGCGTGTTGCCGCACTTGTGGGCATGGCCGCCATGTTTGCAGGAGCCTCACGAGCATTGCTCACGTCTGTGGTTTTTGCCTTTGAAACAACGCTGCAACCCATGGGATTGCTTCCCTTACTTGCCGGCTCAACCCTCGCCTATCTTACAGCACGCATCCTCATGCAAAACTCCATCATGACGGAAAGAATTGCGCGGCGCGGCCTGCGTATTCCACAGGATTACGATGCGGATGTTTTTTCGCAGACGCTTGTAAGTGAAATGATGGATAGGGATTTTCAAATGCTTTCTGCCGACAGCACGATTGATGAATTGGCCGAGCGTATTGCACGGCATGAACCGGCAATTTCGGTCTATCAAGCGTGGCTTCTTTCCAATCCTCAAGGGAAGCTCCATGGAATCATCACGCGGCATGATCTCATGCGTGCCTTGGAAAAACCCGCAACGCATGGGCTCACATTGCGCGAAGCAGGCAGCACAAAGCTCGTGACGATTTACCCGGATGAAACCATGCACGATGCTGTTGCTCGTATGTTAACTTATAGCATCGGACGTCTTCCCGTAGTGAGTCGTGATGACCCGGAGCGCGTCGTAGGTTACATCAGCCGCACAAGTCTGCTCTCGGCCCGCTTGCGTAAATTGCAGCAGGAAACCGTGAGAGAAAAGGGCTGGCTGGCTTCGTTAAAAAAATAAAGTCACGCCGACCATGAGAGCATCATTACGCGCCGAGATAAGCGCGTTGAACTTCAGGGCTGGCGAGAAGAGCGACACTGTCACCGCTAAGCGTAATGGCTCCGGTTTCCATCACTGCGGCGCGATGGGCAAGCCGGAGGGCGAGATTGGCATTTTGCTCGACGAGGAGAATTGTCGTACCTGCAGCGTGAATTTCGCGAAGAGTCGCGTAAATATCCGCGACAAGTTTTGGCGCCAATCCCATGGACGGTTCATCAAGGAGAAGCATTTTCGCACGGCTCATGAGAGCGCGGCCAATGGCCAACATCTGCTGCTCGCCACCGGAAAGAGTGCCTGCAGATTGGCGAAGCCGCTCTTTGAGGCGTGGCAGAGATTCTAGGATTTTCTCAATGTCCTCACGAATGCCCTGACGATCGCGGCGAAGCCATGCCCCAAGGCGCAAATTTTCGAGAACCGTTAAATTTCCAAAAATTCCCCGTCCTTCGGGAACTTGGGCGAGACCTCGCGCCACCACACGATCCGCAGGAATACCGCAGAGTTCATGGCCATCGAACGTCACCATCCCACCATAGTGCATCAATCCCGAAATCGCACGAAGGGTGGACGATTTTCCGGCTCCATTGGCACCAATGAGAGTAAAAATCTCTCCTCGCTGCACATGAAAAGAAATGCCTTTTACCGCCGGAATGTCTCCATAGGAAACGGTGAGGTCTTTCACCTGCAAAAGGACATCATTCATTGGCGTCTCGGTAGAACTCATTCGGTACTTTCTCCCAAATAGGCTTCAATCACACGCGGATTGGCACGGATTTCCGCCGGTGTTCCATCGGCAATCACACGTCCAAAATCCAAGACGGTAATTTTATCGCAAAGATTCATCACGAGGTGCATGTGATGTTCGATGAGAATCATGGTGACTTGAAAATGATCGCGAATATCCCGCAGAAATTCTGTCAAAGCCGATGTCTCCCCGGTGTTCATACCAGCCGCCGGTTCGTCTAAAAGCAGGAGTGCCGGCTTTAGTGCCAGCGCACGGGCGATTTCCAAGCGACGTTGTGATCCATAGGAAAGTCCGCTTGCGGGAATTGACGCAAATCCTGATAACCCAAAATGCTCCAGAAGCTCCATACTGCGGGCAATGGATTCATCTTCAGCGCGACCATAGCGTCCCACACGCATGAGGGATTCCATGGGCCCATAGCGAAGTTGCGAATCGTACGCAATGCGCACATTTTCCAACACCGTGAGGCTTTTGAAGATGCGAATATTTTGAAACGTTCTGCCAATGCCTTCGAGGGCAATGCGCGAAGGACGCTGACCGGAAATTTTTCGGCCTTTATAGCGAATGATGCCTTCGGTCGGACGATAAATACCGGTGATCAAATTAAACAAGGTCGTTTTCCCTGCACCATTGGGCCCAATGATTCCATGGGTGATTCCCGCAGGAACGGTCATGCGACAATTTGAAATCGCACACAATCCGCCAAAGCGCATTGTCACATCCTCAATTTCCAAAAGTGCACTCATGATTTTTTGCGTCGGTTGAAAAGTTCACGACGTGGAAGAAACCACGGGAGTTCACGAAGGCCCATGATTCCTCGTGGTCGAAAAATCATTAAGAGAACGAGAATCAGCGGCAAAATTACCATGCGCCACGTGCCATATTCACGCAGTGCCTCCGAGAGGAATGTAAAAATGACAGCGCCCAAAATCGAACCCGCGAGAGAGCCAATCCCGCCGAGATAAACCATCACGAGAATCTCCGTAGATTTAACGATGTCGAATGAACCCGGATTGATAAAAGTAATTTGATGGGCCAGCAGTGCGCCGGCCACGCCACCAAAAAAGGAGGAAACGGTAAACGCGAGGATTTTTGCTTCTCGTGTGCGCACGCCCATCGCATTGGCGGCGATTTCATCTTCGCGAATCGCAACCACAGCGCGCCCAAATTTGGAATAAATCAAATTACGAATCACCCACAGCGTGATGATGGCTGTCGCAAAAGCAATTGGCAGCGTTGTGAGCGTGGGAATACCTGCAAGCCCCCGTGGCCCGCCCACCCACGAAATATTTTCTAATGCTGATTTCACGATCATTAAAAACGCGAGCGTAATAATCGCGAGATAGTCCCCGCGTGTTTTGAAGGACAGCAACGCGAGAAAAAATCCAACGACGGCCGCCATCAGACCGCCGACAAGAATGGCAGGAATAAAAAGAGCCGGCGTCTGCGGAAAAAGACATGTCGTCAGCATGGCCGATGCGTAGGCACCCAGCGCCATGAACCCCGCGTGCCCCACCGAAAACTCACCGAGGTACCCATTTACCAAATTAAGACTGACGCACAGAATTACATTCACCAACATCGCCGTGAGCACAAAGCGCGTGTAGGAATTAAGTAAACTGGTGGACTCCGCCACAACGCAGAAGGTCATTCCGAGAACCAGAAGTACCGGCAGAATCCAGCGGCGATCAGCAAGGCGAACACAAAACCGACGGATGTTTTCCATGTGCTAAACTTTGATATTGGGGGCACGCCCAAGAATTCCGTAAGGCTTAAAAATAAGAATCACCAACAGCAAGGAATAAGAAATTAAATCGCGGTAAGTAGAGGGCAACGTGGCCACGGAAAAAATTTCGACTGTGCCGAGAATGAAACCGCCCAGTACCGCACCGCGTATATTTCCAATCCCACCAATCACCGCCGCAATAAATGCCTTCCAACCCACCAACACACCCATCGAAGCGGAGATAACCGGAAAGGCCATCCCATAAAGCATTCCCGCCGCCCCACCCAAGCCGGTGCCAATAAGAAACGTCAGCGAAATAATGCGATTTACCGAAATTCCCATCAATGGAGCAGAACGTGCGTCAAAGGCTACCGCCCGCAGTGCCATCCCAAAGCGTGATTTTTGGATGAGCGCATCCAACCCAATCATCAGCGCAAGAGACACACCAATAATCAGCATCTGCAATGTGGAAATGCCGACGCCAAAAACATTGAAGTACTGATCGTTAAAAACTTCCGGCATCGCTCGCGAATACGGGCTGATGCTGAGGGTTGTATTCGAAATGACCAAGCCACAACCCAGTGCCGTGATCACGGCGGAAACACGCGGTGCATCACGTAGCGGGCGATAAGCAAGTCGCTCAATCAGCCCCCCCAACCCGCCAATAATGAGCATCACCAACACTAGAAGAATCGGAAACGGCAGAGCTATCGGAGAAAACGTCACCAGCAGCAGGCATATAAACGCGCCCAGCATGAATAAGTCGCCATGCGCAAAATTAATCATCGTCAAAACGCCATAAACCATCGTGTAGCCAAGGGCGATAAGCGCGTAGAGGAATCCAAGGCTAATCGCATTAACTGCCTGCTGTGCAAAGTAAGCCATGGTTTGTTAAAGTGAATATCCGGTCAGGAGATATCTGGCCAAAAGACACAGGCGAGACGCCTGTGCCCCCTGAGCTTTTTTTGATCAGGGTGTTGCATTCGCTACCCAATGAAATTTTCCATCTTTGATTTGTAAAATGACGGCACTTTTAATCGGGTCCCCGCTCCCCGGTTGAAATTGCATCTTTCCCGTGACCCCCTCGAACTGCGGAATGTTGGCGAGTGCATCACGAATAGCTTCACGATCTAAGCGGTCTGCGGACTGAATCGCTTCGACTAAAAGCCCGACAGCATCGTACGTGAGTGCGGCCACATCATCGGGGTCTTGTCCGTATTTTGCTCGATAATCTTCCATGAATTTCTTCGCTTCCGGTGTGGCAATTTGCGTCGAGTAGTGATTGCAAAAATAGGAGCCTTCAATTTCTTCTTTGCCAAGTTTCACGATTTCGGGCGAACTCCAGGCGTCACTTCCGATAAACGGCGCGGTAATTCCAAGACGTCGCGCTTGCTGGGCAATGAGGGGCACATCCGAGTAATAGGTCGGCAGAAAAATCACATCGGGATTCGCGGCCTTGATTTTGGTAAGCTGAGCCGAAAATCCGCGATCGCCGGTTGTGAAAGTTTCAAACGCGACAATCTGCCCTCCTGCCTCCTCAAAAGTTTCACGGAAAAGCATGGCCTGACCATTGGGAGCTTCCGAAGCCACATCATACAAAACGGCTGCTGTCTGAGCATTCAGATGATTCCGTGCAAATTTCGCCAGTACGCCCGCTTGAAATGTATCCGTGAAGCACGCTCGAAAAACGTAATCTTTGGGCGAACCATCCGTGGCACTCAATGTTGTTTTTGGGTTGGTGGACCACGGAGAAATCATGGGGCATTTCAGCGATTCGGCAATTTCCGAGGCAGGGATGGCACAGGCACTAGCATCGGGCCCAATCATCGCCACCACATTATCCTGCCCGATGAGGCGCTGCGCGACTGCCGCCGCCTGCTCGGCCTTAGCCGCATTGTCGCCAACGATCAAACGCAGCGGCAATTTGTCTTTCCCAACCGCCACGCCACCCGCCGCATTCACTTGCGCAGCATACAATTCTGCCGCATTACGTGCAGAAGCACCCACCGCAGGAATATCACCGGTCAATTCCACATTGAGCCCAACTTTAACTGAAGGGCCCTCACTTTTTCCGCACCCGGACAACAAAAGGCCGCCGCAACATCCAATGACAATAAGAAGAGATTTCATAAGCACAAACCTTCATACCTTGCACGTTCCCAGCATGAACGCCAATTTTTTTCGTCCGGAGAAAAAGCAACGATGACCTTTCTCCTCCCCTTTGCGAGCGCAAAAATTAAATATCGTTGGCGACCGAAAGCATGGCTCGATAACGGTGGAGAATTGCCGTAAGTGCCGCAACGGAGGCTTGAATCTGCCGATCAACAGCCCCTCCTGCGGGCGTTTCAAAAACGATTTCAAAGGGCCGTGGCTCAATATGTCCCGCAGAAAGAATGCCGTCATAGCCCTCGACAATCACCCCCTCATGGGCGCGAAAACCATCAATCACAGGCGCCTCGTTCACCGTCAAATGCCGCGAAGCTGCCATTAATGCCGGACGAAGCAATTCCTGACTAATCGTCGCTCCACGCACAAATCCATAAACGCCATCGCTCGTGTCATCCGCATGAAGAGAAATAATGCCGTGAAATTTTTGCGCCGCAATTTCTCGTTCGAGCAAAACTACCTCCGGCTCCTGCGACTCGCGCCAAAAATGGCGATTTAAATCTTCCCCCCGACGAGAATGTCGCGTGCCATCTTCATAACCTGTCGGATTGCACAGAGGATAAAGTTGTAATTCATAGCCGCGGAAAATCTCCGGCTGACGCCGTGAGAGCTGAGCCAACTCGATCAAGGCGGAGGCTCCTTGAGGTTCATCGCCATGAATCGTTGCAAAAACACCAAGGCGTACCGTCGTGTTTCCATCCGTTTCACCACGCAATGTGAAGCGATGGATTTCATACGCCCCCGCCCCAGCCACAAAACCTCCAAGACTTCCAGACTCCAACGCCCCCGTTTCCACGGCATCCCAAAAGGGACGTAGCACCTTTTCGCAATAATGGCGAATAGGCCGCTGCTCCGTAACGGAAGCCCCGCCACCGGGTAAAACTACAAGGCGTTTCTGTGAGTTAGATTGAGACATATTTTCTAAGGGAACGAGAATGGGTAATAACGAGTCTTTTAGTAGTTATTTGCAAGGCTGTCGAGAAAATTATTTCGTTCAGAAGAAGCCAAGATTTACTTGGTATAATTTCCGGGATTCGCCTTGCAAGTCGGTACAATTGAGTGAAAATGCCTTCAGGATTTCCTCGGAGATAGTACGACTTTTCACGATTGATTTACTATGCAATTGTCCATGCGCACAGATTATGCTTTGCGAGCAGTTTTTACGTTAGCGGAGCATTATGGCGGGCCTCCTATTCCGATTGTGGAGCTTGCGCGGCGCAATGATATTCCCAAGCGTTTTCTCGAACAAATCATGCTAGATCTCAAGACGGGTAAATGGGTGAAAAGCCATCCGGGGAAATCCGGCGGATATGTTTTAGCCAAGCCACCTAATCGCATTACGATGGGAGAAATTGTACGTCATTTCAACGGTTCTCTCGCGCCGATTCATTGCGTTTCCCTCACCCATTACAAGCGCTGCTCGCAGGAATCGGTGTGTCGCTTTCGCCACGTGATGCGCGATGCACGCAACTTGGTAGCCCTGCTCATGGACCGCGCCACGCTCTCCGAAGTCATTCGCGCCGCGCCCTTCGCCTACCAAGATCTCAATGGCATGGAAGGCGACGGAATTTAGGCGTCCATTCGTCGAGAAACCGCTTTTTTCGATTTCGCTCGTGACCACCTCCTCTCCCTCTCCCGGACGTTATGCGTGGCTCGTGGTGGCCCTACTTTTCCCGGTGGCACTCCTCAACTATTTGGATCGGCAGATGATTGCGGCCATGAAGATTTCGGTGATGGCGGATGTGAGTGGAATGACTCTGGATTCCCAATGGGGCTACATGCTTGGGCAATTCAAATGGGTCTATGCGTTTTTTAGTCCTGTGGGCGGCTATGTGGCCGATCGCTTTAGTCGTCGCTGGGCCATCTGCGGAAGTCTGCTCCTTTGGTCCATGATCACGTGGTTGACCGGCCATGTAACAACCTACGAAGGGTTGCTGTGGACGCGGACAGCCATGGGACTTAGCGAAGCGTTTTACATACCTGCCGCCCTGGCGTTGATTTCCGATTACCATCGTGGGCCGACGCGATCACGAGCGACGGGTATTCATCAAATGGGCATTTACTGCGGCGTGATTCTTGGTGGTTTTGCCGGCTATGCCGCCGATGCGCCGCACCTTGGCTGGCGTTGGGCATTTAATTTCACCGGCTTGTTTGGAATTCTTTATGCCCTCCCGCTTTTCCTTTTACTCCGCGATCCGCGTCTGGAAAAAACCGAGGCTGCTCCTCATTCCTCGGCTCTCTCAACCCTGCGCGAACTGCTCACCAATCGTTCCTTCCTGCTGCTTGTGGCGTGCTTTACGCTTCCCGCCCTTGCAGGATGGATTGTGCGCGATTGGATGCCGGCGATTCTTCAACAAAGCTTCAACATCAGCCAAGGACTCGCCGGCGTGTCTGCCACACTTTATTGGCAAGTGGCGGCGATTGCGGCGGCACTGGGAGGCGGATGGTTGGCGGATCGGTGGATGCGACGGACGCCGCGCGGACGCATTTACGTGAGTGCTCTCGGAATGGCATTGCTCATTCCGGCACTCTTCGGCGTTGGCAACGCGCCCAATCTTGGTTCCTTCCCGCTTGCCATTGCGTCCCTCATTCTCTTCGGCATGGGTTGGGGATTTTTTGATGTCAATAACATGCCCATCCTCAGCCAAATTGCCCGCCCCCATCTGCGTGCCACCGGCTATGGAATCATGAACTTGGTGAGCATCAGCTGTGGAGGATTTGCAGACTGGGGATTTGGTGCCCTGCGAGACCATGCGATTCCGCTCAATCTTATTTTCGGAATTTTCGCCTCGGCCTGTGTTTTTTCCGTGATTTTTATGCTCCTGATACGACCGAGGGTGACGGAGGATTGAGGGCTTGAAAATAAACGAGTTGAAAAACTCGTTTTACGTTCGCCTGTCCTGTCTGTTCTTGTGGTAAAAATGGAGACGATGATCCCTCTCACGGAAAAATTTTTAGCGGCGATTGCGGGGTGGCCTGTCATTTTTGAAGCTCGAAAAATTCGTGCAGCGGGGCGTGTGAAAAGTGCTCGTTACGAACCGCCTTTGCTCCGAGGGGCTGTTCGTGCCGGCTCACGGCTTTTTGCGTCGGGCCTACGCATCATTTCCGAGCAGGATATTGAAAACATTTGCTCTTGCGGCGCGTCGCAAATGGAAGGCCCGATCTGTTCACACTCCGTGGCCGTCGCCTTGGAAGTCATTCATGGAACATCCGCTAGTCCACAATCGGTGAGAGGTTAAATTCAATATCGGCACCACTCGCGCCGCTCATATCCATATAAAATCCCGTCACGGACCCTCGGAATGAGCCGCTATTGCCAATTTTCACCTGACCTTTCGGAGCATTGATTTGGCCATAAAAGCTTCCTGCACCCGAAGTATTCACATGAATGGTGTTAGCATTAGCGTCCGCACTGGAATAAACATTGATTTGAAGATATTCAGGGTGAGCAGAATTGCCAACAATGGCACTATTGGCCGTGGTGAAAGCCTTATTTCCGGCGGAGTAGTTGATGGTGATGACAACTTTGCCGACGACTTCTAAGGAAGCCGTTCCAATGACCTCTAGTGACTCGAAGGTGTAATACTGAACGTTTTCCGGATTACCGGCGTCGCCAAGGATCAGCTTCGCTTCGTTTTGAACCTTCACTTTTCCATAATTCCCCGATTGGGCCGTGATTTCTGAATTACTTCGAGCGGTAAAACCCGCAGGGCTATTTGTCGGCGGTGCGGGATTCACAGTGGCCACCGTCCCCCAACCATAATTCACCGTGGCAGAATTCGCCTGGGGTGGTGGCGCAGGAAATGTGGGTAAAGATGGAGAATCGGCGCGGCGATAGATTTTCCCTTCGACCTTCGCGGAGTTGGCAATCAAGACATGATAATTTGTCGGATTCGGATCACCATCGAGGTCTATAACGCGAGGGGCGGGTGTCCATCCCGGTGTTCCTGGTGTCACGATTTTGCCATCACCGCCATATTCAAGGCCGAGGATAAATTGTGAAAAAGCGGGCCAACTGCTCCTCCCATCCCTAGCCGGTGTCCAGCTATTATTGGCACTCGTATTTCCCACATAAATGGTAGGCGTTCCCGGAAGATAGAGGTTCCCCTTTACGAGAGCGGAACCCGTAAGAGGGAGATTACTCATGACGCTATCTCGGGCGACAACGACGCTTCCTCGCAAGACGCCGCTATTCCCCACAGAAGCACTCCCCACAAGAACGCCCGCAGGAAGGCTCGTCCCAAATCCGGCAGCTCCCGTATAAGTGCGCCGAACTGCTGAACTTGGCTGAAACCAATGAGTCATGAAGTTCTCTGTGCTGCCCGGAAAAGTGACAGCCTGCACGAAGCGTTCTTCATTGGCACCGAAAGCCGAGAGAAGAAAACTCGCAGTATAGAGGGTTCCATTGCCCCATGTCGGTAGAGTGTCGTCGGTAGTATAACGAATGGCCATTCCTACAGGGCCGGTAGAGGGCTGAGCCATGGTAACTTCGACGGAAGGCGAAACGATGCGATCGGGAGGCGTTATATCGGGAGGGTCGAGAGTAACGGATGTTGCGGAAACCTCCGCATCTTCCACCGAAGACGACATGAACCACTCTGCTTTCGCCGACACAGCCGCCGCACGAACGTGAATCTCATTGTTTGTTCCCCATGTGGGAAGGCCAAGACTAATGGCAATCGGTGAATAGTAGCCTTGAAAAGCCGGCCCAATCGTCGCCGTGGGAGAGGTAAGAGGATCACTTCCATCGAGCGTGTAGCGGACATTGAAATTGCCACTCGTGAGATAGGGGGCGGGAATTTGGTTCACATTTTGCAAATTGAGCACCGCTGTCGCCGGACTTTGCTGCGCTTGACCAACCATCAATCCTCCCGCTTGGGCGTAGGTGATGGAACTAGGGGCAGAAATAGTGATCCCAAGTTGAAAAGGAATCACCTCGTAAGTTTCACTCACTTCCACGCTGTTGTAGTAACGACTGGGATCGAGACTCACGGCCACGGCTGTCAAAACCGTTCCCGGCCCCACATTCAACGGCGTGCCATCATGCAAAATGTAACCTCCGGTATTGGCCCGATAATAAACGCGCGAACTTCCGGCGGGGTTGGGATTCGCAATGGAGACGAGCTGGGGATAGTCCCACAAATTAGCAGTGAGACCTTCCGGTGAAAAGACGGGCGGCTGAAGCGTCGTCACGGGAGCATTTGTCCATGGAATAGGTGCAGAATCTATGGCTGTCGGCACAAAGGCCTCCGGTAACGAGGGCGGCGTCGCATTCGCATAAGCCCACACCCATTCCGGTCGCGCCGCATCCTCTCGCTCCGCCACGCCTCCGACAGCCGCTGCAGGACCATGATTAAAAACAACTCCCGCTGTTGATTGTGCCACATAAAACCTCGGACTTGGGGACGTCGTGAACACCGCACCCCAATCAAAATCTGTGGCGTTGGTAATAACGGTAAGCTCCAAAAATGGTCCCTGAGGACCGACAATGTCGCCGGGCCCTGCCGTAGCGACGCGCTGTTTAAGGGCGGTGATCACATTGGCTGCTGTTAGCTGGCCCGCATCTCCCCCTGCCGCCAAGAACGCATCAATCGCGTTGTTCACCACAAGCACGTCCTGATCGAGTTTTTGCTTACGAATATCTTCCTTGGTCCCCGTGAGCGTCACCACACCGATGCCTGTCAAAATGCCAATGACCGCAAGGGCGACCAAAATTTCAACCAACGAGAATCCTGCTGATTTTTTTGTCATGGGAGAAAACGTCGTGATGCTCCAACTTACCATCGCCACGACAAATGGCAATCCGCTGTCCACAAATCAAGGAAAGCCCTGCTTAATTTGGAACTGCCCCAGCTGCGCCTTCGCAAGGACTTTATTGAGGTCCAGCAACAACGAATCAGCACGTTCGGAGGAATCCACCAAGACCTCGGACGCATAACCTTTGCCGGCGGCGATTTGATTTTGCAACAGCTCCGAGAGCAGACGAGCACGGCTAATGACGCTTCGCAACTCACTCATGCTCCGATT
This sequence comes from Chthoniobacterales bacterium, assembly GCA_021463515.1. Classification (GTDB taxonomy): domain Bacteria; phylum Verrucomicrobiota; class Verrucomicrobiia; order Chthoniobacterales; family JACTMZ01; genus JACTMZ01. The sequence goes on along the minus strand of JAJTYZ010000137.1, from coordinate 3,678 downwards.
GTCATCCCTCCCTTCGGTATGGGTCTGGTTAAAATAATCCAATTGAAATTGCAGCCAATCCAATGCGGGTGCCATCGCCGCATCTCCGCCCAGCAATTCTCCATCCGGCGTGAAATTCGGTGCCGGGGGTGGAACGCCCGGGCGCAGGGGAATGACAGCTTCGGGATGTTCGGAAATTCCCGGCGTGCGTGATGGGTCTGCGATAAGGAATGGCGTGATAAAAATAATGAGATTGGAACGGTCGCGACTGCGGTTTTTATTTTTAAAAAGGTAGCCGACGCCGGGAATGTCTTTGAGCACCGGAATGCCGCCATTGTTTTTGGTATCGGCCGTCTTTTCCAAGCCACCCACCGCCAAGGTGTAACCCGAGTCCACCTGCAACGCGGCGTTATACACGCGCTGCGTGGTTACCGGATAGGGATTCTGCCCCGTTCCAAGATTGATCATTTCAAAACGGACAATTTGCGAAATGGTGATTGCGACGGTGAGGGCGATTTGTCCATTGCCAACGCTTTTGGGGAGGATATTAATCTGCGTTCCTGTGGGTAAATAACCCAATGTCCCCGTCTGCGTTGCGGTACTCCCCGATTGCGTCTGACTCACCCCCGCGTTCACGGGCGTATTTTCGGCGGCGGTGATAGCAACCTCACGGTTATTGATTGTCAAAACACGCGGGTATTGCACGAGCGAACTATCGCGGTCGCGCACGAAGGCCTGCAAGGTAGCGGAGACTTGATCCAAACTCAACACAGCGGCGTAGGGCGCATTTAATGATAGGCCGCGATTCTCTTGATCTACCGGAAATTGGGTGCCTAATACGGATTCTGTCCCCGTTCTCTTATTGTAAGTCACGCTTCCAATTTCTCCTGGAGCTTCTGCAGTTCCCGCACCCACACGCGCTCCACCGCTCACAGTGATGCCTGTCCCAAAAGTATTTTCCCAATTGATACCGAAGTCTGTCTGCGGATTTTTTCGGGTTTCAAAAAATTTCACTTCAATGGCAATTAAGTCCTGAGGTTTGTCCACACGCGTCAAATACTCGGCCACCCATTTATGCTGCTTTCGTGTGGCGACCACCCAGAGGAGGTTGTTATCGGAATTGTAAATAACCTGGGGGCGTTGTGGTGGAACATAGACGGGAAGAAGCCCACCTCCTGCTGCCGCCGCAACAGCACCGGGAACACCGGAGGCACCAGCCTGTCCTGCACCTCCCGCGCCACCACCCCCGGAAAGGGGATTCCCTTCACCATCCGCAGGCAAAAGCGGTGTTCGCTGCGCATTATGGACTGCTTGTCCCTCGGCCTCCGGATCAATCACCGTTCCATCGGGATTGTACTGGAGCGGACGCATCCCAAGCATGGAACGGATTTCATTCACAACACGCGGAGCGCGGGCCTGGAAAACGCGCTGGGAATACTGCAAGGGCATATTGGGGGTGGTGACCTGCGCGGCACCACCTGCAACGCCCGTTCCCGTACCTCCCGCTCCAACGGGAACCCCACCTGCCGCCTGATCCCGAAAATCAATGCGATCAACGGGATCAAACTTCAACTGATAAATGACGCCAATAAGTTCATTAGTATTCTCTACCGAGTAAGCTCTCGCGGCATTGGCATCATGCACCCGCATAAACCATACGCCGTCCTCGTAATCGAGCTGCACATCATTTTGCCGCGCCAAACTCTCTAAGGCGGTAAAAGGCGGCGCGGTCATTTTGAATGTCACGAGGCGTTGAGCTTTTGGCGAATGCTCGGGAATCCCGATGTAAGGGAGTCCGGCCTCATCCGCCAACAAACGCAAAACATCACGCAGCGACGCTCGATCAAAATTGTAATTCTGCGGCGCATAACTACGCAATTTTGTCGCTCGCTGATTTCCCTCACGCCCGTAATTTGACGTCACGCCACTGGGATGTCCTACGACAACGAGCGGTTCGATTGCTTTTCTTGCAGGCGGCGCAACGGGAGTCATCGCAGGGGCAACAGGAATGGCTCCTACATTGTCGGTATGGTGCGGCTGTGGCGCAGGAGCGAGAACCGGTGTTGGTGTCGGTACTTCTTCGGGCGGAATGGGCGGGGGTTGCATATCGGCATCAGGATTTGGCGACTGCGCAAAAAGACTGAAAGTGCCGAAAAACCACGCCGCCAGAGCCAACAGGGTGACTCGTCGAGCAATGGGTAGTCGGAGATAGCGCACTTCAAACATCGAGTAGGGAGAGCAGCCTCAAAGATTGCCCGAGTCCGCGCTCATGGTCAAAATAAAGAAACATCATACAATACAAAATACGGCGACTCCGCTAAAATTGCCTTCGGGTACCGCACCCGCCTTGGGCACTGTTTCCCGCGCCCTCGCGGGAAACATCGAAAATAAGACGAACTTCAGTCCGCGAGGGCGTGGACTGACACAGCCGAGGCGGCTGTGGTACCCGTACCCACCTCCTTTTTTTTGATCTAACAAGAGCTGCACTATGGTGTGAGTTAACCGTTAGCCATTGGAAGCATTTTGCAACATCGCGGCGAGGCGTTTATCCGGACGTGCTCCTAGCTCGAGAGCTTTCTCGTAATGACGCTTTGCGAGGGCGATGGAGGGCGGTTTTGCCGTGGCATAAATGACAGCGAGATTAAAATGCGCTTCGGCATAGTCGGGTTTGACGGTTATGGCGCGGCGCAAAGATTGTTCGGCTTTGCCAAACTGCCCGAGCTGACTCGAGGCAACGCCGAGGTAATTTAGCGCAATGGGGTCATCCGGTGCCGACTGATTGGCGCGTTCGAGATAGGCAACGGCATCTTCAATCCTATTTTGCTCAATCATCACCGCTCCAAGCGTCGTGAGGCTAAAGGCATCCGTTGGGCTTACTTTAATCGCCCGTTCCAAAGCCAGTTGCGCGGCGGTTAATTTGCCCTGGCGAAATTGCGACACGCCTAAATTGGCGAGGGCGAGCACATTTTCCGGCTGTTGCTCGACCACTTGTTGGTAAAGTTTTTCCGCAGCGGCAAAGTTTCCACCCACAAACGCATCGCGAGCTTGGGTAAGCAGTGCTTTCAACTCCGGCGAGATTTCTGGAAGCACCATGGGTGAGGGCGTTCCTACTGCAGGAGTTTCGACGGCATCGACATCACTGCTCGAAGCAGAACCAACTGCTGACGTTTCGGAAGTGGGAGTTGCATTGAGATCATCCACCTTGGGTTTCAGCACCTCGACTTTGGCACTGAGATGCGCCGCGTCGGAATCCAGCAATGTCACCACAGGTCGCTTCAGCATTTCTTGCTCCGCCTCGGTGAGTTCGAGCGTGGGCTTCGCCAATTCGTTGATCCTGTCATTGAGAGTGTCTGAACGAATTTCTAAGCGCTCCACTTCCTCTTGGGCCAAACGATAAGCCTGTTCGCGGCGGGCCTGCTCTTTAATTTGCCGCATGATAATGCCTCGCAAAATTTCATTCTCCTGCTGCAAAAGTTTCGCCTCTGCCGCCGTGACATCGCCAAGTTTCACGGCCGCAAGTGCTCCGGTTACTTCATCATATTCTTTAAGAAGCTGAGCATTAACGGCCTGCAATTTGTCAAAACGCTCGCGGTCATCCTTGAGCTTTACCTGCGTCTCCGCAAGCTCACCCCGTACCCTATCCAAATCGGTCTGCAAGTCGGTGACGACTTTTGCTTTCGCCGCAGCATCCGTTTCCAT
>JAJTYZ010000136.1 GCA_021463515.1 Chthoniobacterales bacterium | reverse complement strand
ATCGGCGGATGAGGGAAGGTCGTTATGGATGACTCCGTAAAAATTGCCTTTGGGAACCACGCGAGCCTCGGGCGTTGTTTCCCGCGCCTCGCGGGGCACATCGAAAACAACGCAACAATCAGCCTGCGGGGGCGCGGGCTGCGACAGCCGAGGCAGCTGTGGTACCCCGAGGTTTCCTGCATCGTTCGTAGATTATGAAGGCAGAGAACTCGACGCGATGAGGGAGTTTGGCCACGATGGGAATGAATGAGTTTTGTTCGTTTGGTATTTCGGGAACTGCGCCCGACGCTACGACTTGCAGTTCCGATTTCTGCGGGACATGTAGGGCAGATGCTCATGGGGGTGGCAGATACAATCATGGTGGGGCATGTGAGCACTTTGGCTTTGGCGGCGTGTGCGTTTGCAAACAATGTCATTATCGTGATTGCTGTGGCGGGGTTTGGATTGTTAACGGCTGTTTCAATACGTGTGTCCAACGCTTTTGGCCGTGGAGATGCGTCCGCAATGGCACGGGCTTTTCATGCGGGAAATGGGCTATCCATCGCGGGAGGGTTGCTGTCGGTTGTGCTGGTCTATGCCCTTTTTCCTGCTCTGCATTTTTTAGGTCAAGCACCCGGTGTGGTTGAGGAATCGCGAGGCTACCTTTTCGTCGTGGGATGGTCTTTACTTCCTGCATGGTTGGCGTCATCCGCTCGAAATTACCTCGATGCGCAATCGCATCCGTGGCCGTCATTTTGGATCATGCTTGGCGGCGTATTGCTCAATGTGTTCCTTAATTGGATACTGATTTTTGGACACCTAGGGGCACCCGCACTCGGATTGTTTGGAGCCGGCCTTGCCACATTGCTTAGCCGTATTCTCACAACGGCAGCACTTTTCTGGTTCATTTATGCCAGCAGGTGGCGTCCGCTTGAGCGCATGATTCTTGGAAAACTTTGGTGGGCCGAACAAGCAGCGATACTGCGTTTGGGGATTCCGGCAGGGCTACAATTGACGTGCGAAATGAGCACGTTTGCGGGAGCGGCTTTGCTCGTAGGATTGTTGGGTGCGGTTCCCTTAGCGGCGCATCAAATTGCGATGACCTGCGCCTCCACGACGTACATGTTTCCGCTTGGCATCGCCATGGCCACCACGGTGCGGGTCGCCCAGGTCCTTGGTGCGGGAAAACCTCAACTCCTACGTCCCATTGCCGTGGGAGCATGGGGATTGGGAATCATTTTAATGGCGGGATTTGCCGTGCTTTTTCTCATCGCCAACAACCTCATCGCTTCCGCCTTTGTGCGCGATCCCGAAGTGATTCAACTGGCGGCATCACTTCTCGTTATTGCCGGGATTTTTCAACTTATGGATGGAACGCAGGTCGTGGGAACGGGCTTGCTGCGCGGCTTGCATGACACCAAAGGCCCGATGCTCATTACCGTGGGTGCCTACTGGATTCTCGCGTTGCCCTTGGGTGTGTGGCTCACATTTTCCTTGGGCATGGGTGCCCAAGGTGTATGGATTGGCCTCGCCTTGGGATTAACGGTAGCCTCAGCACTTCTCGTCAAACGCTTTTTGAAACGCACCCTCAATTACTCAGGGCGTACGCGAGATGCGGCGTATAAAGTTTAGGCTCTAGCAAAAAGGAATCGTGACCTTTTTCGGAATGAACCGTCAGGCGCATGTGCGGAATATGGGCACGTTTTAATTCCGAGCAAATCTCGGCTTGGTAATCGGGATAAAAACAGCAATCACTGTCTATCGTGAAAACGAGATAACGCTGATTTTCACAACCGGCAAACAACGGGGATTTTCCAAGTGCCTTCGCATCATCGAAAAGATCAAATTGTTGCCACGCATCAATGATGCGTAGATAGGAGTTAGCATCGAAGCGTTTCACGAATTTTTGCCCTTGATAAAGCATGTAGCTTTCGAGAGCGCTGGAGATTTGATACCAAGGTAAATCCAGCCGCGGTTTCACAATATCTACCCTCGCCCGCTCCTCAATTACGTCCGCCCACAGATAAGTCTTATGGCTTATCATTCGCGCTAAGGCCAACCCCTTCACCGGCCCGGGAGTACCGTAATAGTCGCCGCCTTGAAAATCGGGATCGCGCGTGATGGCGATGATTTGTTCGAGATTGTGCATTTGCTGCAATCCATGCGCTCGAATACCGGAGCCGATGGTAATGACATTGGCCACACGCTCTGGAAAATGAACTGCCAAATCCAACGCCATCATGCCCCCCATCGAAGCACCGATGGCCGCATGGAGTTTTTCAATGCCCAATTGCTCCAACAACGGGAGCTGGGAGCGAACAATGTCATGAACGTTCACGCGGGGAAACGTGCTGCCGTAAGGAATCTCGGTGGCGGGATTAATCGAGGCAGGACCTGTGCTTCCGTAGCACCCTCCAAGGTAATTAGCGCATACGATAAAGTACTTGCTCGTATCCAATGCCCGCCCGTTTCCAATGAATCCATCCCACCATCCGGTGTGCGTTTCTTCCGACCAACGTCCGTCTAACCCGGGCACATCACGATTGTTTCCTGCCGCATGTTGACTACCACTTAGAGCATGAAAAAGCAGAATCGCATTGCTGTGATCTTCGTTGAGTTTTCCATACGTTTCATAAGCTAGGGTAACACCCGGAATCCGCCCTCCATCAGCCGTCACAAAGGGCTCCGCCGAGCTTCCAAATGTCAGAAACTGCGACTTAACGATGCCAACGCCTTTAGACATAGAGGAATTATTTTCGCGCTGCCGAGAGAGCTTGATCAATATCGGCAAGGATGTCTTCGGGGTCTTCGAGGCCAATGGAGAGCCGCACAAGTTCCGGCGTGATACCTCCGGCGCGTTGCTGCGCTTCATCGAGCTGAGAATGGGTTGTCGTTGCCGGATGTATCGCGAGGCTTTTTGCATCGCCCACATTGGCTAAATGCGAAAAGAGCTTGAGGGATTCGATGAACTTTTTTCCTGCTTCCAATCCACCCTTAATGCCAAAAACAACCATCGAGCCCCCTTTGCCGCGCAGGTATTTTTTATTCAGCGCATTTTGCGGACTATCTGCCAGCCCGGGAAAACGCACCCATTCAATGGCGTCGTGCTTTTTCAAATGTTCTGCAACGGCGAGCGCATTGGAACAATGCCTATCCATACGCAACGGCAGTGTTTCCACGCCCTGCAAAATCATCCAAGCATTATCAGGCGCAATACATGCGCCGATGTTGCGAAGCGGCACGGTTCTCATGCGGAGGATAAAGGCCAACGGTGCCAGCGGCTCGGGAAGGTCATGCCCCCAACGAATTCCGTGATAGCTGGTATCGGGATTATCATAGAGCGGGTGCTTTCCTGCTCCCCACGCAAAACGCCCGCTGTCCACCACAATGCCCCCCAGCCCACCACCATGACCACCCAACCATTTGGTGAGCGCGTGAATCACAATATCCGCGCCATGCTCCAATGGGCGCGTAAGATAAGGCGTCGAAAACGTAGAGTCCACAATCAGCGGCAATCCGTGGGCTTTTGCGATGGCAGCGACAGCTTCAATATCCACGATTTCCAATGCGGGATTGGAAACAGACTCCACAAACAGAGCGCGAGTTTTGTCATCAATCGCCTCGGCAAAATTTTGCGAATTGTTGGAATCCACGAATTTCACCTTAATGCCAAGGTCGGGCAGGCTGTTGTTGAAAAGAGTGAAGGTTCCGCCGTAAAGGTTGCGGGCACTGACGATATTGTCACCGGCTACCGCGAGATTGACGACCGTACTGAAAATCGCCGACATTCCGGAAGCAAATGCCAATCCGCCCAGCTCCGGCGAGCCTTCGAGCAAAGCAATCCGTTTTTCCAAAACATCCGTCGTAGGATTTTGTAAGCGCGTATAAATATTCCCGAGTTCACGCAGGGCAAAAAGATTTGCGGCGTGCTCGGTATCTCGGAACACGAAAGAACTCGTGCGATAAATGGGCACGGTGCGGGAAAGAGTGGTTGGGTCAGGCTGTTGGCCTCCGTGGAGGCAGATGGTATCGAATTTCATGAATTAACTTTCTTTAACAAGGGTGCAGATTAAGGGGTTTTTCCATGAGGCTTCAAGACAACTGCGAAAAGATATCTCGCAACCCTAGCGCAGAAGCTCGGACGGAAGTCGTCCAACTTGTGCCTCGGGAGCGCGGCGATCCATCTTCATTTCATCCATCGGCACCAGCCCTGCGGAACCATTCGCATAGGCTACCATGGCATGACCATGATGACGAAAATGCACCGAAGGAAGTTGCTTCGGATCGTCGTCAAATCCATAGAATTCCTCAATCATCGGATTGCTAATGCTCGCAGGTTTTTGGAAGGAATTGATCTGCGCGGACGTCGCAAATACGACAGTTTTCCCCGGGTTTTCCAAATTCCAATAACGCAAAGGCGGGCCGCTGGAAGGCAGCCATCCCTTGTTGCCAGCGAGCAGAACATTGTAGCCAACCCCGATATAGCCTCGGCGGTATTTCGGCTTAAATGGCTTACCGGCGAATCGAAAGCTCGGGTCCGGCGCCATATTGAGGGGCAAATAAGGCCCAAGAGGACCACATTCCATGTCCACCGTACGTTCTCCCTCCGGCTTGGCCATGCTTTGAAAAGATTCAAAGCCAAACCACCACACGGTACCGCGAACACCCTGAATTTCGCCGGTCGCACGATAAGGCCAGAATGTATAATTGTGGTCACCGAGGTAGGCGGAGGCACCGGCTGCGAGCTGACGGATGTTGCCAGCGGAAACGGCAAGGGAGGTAGTTTTGTAAGCACCCCAAACCGCCGGAACAGTAACCCCCGCCAACACAAGTACAATCGTCAACGTGACGAGGAGCTCCAGTAATGTGAATCCTTTATCACGCACGGCGCATCCTTCGCGCAGCGAACGCGGCCACTCCGCTCAACACGAGCAACGCCATCACACCCGGCTCAGGAACAGGTGCGGGTGCCGGTTGTACAGCAGGTGTGCTGACGAACCCCACCGCAAAGCTCCACGCATCCCATGAACCATCCACTAAAGGGCGATCGGAAGCCCCCACTTGCGATGACCACCAGACCACCGCGCTATAGGACGGGTCTCCTGCAACGTTATACGTTGCATTCGTTCCAAGGTTCCAGTCGTAGTAGGGAATAGTTCCACCAAACGCAAAGTACTCCCAAAAGCCTGAATCCCAATCCGCCTGCGTACGTGTCGGGCCACCGGGATTATAAACCATGGAATAAACAGCATCGCCAAAATTGTAGCGGTCAACCACCAAGGTCAGCGAAGAATCGGCACCCGTGAAGCTTTCAATAAAATCCCCGCTTCCTGCTTCCTGAACCGTTGTGTTTCCCGCAATCGCTCGCAGCATATCAAAGCCGCTTGCTCCACTATTCCAACGGTACCCCCAGACGACCGATGTCGGCGTACCTCCGTCATTCCACTGGATCAACATCGCCGAGCGATTCGTCCCGGTTCCTGTCCAGTTTTCGATGTCATCGAAGTCTTGAACTAATTGGGCACCTGCCCACGGTGTGATAAAAAGCAGCGCGCTCAGCGCCGCAACGATATTTTTTAACATGTTGATCTCTCTTTCTATTGTTGGTTGTGACAAGAGAGACCCCCACGTATGGCATGAGGCCGCACGTTGAATGACCAGCTCCCGCACGCTTCATTTTAGCGATGAAGATTTTTCGCCAGAGCCTGCGCTCCGACGCGTCGAGGGCTGACAGCAAGATATTCGGACTTCCGGATTATGGATGCAAAAAACGTCATGCCTCCGCCTCATTTCCGCCTTCGCCCCGCGTGTGCGAGACTGGCTTTCCACCGTTGAAAACAACGATGAGGAAACTTGTTTCCGGTTACCGCAGCGCAACTGTGGCCGATTCCCACGGCCTTCCCTTGTCTGCCAACCAGCCCACCCGGCACTCGCCGAGCGTTAAAAATCCAAAGATCGCATCGCCATCTTCCTGACCCAAAATCGCATTGTCAAGAAAACGCGAATTCTGCAATAGGGCAAAGAAATACCAACATTCATTTTAACGTCATTTTAAGGCAAAGGCCCCCGTATTTAACTCACGCCGCCTCACCGCATGAGCGATGATGACGGCGTCATGATTGACCTCATTTATCTCACAACGCTTGGAGCGTTTTTCTTCGTCTGCGTCACCTATGTGCGGGGCTGCGGCAAACTTTAGCATTTTACCGACGATGGAAAACATCCTCCTTGGTCTCCTTGCCCTCGCCCTGCTCGCCTACCTCACGGTGGCGATGCTACGTCCCGAAAAATTCTGATTCTCACGTCTCATGCAATCTACCGACTGGCTCCAACTGCTCCTTTTCGTCGCCCTCCTCACGTGCCTCACAAAACCACTGGGTCTATATCTCGTGCAAGTGCTCGATGTGAACGGACGCACGTGGCTCGATCCGATGATCAAACCGGTGGAAAAACTCACCTGCAAGCTTCTTGGCGTCACACCGCAACGCGAGCAAAGCTGGAAACAATACACGTTTGCGATGTTGGCGTTCAGCCTGATCAGCGGCGTGTTCACTTATGCCATCCTGCGCTTGCAGCATTGGCTTCCGCTGAATCCGCAGGGCCTTTCCGCTCTAAGTCCGCACCTAGCCTTCAACACCGCTGTCAGTTTTACCACGAACACGAACTGGCAGAGTTACGGTGGGGAGTCCACGGTGTCTTACCTCTCGCAAATGGTGGGGCTGACGTTCCACAATTTCGTCTCCGCCGCCGTAGGCATCGGTATCGCAGCAGCACTGGTGCGCGGCATCAGCAATCGCCGTAGAACGAGTTTTCCGACCCGTTCCACAAACGAGGAAACTACCGTCGGCAACTTCTGGTCGGACCTCGTGCGCGTCACCTACTACCTGCTGGTACCTCTCTGCATCGTCTTTGCGATTTTCCTTGTCTCGCAGGGAATGATTCAAAACTTCGATCCCTTCACGAAGGTGAAGACTCTTGAAGGGGCAGAGCAAGTCATCGCGCAAGGCCCCATGGCTTCCCAAGTCGCCATCAAATTGTTCGGCACCAATGGCGGTGGTTTTACGAATGCCAACGCCGCGCATCCCTATGAGAATCCGACACCGCTTTCGAATCTCTTTCAAATGCTCGCTATTCTCTGCATCGGCAGCGGGTTAACCTATTACCTGGGCCGTATGGTAAAAAATCAGGCGCACGGCTGGGCCGTGTGGGCCGCGATGATGATCCTTTTCATTGGAGCTGCTATCACTTGCGCTCATTTCGAGTCTGCGGGCAATCCGATCCATCAGCAGCTCGGCATCACCAGCGACGTAGAACGAGTTTTCCAACCCGTTCCCAACGATGAAACGGGTTGGAAAACCCGTTCTACGGGCAACATGGAAGGCAAAGAAACACGTTTCGGTATCCTGCAGTCCTCCCTTTTTGCCACGGTTACCACTGCCGCGTCTTGCGGTGCGGTGAATTCCATGCACGACTCCTACACGCCCATCGGTGGCCTTGTGCCATTGTTTCTCATGGAGCTGGGCGAAGTAGTCATCGGCAGTGTCGGCGCGGGTTTATATGGCATGCTCGTCTTCGTTGTGCTCGCCGTCTTCATCGCCGGCCTCATGGTGGGGCGCACGCCGGAATATCTGGGCAAGAAAATCCAAGCCAAGGAGGTGAAATTGGCCATGCTCACCCTACTCACCCTCACAGTGAGCATTCTTGGCTTCACCGCCTGGGCCTGTGTGAGTGCCTGGGGTGTCGCGGGCCTCAATAACGCCGGTCCACACGGTTTCAGCGAGATGCTTTACGCTTACAGCTCTGCCACCGGTAACAACGGCAGCGCCTTCGCCGGCCTCACCGCCAACACGCCTTGGTACAACACAGCCCTCGGACTCGCTATGCTTTTTGGACGCTTCCTCATGATTGTCCCGATCATGGCACTCGCGGGTTCCTTCGCCATCCTTCTCATCGGTACCGTGCTGCTCATCGGCGCACTCAATTTCCTCCCCGCCCTCGCCCTCGGCCCCATCGTCGAGCACTTTCTGATGGGAAAAGGTGTGCTGTTTTGAAAAACAATCCACCTTTTTCCACAGCATGCGAATAGTGCCATCCCGCTGAAAACCACAAACCAACGCGTTAGAAAACTCGTGTCACACAAACCTACATCTCTCTTTGATGCCTCCATCCTTGTTCCGGCCATCGGCGGCGCGTTTCGGAAGCTGGAGCCCCGCCTGATGGTGAAAAATCCGGTGATGTTCGTCACACAGGTCGGTGCGGTGCTCACCACAGTCAGCATCTTCACCAGCAAAGCGGAGCATTGATTTGTCATGCAGCTTTCACTCTGGCTCTGGTTCACCGTGCTTTGCGCGAACTTTGCCGAAGCGGTTGCCGAAGAGCGTGGAAAGGCTCAGGCAGACTCTTTGCGTAACGCCCGCAAGGATGCAATGGCCCGTCGTTTGAGAAATGGTATGGAGGAAAAAGTACCCGCTTCCGCCCTCGAAAAAGGCAACCTCGTCATCTGCGAGGCCGGTGATGTGATTCCCGCCGACGGCGAAGTGATTGATGGCATTGCTAGTGTGGATGAAGCGGCAATCACCGGCGAATCTGCACCCGTCATTCGTGAAAGCAGTGGCGACCGCAGTGCCGTCACCGGAGGCACCCATGTGATTAGCGACCGTATCGTCATCCGCATCACCTCGGAGAGGGGCAACATCTTTCTCGATCGAATGATCTCCATGGTGGAAGGTGCGCAACGGAAAAAAACTCCCAATGAAATTGTCCTGACCATTTTGCTCTCGGCCATGACGCTCATTTTCTTGCTTGTGACGATCTCGCTCAAGGCTTTCGGCATTTACTCCGGCGTCACGTTCTCGACGCCGGTTCTTGTCGCGCTGCTCGTCTGCCTTATTCCAACCACCATCGGAGGTCTTTTGAGTGCCATCGGTATCAACGGCATTGATCGCCTCATCCGCCGCAACGTCATGGCCACCAGCGGACGTGCGGTTGAGGCGGCGGGCGACATTGACGTTCTTCTGCTCGACAAAACCGGTACGATCACCATTGGCAATCGCATGGCCTCTGACTTTCGTCCTGCCAACGGCGTGACAGAGCAACAACTTGCTGATGCCGCACAACTCGCCTCTCTTATTGACGAGACTCCCGAAGGCCGCAGCATCGTTGTACTCGCCAAGGAAAAGTTTAACTTCCGCGGACGCGAATTGTCCTCGCCGCACGCCACCTTTGTACCTTTCACCGCCCAAACACGTATGAGCGGGGTAGAACTCGATGGTCGCAGCATCCGCAAGGGTGCCGCCGATTCGATAAAAACCTATATCGAAAACAAAGGCGGTGCCTACCCTGTGGAAGTTGCCGAAGCCGTTGAAGCGTCTTCCCGCGCCGGACGCACGCCCCTCGTTGTGGCGGATGGCAATCGCATCCTAGGTATTGTGGAGCTTGAAGACGTCGTCAAAGGTGGCATCAAAGAACGCTTTGCCCAACTTCGCAAGATGGGGATTAAAACCGTCATGATCACCGGTGACAACCCCATGACCGCCGCCGCCATTGCCGCCGAGGCCGGGGTGGATGACTTCATGGCTCAAGCCACGCCCGAAGACAAACTCAAACGCATTCGTGCCGAGCAAGCCAAAGGTCATCTTGTCGCCATGACAGGTGATGGCACAAACGATGCCCCCGCCTTGGCGCAGGCCGATGTCGGCGTCGCTATGAACACTGGCACGCAAGCCGCTCGCGAGGCAGGCAATATGGTGGACCTCGACAGCAACCCCACAAAACTCATTGAGATCGTTGAAATCGGAAAGCAGTTGCTCATGACCCGCGGCTCGCTGACGACGTTCAGCATCGCGAACGATATCGCCAAATATTTTGCGATCATCCCCGCCATGCTCATGGTCACCTTTCCAGCCATCGCTCCGCTCAACGTGATGGGACTCGCCAGCCCGCAGAGTGCTATTTTGAGTGCGGTGATTTTCAATGCGCTTATTATCATTGTCCTCATTCCGCTCGCACTCAAAGGCGTGGCCTACCGTTCGGTAGGTGCAGCTGCCGTACTTCAGCGCAACATCCTCCTCTATGGACTCGGAGGCGTGCTTGTGCCCTTCCTCGGCATCAAGGCCATTGATGTCATACTCACCACCGTAGAACGAGTTTTCTAACTCGTTTCCAAGCCACTCAACAACCCAAACGAACCAAATGAAAACACTCCTCGCAGAGATTCGCCCCGCTATCATGGCCACACTCGTGCTCGCCGTCGTCACAGGCGGTGTCTATCCGCTCATCGTCACGGGCCTTGCCCAGACATTCTTCAAAGACAAAGCCCACGGCAGCCTCATCACGAACCATGCAGGGGTAATCATCGGATCCACCCTTATTGGTCAAAATTTCATCGGGGAACGCTATTTTCATCTACGGCCCAGCGCCGCAGGAAACGGCTACGATGCCGCCAGTTCCGGAGGCAGCAACCTTGGCCCGACTTCGCAAAAGCTGCACGATGCCATTAAGGAGCGTATTACAGTATATCGCACCCTCAATAACATCGAGACCTCCGTACCAATTCCCGCCGATGCCGTCACCGCCTCGGGCAGTGGACTCGATCCGCACATCAGCCCACGGAATGCCAGCTTACAAGCACCACGGATTGCCAAAGCCTGCAACCTCCGTTTGGGCAAAGTCAAGGAACTCATCCGCGCAAACACCGAGCAGCCCGATCTGGGTATCCTCGGTGACGCTAGGGTAAATGTGCTCAAGTTGAACATGGCACTGGATGACGTAGAACGAGTTTTCCAACTCGTTTCTCCTATACCAGAATAAAAGTGCAAACGAGTTAGAAAACTCGTTCTACGCTCCATTACTCCATGTCGCCTGACTTTATCATTCCCGAAGCTTTCAAGGCCTTCGATTGTCACGGACAGTTCTGGAATTATGAACGCAACCTCTCGCATTGGCGACAGCCTGGCACCACCTACTTCCTCACGTTCCGGCTGAATGACTCCCTACCGCAAGAAATCGTCGAGGAGATCCGACGCGAGAGAGAAATTTGGGAAAAGCAGCTCCGCTCTCAATCTAAACCCGACGAGACCATCCATGATGAGCATGCAGCCTGGCAACGCCGCACCTGGCACAAGATGGAGTCTGTGATGGATCAATGCCATAGCTCCTGCGTGCTGCGCAATCCAGAGATTCGTCAGATTGTTGCTAACGCGCTTCTATTTTTCGAAGGCAAACGCAGCACAATGCACGGCTTCGTGATCATGCCCAATCATGTACATTTAGCGGCGATGCCGATAGGTAACTTTCAGATCGAGGAGGTGCTCAAGTCCTGGAAAGGTTTTTCCTCTCGTGCGATTAACAAAGCACTTGGCCAGAAAGGCTCGCTTTGGCAAGGAGATAATTGGAACCGTATCATCCGTGATGAAGCCCACTGGCAACGCGTGATGCGTTACATTTCCAGAAATCCAGAAAATGCGCATCTCCGTGAAGATGAGTTCACAACATGGTTTGCGACAAGCGTCGTAGAACGGGTTTTCCAACCCGTTGTCCGAGAAAATTCTGATTTTGAGGACGATCCATGGTGAGCGATGAACAGAAAACGGGTTGGAAAACCCGTTCTACGGGAGATGTGTTGGAAAACTCGTCCTATGCCGACGCGCTCCTTGCGGACATTCAGCGGACGGAATCTAAATCCGGAAAGCTTCACATTTTTTT
>JAJTYZ010000135.1 GCA_021463515.1 Chthoniobacterales bacterium | reverse complement strand
GGGGGTACAGAAAATGAAGCCGATGAACAGAGAGACAATTGGCGGTGCCTCAAAGCCTACGCATGCAAAACCTACACCTACGGCGATCACGCATGGGAGCGGCTTCACTATCACCATGACATCACAAGAGCTAAAAATCAACCAGCCTTTTTTAATACCAACCAACCAATAAACCTATGAGTCAACATTACGGACAAAGCA
Organism: Chthoniobacterales bacterium; assembly: GCA_021463515.1. Lineage (GTDB taxonomy): Bacteria > Verrucomicrobiota > Verrucomicrobiia > Chthoniobacterales > JACTMZ01 > JACTMZ01. The sequence goes on along the minus strand of JAJTYZ010000135.1, from coordinate 26,183 downwards.
TAAAATACGGGGTGCTTGGGGCACCGACGCTCTTTACGGGCGATAACGTGAGCTTCAGCTATCGCGATACGGTGACGCCGGATGAGCTGGAGGATGGGGGCAGCGACATCGTGGCACTGGCTCTGCATTCTCGCAAGGGGGAGATCAATTTCTCGGGCGAGGTGACGGATGGCTCGACGGATTTTCTCGATCTCTCGGGCGGTGCGGCGATCACGGTGGCGGGGACGCCGGGAGGGATCGCGCTGGATGCGGGGTTTATCTTGGCTTATGAGGCGGTGGAGGAATGGATCTTGATGCAGCGTAAACAGTGCAGTGTGCGGGCTTACCATTACCCGGAGGGGGAAACGGCAGGGGGCACTTCGGCGGGGGCGTTGAGTGCTTTCACGCCGTCGCAGTCGCTGAACTTTCTTTTCCCGGGCGAGACGTTGATTTATTCGACGGCGGGGATTACGCACACGGCGGGGCTGGTACATCAACTTCGGCTGACGCAGAGCCTGACGATTACCGATGATGAGCCGTCGCCGGATGGGAAGATTCTGGGAGCGTTTTCGAGTGGGTATAAGCGGACGATTAGCTTGCTGTTGCTGTGCAAGCCGCATGATGCGGCGATCCCGGCGGTGCGGTCGGTGCTGACGCTTTCGGGGGCGCCTGCCCATGCGGCGAACTATCGCGTGACGAGCGCGGAGCCACGCATGGAGCGGAAGAAGGGGATGATGTATTCGATCGAGGCAACTTGGATCCCGCCGTTTGAGTAGTCTCACACGAAGGCACGAAGGAAATGACTGAGCAAGACGAAAAAGACCTGCGGGAGCTGCAAGCGGAGATCGGCGCGGCGGATCGTAGTGTGTGGCAACCGGAGGTGGTGGCGTCGGCGTTCCGTGACCGTGCGCCGGGGACGCCGTTTGTTTTTCGGATGCAGACGTGGATTAACCTGGATGCGGTGCGGTCGCCGTTTTTGCTGGGGAGGTTGCCGGAGGCGGAGACGGCGTTGGCGGATTTCGACGCGGCGTTTGCGGCCTTCGGGTGGTGGGAGGCGGCGGCGCGTGGGTGTGATGCGGAGGATTTAATTTTGCTGGGGCGGCGGATGCTGGATGCGGTGGTGCATGGCTTTAGCACGCAGATTGCATTGCGGGCGCCGGAGGGTTCGCAGACCGCAGGGGCGGATCACGGAATGGGGCAATGGTTGCCGATTTTGGCTTGCCTGACGGGCCAAATGGGCTGGCGGCTTGCCGATGCGCTGGATGCGCCGGTGGCGCAGGTGCTGGCTCTTATTGCGGCGCACCGCTGCAATACGGGCTGGAGTGTGGCGGGGGAACCTTATGCTTTGCGAGGTGTAGCCGAGGAGGCGGCGCAAGATGGCTGAGGCAGATGTGAAGGTCAAGGCGACGGTGGAGGCCGATTATGACGCGCTGGAAAAGATGCGCGGGGAGCTCAAGAAGCTCCGCGCTGAGCAGCGGGAATTTGAGGCATACGGCGCGAAAACGGAGGCGAGAAAAACGCAACGTCGGGCGGATAGCCTTGAGAAACGCATTGACCGCGAAGGGGCGCGGATGCTGCGTGTCGAGGATGATGAAGCCCGCAGGGCAAAGCGTGCCCCGATCGAGGCACAGCAGGCGCGAATAAGCCGGGCGATGGTCGAGGAGGCCGAGGCGCGGAAGGCGGGCAATCATGCCGCTGCCGATGCGATGGCTAAGGAAACGGCGGTAATGCAGCGTGCATTGACGTTGCAACGCACGCGCAATGTCTCGCAGAAGGAGGCGATGGATATTGCTCGCGAGGAGTTGGCACTCAAGCGGGCGGGCGTAAGCGTGGTGACGCCTCAAGCGGGGGGCTTGGGAAGTGTGCTTATGCAGGTGGGTGCGGGAGCTTTGGGCGCACAGGTTTTAGGTAGCGTGGTGGATCAGGTGGAGCAGTCGGTGGCTCTGGGCAATCGGCGGGCGGCGACGGCGGCGGGGAATGCGCGGCAAGTGGCGATTCTCGCGGCGCGGGGCACTTCGGGACAGACGGCGGCGGCGGCTTGGGCGGCGGAAGATAATGTGGCGGAACTGCGGCGGAATCGTCCGCAGTTGCAGAGTGATCAGAAATTTGACACGGCGCGGTCGGCGGGAATGGGTCTAATTGGTGGACTTGCGATGGGATTTATGATGGGTGGGCCAATTGGTGCGCTTGCTCTCGGCGGCATTGGTGCAGCGGGGATGGGTATTCCGGCGTGGATGAGCGGTGGCAATAAGGTGAAGCAGAGTGAGCAGGATGAGGCGCAGGAAGCGGAGAAGGCGGCGAAACTTTCGGAGTTGGCAGCGAAGCAATTTAATGAGCAGGAGGGCGGATTGATGATGGATAAGTTGCGCTCGCGCTCGAAGCGTTCGATGGCGGGGCAGCGGGAGGCGTTTGCGGATGAGATGGGCGAGCAGTGGCTCCAGACTTATCGGGACGTGTACAATAAGAGCAATAGGAACGCGAATATGGCGCAGGAGGCGGCGAATTTGACGGTGGATAACTCCATGCGGGATCGGCAGGCGCAGGCGGGGGCGGGGTTGGTGGATGCATATACGGGTGGCGCGGGGATCGCGGCGGCGGCGCGGTGGGCGACGCAAAGCGGCGGCTGGAGCGAGGTGGGCACGAAGATTGATGGTCTGCGCGGGAGCGTGGAGGCGGGCAACAGGGAATACCAAACCATTAACCAGGCGAAATGATTTACGGGCAACCCAACATTCACATGGTGCGCGATGTGACCGACATTATCGGCATTCGCACGCTGGTGTTGCGGAAGTATTGGCAGATAAACACGACGAGCCCAAGCCAGAGTGAAATTGATGCGGCGAAGCCCGCTGCGCCTGCTGTGCCGGGCGGACTCTCGATCATGGGCGAGCAGACGATGAAGGAGCGGGGCCGGTATAGCACGCTGTGGACTTACCAAGGGATCAATGGCGATGGGAAAAGTGTGACCTTTAAGGATCGCTCGAACTCGATTGACTTCGGCTTTGATCCGGGGTTCTCGCAGGTGCCGATCCAGATGCACGCGGATTTTGAGGAGTTGGCAAAGAAATATGGTGGCTATCCGAGCAATGACGGGACGACGGTGGTGTGGCCACAGGAATTGGGTGGCGGCGGGCCAGGCGTTGGGTTGAAGAAGGAGGGCGCGGGAACAGGTGGCACGAATCCGATGTATGGGATTCAGGCGTTTTTCGAGATGGAGGGGGTCTATCGCTATCGCTATGCGGAGAAATCTATCACCAAAGATTTGCAAGCGGGCGTGGGGTTCATTTCGGAAACTTTGCCAGGGAAACCGCCGAGATTGACTGATGGGCGCGATTGGCTCAAGGCTCCGACGGCTTACCAGCGCAAGGGGTTCATTTACGACATTACGGAATTTTACTGGCTCTCGCGTCGCGGGGGCTGGCCGAAACCGGTCTATGGAAGGGATACTGAATGATTGCACGGCCTAAACCTATGCCGGATTCACCGGTTAAGACGCCCACCATGCGGCCCGGGGCGAACTTACTGATGGGTCGCAATGCGCTGGGGACGTGGTTCACGGCGACGGGCGGGAGCGGAGATTTTTCGCACCCTTTCACGGTGTCGGTGTCGGGGGAGAAATGCCGCGTGTCGCCGGGGTTGGTGGTCGCGGATGTTAGCGTGGAACCCATGATCGGTAAGGTGCCGCTAAGTGGCGGGGAGAAAACAAAGCCGCCGGTGCTCGATCTCGATCCGGGCCTCACCAATGACCAGGGCGAAAGCTGGGTGTGCGTGGAGGTGACGCCGAATAAAGAGGGGAAGCTAGGCGGCGAAAAGGGCGAAGCTGACACAACGGTGAAAGTCGAGGTGGTGCAGCGGGACGCACCGACGCTCATGGGTGGCAAGACGGGGCGCACGCCGCTGGCGATATTGCGCTATAAATCGGCCAAGTCGCGCCCGGAGGTTTTCCAAATTGCTTTTTTTCATCTACGCTATCAGTCGGGCGGGACGGCAGAAAAACGGAGGCATTTTTTCTTATGAGCACGATTCGTCCATCGGCTACGACACGGCTGAGCGAAAATGCGCTGGGGCGCACGCTCTCGGCGACGCGCCGTGGGCCGTGGCGGCACCCGTGGTTCACGGAGCCGATGTGGTCGCCAAAAAGCAAGACGTGGACGTGTGTGGTGAAGTCGGGTTTTGTGAATGGGCATAGCCCAGTGGTCTCCACTACGGCGGGAGCCTTGCGGGAGTCGCGTGGCGCGTTTTACGGTCAGATCGTGGATGCGCGGAGCGGCGCGGCGGAGATCGCGCAGGCGGCGCGGCTTGCCAGTAGCACCGACGATTATGCGGGGATGGATGACGGCACGCGGATTGATGTGCCGCTCTATCAACGCCCGCCGATTGGCTTGCACGCATGGCGGCGGGTTGCGCGGCCTTCGCTTTATTTCCAGCAGCGTGGCGCCAAGCCGCCACCGCCCAGCGAGATCAATAGCATGACGGGTCAAGTGAAGATCGTGCAGCCCGAAAAGGGGGCACGGGTGCTTCGAGCTTGCGATGTGATCGTGAACCAGCCGCGCACCGCGTTGAGCAGTAGTATGAATATCACGGCGGCGGGCGCGGTGACTGGCATGGGCTTTGTCAACCAGACGCTGACCATGCGCGGGCCTTCCGCCGGAGAGAAGCTGCGTATCCAGACGGGGAGTTTTTCGGAGCTGCAGGAGATGGATAATCAGTACAAGCAGGCTACGCAGCTTGTGGATAATTACGAGGAGGCAACGTGGGATCGGATTAAGATTGCCACGGTGTATTTACTGAGTCCCGCCGACACATCGGAGGAAGCTCCGGTGGATGAAACGTGGACGGCTTTCGTGCAGCACGCGCAATTCTGGAATCTGGCATGGTATCAACCTGCTTTGCAGGATGTGGTGACGAATACGGATATTTTCCGGCCCGTGCTTGGTATGCTCTCGGTGCTGGGTGGCGGTGCCGGGTTCCTCTGGGCGAGTTCGGTGGCCAGTTCGATCAATGATGCAACGCAGGGTGCTTACAATCTTCTGAAAGCATCCAGCCTTGCAGGTACTTTCTGGACGCTTACGGGAGGTGGTTCGACGAGCGCATGGCATAAGCCGACGCCACAGAAGCCTAAGCCGGGCATGGATAAGGTCGCCAATGCCATCGCCCGTGCTCGCTATGAAGCCACGGTGCGCAAGGCCGAACAACTCGACCCGCCTTTCCCTTACGAGGGGGCAAAATTCAACACCGCACTCTTACGATGAAACAGCTTGTAGAAATCAACCTCACCACGAAGACGGCGAAGAATTGGACGCCGCCGGAAATCCGCTTCGGGGAAACACTCACCATCGCCATGCGGTTCACCCAGAACAGCGCGGGCGATGAGATCGCCACTTACCTGACGGATGTGACGGTGAAAGCCGCCATCGGGCGGGTGGATGCGAGGCCGCAAGGTGGGACATTTGCGCTCAAAATCGGCCCTGCCGCGCCCTCGGGCACAAATACGACGGCACCCATCGCTTTCAACGCCTCTGCAAGCACCTTGCAAGCCGCGCTCAATGCCACCTCAGCACACACACCCTACGGCGATGCTAAGGTGGTCGAGGCGGATGGATCGTGGCTGATTTTCTTCGGCGATCAATCCTCTCAAGTGCCCTTGGCGGTGCTGGATAATAGCCTCTGGCCGGTGTCCTTCGGGCGGATTAACTCTTGGGCGGCAGGCGGCAAATGGGTGCATGAATTGCGGCTGACGCAATCGCCGGTGGCGTTCACCAGTAATGTGGAGGTCTCGCTGCCAAAGGCGCCCGAGATCACCACGCTGCAAGATGGCGGCACCTCGCCGGATGGACTCATAGAATGGAACGAAATCCAGCAGCTCTATGTACCGCCGGATTTTCAAGGCGCTTTTATTTTAAAGAAAGATTTCGCCAAGACGGTTCAGCTTTCCCGCGAGGATGGTATTGCGGATATTGAAGAAGCCTTGCAAGCACTTGGCAAAGGGTGTTTCAAGGTCACACTGCCGCTCTCGAATAAGCCCGCTATCGAGTTCATCGGCGATTACGTGGGGATGGATATGTCCCCGCTGGCCGTGCAGGTGCTCCAAGCCCCTCCGGGCGACCAGACGTTCACGCTGACGCTGGATCGTGCCGAGTTGGCCGCGCTGTTGCGTCGCGAGGAATCTGTCACCGTACCGTTGGAAATCCGCATTTCCGGCGAGGATGAGGGCGGGTTCGCGGGCGACATTTGCGCACTGTCTCTGCCCGTGGTTCTGCGCCAACCGGTGATCTTCGACGATCTGGAGAATGTGCCGGTCATTGAGTGGCTGCGCCCGCACAACTTTAAGGATTATGTTCCATTCGGCGAAAACAACATCCTTACGGGGCAGCATTATTACACCGATAACGTCGGCAATGGCTCGCAAACCGCTTTCGAGGTGTCTCACGGCCTAGACACAGAGGCCGTCGTGGTGTTCGTGCGGGAAAATACGAGCGGCGGCAGCCAACTCGTGCTCGGCACAGATTTCGCGGTGACGATTGATACCGCCAACAAAGTGACCGTGACAGCTCTGGCCGGTGCGCCCGCAACCGACGCCTGGACGGTGATCGTGCTCGGAGCGCAATCCGCGCCCGCTTGGGCGGAAGGACTCACAGTCACGGTGCCACAGGTGGTGGCCGGGGATGGGTACCCGAGTTTGCCGGATTTCATGGACGACATCGGTTCGCGGGTGACGGTGCTAGAAAGCATCCTCCCGAGCACGGGGCCTGCGGCGCAAATGACGCAGGGGAGCGGGATGACGATTGAGTTGCCCGAGACGCGGGAGGTGATGTTTTTCAAGGGGGCGATAAAAGACGTGTGGAGCGATAATGATGGCATTGACGCGAGCAAACTTTCTCGCGCTCCGCTTATGCTCCCCGCAGTGCATGACGCGACGGTGACGAGCTATACCTCGGGCGACCTTCCGGCGATTGCAGAGGGCGAGGTATGGCAGAATAATTCTTCGGGTGTGCTAGATATGGGGCGCGGGATTTATGGCGGGCGGGTGCCGGTGGGTGGTAATTTCGCCAGTGACGGGCGGGTGCGGTATGCGGTGGCGCAATCTGGCGCGAGCACGAGCTTTTTCCCGACAGGCTTCCAGCGGGAGCTGTGGCGTATTTTTATCAGCGCGGAAATGCTGCGGCTTAATCGCACGCTGGACGTGCAATTCGGGTTAGGGACACAGCTTGTGGGCGCAAGCTCGAATGCACAATGGATGTTGGTGGTGGAAAAGGGGACGGCCCCGAGCCAATCCACTCCGGCGACCACGGGCACGAACCTCGAAAATGTGGTGTGGAGCGCGACGCCGATCCTCTCGCAACGGCTCATCCTCACGGGAAATCGGCAGACGCACTCTTTCGGCACGCGCATTAAGCGGCAACTGGTGTCGTTGGCGGATACTCTCTCGCTGGATACGATGTGCTATGGCGTATGGGAGGGGAATGACGCGGCGGCACCGGCTACGGCAAATTTCGCGCTGAGGGCGCGGCTGATAAATTTCGATACGGAAAATGCACTTGCTGCTGATGCTCGCGGGTGGGTCGCCTATGAAATGCTCCCCATAAAAGATGAGGACGCAGACGAAAAAAGAGCAAAAGCAATCATCACCTAAAAACTTATGGCTATACCTGTAATATCGGCAACGCAATCGGTGCTTGGCTACAAGCAATGGGAGTATTTTGAGTTCCAACCTTACGCGACGAATAGCCCGACGCGGTGGAGTAGCAACAATGCGCTTCCTGATGGATTGGCTTTGGATGCTCCCACGAAATACGCGATAACGGGCGATAGCGGGACGGGGATTATTACGGCAACGGGACATACGATTGTTGCGGGAGATCAGGTGGTGATTGTAGAAAAAACGGGCGGCAGCAGCGTTGCGGTGGACACGATTTATTTTGCTCGGGATGTTGTAGCAACAACGAGTTTGAAGCTTGCAGCGACGATCGGGGGCGCGGCGGTTTCATTGGGGAGCAACATCACGGACGGGAAGATTTCGAGGAAGCCCACGGGGAAAATTATCGGCGCGGCGGAAGTGCCGGGGGTGTTTGTGCTGGGCTTGAAGGCGAGCAATGCCGATGGTGATAGTGCGGAGCAGCAGTTCACAATCGGCATTGAGCCGGGTGCGCTTGTGCCGGATTCGTTGTCTTGGCTGTGCGTGGATGTGGTGACGGGGCAACTCTCGGTGGATGGTAAGGAGGTGGATCCGCTGGATGCGAAGGCGTTGGCTGCATTGGAAAAGGGAGAGACAGCGGATGTGCCTTTTGCTTTCGCAGTGAAAGAAGATGACGATTTGCTGGCGCGGATTTCGTTTATTCGCGGGACAACGGTGCAGGACATAAACTTGGATGCGTTGCGGCTTGTCGTGAAGGAATATGAGCCGGATTCGGTGCTGGTGGTTTCGTCGGAGGTTTTCGATAAGCAGGGCGTTTCGACGGGAACGAATTTTCTGCTGCATAGCAAATTCGATGGCGCGGCATTGGCCGGGGCGTTGAGCAATTACGAGGCGGATACGGGGACATTTTTTTTCGCACTAGCCGAAATTGAATACGTGCAAGTGAATCCTGAATACGGCGACGTAGGGCCGCAATTACTCACGCGCACTTCGGCGACGTTTTTAATCCGTATCGAGCGCGATTTAGCGCAGGGCTAGGAGGCTTTGCGCTATGTGGAGCCTTGATTGGTTTGCGGCGCGGGAGATAGCGCGACAAGGCATGGCGATCCGGCGTGTGGGCTGGGAGCGGGGCACGTGGCTGGCTTATTTTGGGCGGCTATGGCAAGTGCGTTTGCCGGATTTGTCGTGGCGGGTGGCGACGGCGGAAGATTTCGCGGAGAAGGATTTTCGAGCGAGGGATTGGACGGATGAAAATTACGCGGCGGATATTTGCGGAGGGCGTCCGGCTTACAATGAGGCCGCACCGACAGCAGAGCGTGGTTGGGGCGATGGGCCGGAGATGCGCCCGCGACCTGTTCCTATTTTTGCGGAGGAAGCACCATGAGTCATTGGAGCGTAGCACGAGAAACCGCAAAGAAGGGGAGGCATGTGCGGCGCGAGGCATGGGCGGCGGGGTTGTGGCTGGTCTATCAGCGCGGCGTGGCGTGGTTCTGGAATGGCGAGGCGTGGCGCGTGGTGGAGGCGGAGGATTTTGCAAAGGAGGAATGGGAAGCGGATGACTGGACGCATATTCCACCAGAGCTTGCGGAGTGCAAAGACGATGATCGCGGTGGTGGTGGTGGTGGCGGCGGTGGGGGTAATCCGCCCGTTCTGCCTCCTGATGATGGCGGTGGTGGTGGAGGCGGGAAAAGACCTGATCCTCCTGATCCACCTACACCGATTCCGCCGACCCCTACGCCGGATCCGGGATGTATTGCTCCGACGCTTACGGGCGCATCGGCGTTGGTGTCGTGCGTTGGCGAGGATAAGGAAATCTCTATCGAAGTTGGGTTGTCGGGCGGGAGCGGCTATTGGAGCGTAAAGGCTAACATTCTCGGGCGCACGGTGAGCATGGGACTGCATACGGCACCGGGCGCGGCCAGCGGTGCATCACCGATTACTTGCACTGAGGGGCAACCGCTAACATTTGCGATTATTGCGACGGGATGGGGCGCGTGTAGTCCGCAGACGGTTAAGACGATGGTGACGGCGGATTGTGTTTGTGACGCGGTTTATTTTCGCGGATTCGTGGATAGTAATACCCTGTATCGTGTGGCGACGATGTATGATGTGGACGATTGCGAATCAGCATCGGGGGTTGTGATTTACAAATCGTTGCTTGATGGGACATGTAAAGTTACATCGGCAACGGGGACTTATTCGGGATTGTTGGATAGCGTGATTTCGATAGCGTCCGTGCCTGCTTTTCCTGTCATAGCATCAAATACAATGAGCCATATTTACGGGGTTGAATCGTGCGGGAATAGCGACGGAACGAAGGTTCGCTTGGTGCTATCGGATTATGTCGGGACATTAAGCACTCCACCGCCATGAGGATTGCACTAGAGGCTATTCGGGCGGTGGCGGCGCAGCGCGGCGCGGGATATGTGGAGGCGTGCTTGGCTGCGGGTAAGGTGGTCATGGGCGAGGATGGGCGGGAGATGCTAGAGCTTACAGCAGCGGCGTATGAGGATTTACGGGCGCGGTTTTCGCCGCCTTCGATTGCGGGGCAGGCTGCTGGTTTGGCGCGTGCGGTGATGGGTGAGGCTGGGGCGATGTTGGCGGGGCGGGAGCCTGTGAGCGCGGAGGAAAAGGCGCGGCGGCTGGCGATTTGCGAGGGGTGTGAGTTTTTTACGGCGCAGAGGCGTTGCACGAAGTGCGGATGCTTTATGGATGTGAAGGCGGGATGGCGGGCGGCGAGATGTCCGGTGGGGAAGTGGTGATGCAAGGGCTTTGCAAAAGGTCTTCCAATCTCCAAAAAATCAAAAGTTTCTCAAATGTCTGTCACTTTTTCTCAAATCGCGTGGCAAGATACATGGAAAGTGAAGGAAAGGGCAAGTGAGGAGTGCAGCGCGTACGGGATTCGAACCCGTGTACCAGCCTTGAGAGGGCTGTGTCCTAGGCCTCTAGACGAACGCGCCATAAGACGGGGTGATGGGACACTATGACAGACGAGCGTCTCTTCGCAATGCGCAAGTCGTGTGCATTCTCGTAAAATTACGTGGGAGCATGGTCTCCATCCTTGCGTCATGCGTCTTTCGCGAGGATTCTCGCGGGTTCAATATGATGATTCTTTATATCAAGCCATGGTGCCCATGGTGTATCGAGGCGATAAATTATTTAGATGCCCACGGATTCTCTTACGAGAAACGCGATGTTTTAAAAGATGCAGCGGCTTATGCGCAGATGGAAAAAATATCTCATCAATCTCTCACGCCAACTTTGGAGATTCATGGAAAAGTTTTGGCAGATTTCGACGTACAACAGTTGGAACGCTTCTTGGCGAAGGAAGGAATTGCTCCTTAATTTCTTTCAAAATTACATGCAAGCGCAACATGTTGACTTGTTGCCCAATTGTTTTGCGGGGAACTTTTGCTTACGGGTGGCGAACTTCAAAAATCCTTTATTATGAAATTTGTAAGCTCCCTTTTTCTTTTCTGTGCGTTGACAACATTCTTCGCGATGGGGGCAGATTCTGCCACGCCGCCATTTATCATTCTTAAATTGGATGATGTTTCTTCACCGACTCCAGCATGGGAGAGAACCCTCAAATTTTTGGAGGAGAAAGGTATCAAATCTGCTTTGGGAATTGTTGCTGCTTCTTTGGAGCGCAAAAATTCGACTTACCACGATTGGCTCAAGGAGCTTCAGGCGAAAGGACTGGTGGAGTTCTGGAATCATGGGTTGGATCACAAACAATGGAAGGAGGGTGATAAGGATGTTTCCGAATTTAAGGGCACGACCTACGAACACCAAAAGGAACATTTCGAGCGTGCGCAACAGCTTTCCAAGGAATTGCTGGGACAACCTTTCTCCGCCTTTGGAGCACCGTTTAATGAAACGGACGACGCAACAAAGAAGGTTCTCTCGGAAAACCCAGACTTAAAGGTGTGGCTTTATGGCAAACCAATAGAAATTTTGTCCGGTGTGATTGTGATTGATCGCACACCTTTGAACATTGAAAACCCTACTTTTGTTCCCAATTTGGAGCGCGTCAAAAAAAGCTACGAAAGCCGCGACACAAAGCGTGACATCTTCGTGATGCAAGGGCATCCCAATGCATGGAACGACGAACGCTTTGCGGATTTTGTAAAAATAGTGGAATACCTTCAGGAGCAGGGTGTCATTTTTACCACCCCCTCGCAATACTATCAGCACCGGCAATCGTTGAAGGAGAAAGCTGGGCAAGCATCTTTACCTTAAAATGATGAGATATTCGTAGAAGCTCTGAGATTTTTCAATGAAAGGCTGAGCTTGTGGAGATTGTGGTTGCGGCATAGATTTTACTCATTGTGAGTTCGATTATTCCCCGGAGCAATCAGTCACCCGCTTTCATGCGGGTGGATCAAATCATGGTCGAAGAACGTGCGGCCTTGTTTGCGAAACGAAGCATTAAAACCACGGCGAAGTTGGAAGGTTTGCGGTTGGCTTTTTCGATGCTTGATTTGACGACCTTGGAAGGGCGCGACACACCCGGAAAAGTGATGACACTTTGTCATAAGGCGATGCATCCGGCGCAGGAGCGTTATCACAGCGGAATGGTGGCGGCGGTTTGCGTTTACCCCAATCTTGTGCGAGCGGCCAAGGCGTTCCTGCGTGGTTCGCCAGTGAAGGTTGCCTCGGTCGCAACGTGCTTTCCAAGTGGTCTTAGTGCTCTGAAAATTAAGCTGGAAGACACGCGGGAGGCATTGGACGCGGGGGCAGATGAGATTGATATGGTGATAGACCGTGGCGCGTTTTTGCGAGGAGAACACGACCGCGTGTACGATGAAATTGCGGCGGTGAAAGAATTGTGCGGACCGGTTCACCTCAAAGTCATATTGGAAACGGGTGAGTTGGTGACTTACGACAATGTGCGTGTCGCAAGTATGCTGGCCATGCAGGCAGGCGCGGACTTCATCAAAACTTCCACCGGTAAAGTCAGCCCCGCAGCAACCCTTCCTGTCACCCTCGTGATGCTCGAAGCTATACGGCAATTTTTCTTCGCCACAGGAATCCGCATTGGCATGAAACCTGCCGGCGGCATCCGCACAGCAAAGCAGGCCCTGCAGTATTTGGTGATGGTCAAAGAAACGCTGGGCGATGATTGGCTCACGCCGGACCTCTTTCGCTTGGGTGCCAGTACGCTCGCCAATGACATCCTCCTGCAAATCGCCAAATGTGTGGATGGCGGATATCAGAGCAGCAATTACTTTTCCCTCTCATGAAAAAGAATAAGCCTCGTAAAATTGTCTCTCACGATGTGATACCGAGCGTGATGTCTGCATCCTCGCATGGAGCACCCGTTCCTCCTGCCGAGCGAATTCTGCGTTTTGGAGATCGTTGGAAATATGCGCCCGCTCCGGAGGCACCTTCGGATCTCAAATTGCGCTCGCGCTATGAACTTTTTATTGGAGGCAAATTTGTCAAACCTTCCTCAGGAAAATATTTTCCATCCATCAATCCCGCCAATGAACAACAGCTTGCAGAAATCGCTCTCGGAAACGCTGCCGATGTGGAGCGTGCGGTAAAAGCCGCGCGACATGCTTACGATCATGTTTGGGGAAAAATGTCCGGACGAGAGCGGGGAAAATACCTTTTTCGTATTGCCCGTCTTATCCAGGAAAAGATTCGCGATTTGGCGGTGTTGGAATCACTGGATGGCGGGAAAACAATTCGTGAAAGCCGCAACATTGACCTTCCTTTAGCAGCCGCGCACTTTTTTTATCACGCAGGGTGGGCGGATAAATTGGACTACGCTTTTGCAGGGCGGCGTCCGCGTCCGCTGGGAGTTGTCGGCCAGATCATCCCTTGGAATTTTCCTATGTTGATGGCCGCATGGAAGCTCGCACCCGCACTTGCGTGCGGAAATACCTGCGTGCTGAAGCCTGCGGAAACGACATCAATCACGGCTCTGCACTTGGCAGAAATTTTTGCTGAAGCGGATTTGCCCGAGGGTGTGGTGAATATTGTGACGGGAGCGGGAGACACCGGTGCGGCACTTGTGAATCATCCCGACATTGACAAAATCGCTTTCACGGGATCAACCGATGTGGGCAAACGCATTGCCAAATCTTTGGCGGGAACACGCAAGAAACTGACATTAGAGCTAGGTGGAAAAGCAGCCAATATCGTGTGCGAAGATGCGCCGATTGATCAGGCTATCGAAGGGATTATTCAGGGCATTTATTTCAATCAAGGGCACGTCTGTTGCGCCGGTTCGCGGCTCTTTGTTCAAGAGGGGATTGTGGAGCCGGTGATTCGCCGCTTGCGCAATCGTCTGCGTTCTCTCCGCGTGGGCGATCCGTTGGATAAAAATACCGACATCGGTGCTATTAACAGCCGCGAGCAATTGGAGCGGATTCGCTCTCTCGTGGAAAGCGGACGTGAGGAAGGTGCGGAGTACCATGAAGCTCCGTGTGAGTTGCCGGCGAAGGGGTATTATCATGCTCCCGCATTTTTCACCGGTGTTGCAGATTCTCATCGCATTGCGCAGGAAGAAATTTTTGGGCCGGTGTTGAGTGTGATGACATTTCGTACGCCCGAGGAAGCTCTCGAACGCGCCAATAATACGCCCTACGGCCTGAGTGCGGGGGTGTGGACGGATAAGGGCAGCAAGGTATTCAAACTAGCCACGCAATTGCGCGCGGGAGTTGTGTGGGCCGAGACCTACAACAAGTTTGATCCTGCCAGTCCATTTGGAGGATACAAAGAAAGCGGTTTTGGACGCGAAGGCGGCAAGCAAGGACTTGCGGCTTATTTGCAAATAGACTGACAACTTTAGTGCAGGTCGCGGCGGTCCGTAGATTTATTTGTCCACCACGATTTCCAACGATCCAGAAAGCTTTTGGGTGCTGCGGTTGTGATTGTGTTGCCGGGTTGCATGGAGCCACCATGAAAGCGATTGCCTCCGCGTCGCTCAGCGGTGTCGAGTTGCAACTCCGCCCATTCCAACATGGAGGCAATCGTTTTATCGCCGGAAGGAATAACGACAGCGATTCCGATGGCTGCTGTGATGGCAGGTGAGCCGGAAGTTTCCGGCGGTACTAAACGAAGATCGCGAATGGCCTCAACGATTTGTCCCGCAACATGCCGCGCCCCGGGTTCGTCCGTGCTTGGAAGTAATATCATGAATCGTGCGGTGGCTCCCTTGGTTACGACATCGCGCCGACGGGCACAATGTGTTTGGATGGCTTGCGCTAATTTTGTAAGTGCCTCCAGTGTCGTTTCGGAATTACCGACACGTTCAAAGTTCTCAAAATTTTCCAAATGGAGAAGGAGAAATGCCAAGGGTGCTTCTTCGAGGGTGCAACGATTCCACTCGTGGTAGAGCGCAAGATTCATTTTGTGGGACGTTCCCAATCCGGTGAGAGGATCGGTAATTCGAAGCTCGCGTAGATGTTCGTGCGTGGTAATACCTTTACGAAACTTATAGAGAGCGTCTTCCATGGCGGAACTCAACCGTCCGGAGTCAAAAGGAGGCTCAACAGGCGTGCATGGCGAATGGCGAAGTGCATACCGGATGCTGTGCTCATCGGGATTGGTAGAGAAAAAAACAATGGGTGCCTCGTGCGTCGCATGTAGATGTTGGGCCAAATCAAATCCGTCTCCATTGTCGCTGAGGTGAATGTTGCAAAAAATGACATCCGGCTTGTGTGTTGCCGCAGCTTGCTCTGCATCATCGGCACGAGTGACGATTGTTACGTCGGGATTTCCCAGATGTTTCAGCGCATCATTTAAATCTACGCCAAACGATTTTAGCGGTTCCACAACGAGAATGTGTTGGCCTGCAAAATTGGTCGGGGAGGAGGAATTCATGATGAATGCTCAATCTATGCACGGAGATAATTTTTGCACCACTCCAAAATGCCGAGGGAACGGAGTGTTTGTCGAGGGGGAATGTGGTGGGGTCAGCGGAGAGGGCTGCTATAGCGATTAACTTTGAAATCTCCGCGCTTCGGTGTGGGCTTTTCGCGAGGGGCAGGGATGCGTCCGGGCCTCATTTCATCCACGCTCTGCGCCTGTAAACGAAAGGTATCCTTGGGAACTTTCACCGGACGATTACCGCCGGAAACTTTGCGGTGCCCGAGGATAAAATCGTAGGGCCGATGATAGTTGCCAAGGTCTTTGCGGTAGGAGCCTTGATTGATTCCGATGCGAAGGTTTTTACGAATTTCGAAATGCAAGTGCGCGGTGTACATGCCGAAGTTGGTGCCGATGCTACCGACGCATTGTCCGCGCCGAACTTGCTGACCTTCGCGCACAAAAACCTGATGTAAGTGCGCGTACAGTGAATCCACGTAGTTCCATCGAAAGCCCTCCCAGAAAACATGGCGAATGATGACGGTGTTGCCCCAACCCATGCGTGCATTACGAGCATAAACCACGAGTCCATGGGCGGTGCTATAAACGGGTGCTCCAAGGTCTGAATTTCCCATGCCATTGCCATTCCAATCATCGCCTAAATGTCGTCCTACAATAAGTCCTCGCGAACGATAATAGCCCTCGGCATCCGGTTTTCCCACGGGCATATCGAAGCCATCCGCACTGCGTGTGTTTGTGTAGGGAACACGCTCGGGCACGCCTGCGCCATCCTGTGCCTGGAGTATGACGCCTGACAGGCACAAGACTATAAGAAAGCGGAGCATGGAACGTAACATGCGGAAGGAATAACTTAGGGGTAGTCGTTGCCTCTCGCAAGCGTCGCGGCTTGCGCGATGAACTTTAGAAATGTAGGAACACCACGTGCATTCCATAATTTTTCTCGGTACTGGTCCTGGCGTTCCTGCTCCCGGGCGTGGAAGTTCTTCTAGTTTGCTGGAACTTGCTTCGGCGAAAATTCTCGTAGATGCGGGAGAGCCGTGTTCATTACACCTGCGAGACCGAGGGATTAGGATTTCCGATTTGGATGCGGTGCTTATCACGCATGGGCACTCGGATCATACAGCGGGGTTGTTCATGCTGTTGCAATCCGCATGGCTGGAATCGCGCCAACGTCCGCTCCCGATTTACCTTCCGCAGGAACTTATTGAACCGTTGAAAGCATGGTTGAACGCTGTTTATTTGCCGGAAAAGTTGCTGGGATTTTCGCTCTTGCTGCATCCATGGACATTAGGGAAATCGGCGAAAGTGGCATCTGGAGTCGAGGTGGAAGTTTTTGCAACGACGCATTTGGATGGGTTGCGGCAAATTATTGAGCCGGAGGCAATGCATCGGTTTAAGACGTTTGGATTAATTATCCATGGAAATGGTCACCGCGTTATTTATTCATCCGATCTTGGAGCTCCGCAGGATTTAAAATGCGCCTTGAGTTCCCGTTGCGATGTTTTGGTATGCGAGTTGGCACATTTTTTGCCGTCCGCATTGTTTTCGTTTTTGCAAGGTCGCGAGATTGGCACCTTGGTGCTGAATCATCTTTCACCCAAGTTGACAGGTCAGGAAAAGGAACTGGCCATCCAAGTGCGCCGTGAACTTCCACATGTCGGTCGTATTTTTATTCCGCACGATGGCGAAAGCCTCGAGTTTTAATTAGCTCTCCAACGTTGGGTTTTGAAAGCTGGGAGGAGGGGTGCTTTCGGGAGGTTGAGGGACTTGAATGATGGGAACGGGAAAGCGCATGCACAGATCGCTATCGAGGCTGATTTCTACATGGTGAAGCCCAAATTTTTTGATCTGAACGCCACCAAAAAAGTGAACATTCGTAGCACTGCCTTCCATTTCACGAAGCTCAAAATCAAGTCCTGCTTCGGCCACCGGTTCATCATCGGGATCAAGCAATCGTGAGTCTTGATGAAATCGCCCGTAGCCGCCACACCAACGCGCCCACAAGCAGAGCTTAAAAAAATTGACCGGAACTTGAGGAACGGGAATCGCCCCGATTACTCCCACGAGGGTCTGGGACCCGCTGATCTCCGTGCGTACATCTTCGCACAGGACGACGGATTGGAGATCGGGAATGATGGGGTCCATTTTTATTTTGACCAGAGGAGCCATGCGGTGATGGCTATGGCAAGAATAATACGATACCAGCCGAAAATCGCCATACCGTGCGATTGGAGATAGGAGACCATCCATTTTACCGCCAGAACGGCAGACACCCAGGCGGCAATAAAACCGACGGCTATCGCAGGCCAGCCGTAAGCTGCAATCATCGTCGTTCCCGAATCCAGTAAGTCCTTCGCCGTCGCGGCACCGAGGGTGATCACACCGAGGAGAAAGCTGAACTCAACTGCCGCTGGAATGGAGAGCCCTGCAAGCACTCCGCCTACGATGGTGATGAGGCTGCGGCTGACACCGGGCCACATGGCGAGGCATTGGGCAACGCCGATGAAGACGGACATTTTGAGGGTGAGCCCTTCGAGGCTCAGCCCTGCAGTGGGAGCGATTCCGCGTTGTCGGCGTGCTGCTGAAACCACCAAGATAGCGACGCCGCCTACAAACCATGCAGCTACGATGGGCCACAATCCCCACGCTCCGCCGCCAAAAAGAAATTTTTTAATCAGCTTTTCGAGAATTAGCCCAAGGATGGCGGCGGGAATAAAAGCAGCGATGAGATGCATGGCGAGACGCCGTCCGTCTGGATGACGCCCAACGAAACCGAGAACCATTTGTTGCACGCGCAGACGGTAAAGTCCGAGCACCGCGAGAATGGCACCCGCCTGAATACTGATGGCAAAGGCGTTTGAGGCTTCACCGGATTCAATGCCTAGCAAACGCTGGGTGAGCAAGAGGTGTCCGGTGGAACTCACGGGAAGGTATTCGGTGAGTCCTTCGACCAAGCCGAGGATCAGGGCTTGGAAAATATCCACGAAGGTAAGCGATGGGTGAGTGTGAGAGCGGGATTAGATCGCTTGATCACCCGTTTCTTTAGTGCGGATACGAATGGCATCTTCGACAGGATAAACAAACACCTTACCATCGCCGATTTTGCCCGTCTTCGCTGCGGTGACAATCGCCTCGGTGACGCGCTGCAAATTATCATCGCTGACGACGATTTCCACTTTGACTTTCGGAAGAAAATCCACGGTGTATTCGCTACCACGGTAAATTTCGGTATGACCTTTTTGGCGCCCGAAGCCTTTCACTTCGGTGACCGTCATTCCTTCAATTCCAATCTCGGCCAAAGCCTCTTTCACGTGTTCCATTTTGAAGGGTTTGATGATGGCCTCGATTTTCTTCATGACATTCGTTTTTAATGGAGGTTGCTGCGATTGCAAGCATGGAAAGGGTTTGCGAGTGCAGATTTTTTTTAACGGTGAGGTTTGGGAGAGGCGGGGTCTTTATGCCAGGGTTTAATCAATTCCATTTCCTGCGTGGTGATGGAATCGCCTGGAATGTTGGTGGCTAAATCTTGCGCTTCGCTTTCACGGCCATTGGCACCGAGGATAGCCGCGAGGATGGCGCGTTGGTAGGGCTGAATGTCGGCAGGATTGAGAGTTTCGCCGTCAAAAACATGCAAGGCCTCCGCGTTTTTACCTTCTCGAAGCAGGGTTAAAGCCAGCGTAATGCGGTAGGCCAACATGCGCGGTTCGGCCTTTACCAATTCTTGCGCCCCGGTTGTGTCAATGTGGTGTTTTGTGAGAGCCGCAAAATAGCGCAAGTCGTTTTGCGCTGCATAATCGCTAGGAAGAATCAGGATCATACGCTCGTAAAGTTTATACAGCTCCTCGGCATCCTGCCTTGCTTGCACGAGGGGAACAAGTGCCTCAAAAGCTTTTCGTGCGAGTGTGGGATTGGAAGTCATATTGTTTAACTCTTGTTCCAATACTTGGTGTTCGCCAATTCGATTGAGGTAGCCGACGACGTACCATAAAACTTCGGGAGAGAGGGTTGGGTCACGTAGGGCGCGGCGGTAATAGGTGGCGGCGGTAGCAGAGTCGCCGACTTCTCGTGCCGCACGGCCTCGGTAAAGCATGGCGAAGGGCGTTTGGAGTGGCAGATTTGGTTCGTCGAGTAGGGTGGAAATGCCTGTCCAATCTCCAAGTCCTGCCATGGCATCAAGGCGGATGAGGAATAAATCCCGATGGCTCATCGCCTCTTCGGGTGAAATGACCTTGAGTGTCTCCGCGTATTGGTGATTGTGATTGAGCCAACGCCCCAGCAATACGCGTTGTGCGGGAGTCCCGCTGCGGAATTCCTCGATCATGCGGTGCAGAATATCGGAGGATGCGGCGGGGGTGACTTGTATTTCTGCATTGGCAAGAGCTAACTTTTGTTCGTCATTGATTAACGGATGCGCGTGGGCGGCTTTGACCCATGATGCCGCTTCGGGGAGACTGATAGCCGGGGAATTGAGAAGAACCATCAATGCCGCCAGCCCTATCGCGCCTTTCTTCGTTGTGAGGGGTTGCAGCAGCGAAACGGCTTCCTTGGCGGCTTCGGAGGCGTTGGCTGCAAACTTTAACTGCGCGAGGAGGATCACCGCATTATCGCTTCCTCCCACATCGAGGCATTGTTTAAGAATGTGCTCAGCATCCGCAGAGCGATTTTGCGCGAGGCGTACGCGGGCCAAAACGAGGAATGCTTCGGCGGCTTTTTCTTTCTGGTCGAGGAGCCAAGTAGCTTCGCGTTCGGCAAGTGCTAAATCGGCAAAGTGTAATCCTGCCTCTGCGAGATTCAGGCGATCTTGGGCCGTCGCTTTGCCTTCATCAATGAGTTGTTGGAGTACGGGGATGCCCTCGGCTTTACCGGCAGCGACAAGTACTGCGGCATAAGCACGCTGAGAATCTGCGAGAGTAGGACGCATTTGAATGGCCGTAGCCGCGTTGTTGAATGCCTCTTGTAATTTGCCTTGGAGACGAAGGGTGTTTGCTTGCTCCGCAAATTGCCGTGCTCGCCAATCTTTCACACGAGGAATAGCCAAGGCTGTGATGATAATGAGAATGAACAAGGCCGGCACCCCCAATGTGAGGAGGCGTCGGTAAAAGCGGCGTCGCCAAATTTGACGAATTTCTACGGCACTGAGGTCTTCGTCTTTAAGAGGATCGGAGGAATGCCAGAAGCTCATGGCCTGGTTTTTTCTTCGTAAGTACGTAGAAGCTTCCATGCCTCTTCGTAGTTTTTGCGGTCATACTCCGCCTTGGCTGCGAGATACCAAATATAGGTGGGAGCGGTGGAAAATTCCATGATGCGACGTAGTTGCCAGAGAGCTTCATCCTTGCGTCTTGCGCCTTCCAACATCTGATAATAGGCAATGGCAGCCGTGATGTTGTCGGGTGTCAACGTCGCAGCGCGTTCAATGGCTTGGAAATCGCCACCGGTAATTTGGGAGGGAAGTATGGGTTGTGTGCCGTATTGAAAATACAGACGCACTGCATCCTCAAAGTGCCCTTCGTTCACGGCGCGACTTACAAGTACTCGCCAGCCGATTTGTTTGACGCGTTTGTGATTGTCCACGATGGCATCGAGGCGTGCGGACTGCCCATGTTCGAGCATATAGCGCAGTACGGGTTCGACGAGATAGTCTGGCGCGTATTCGAGGTCTTGGGTTTTTGTAAGCAGCCCGTTGAGTCGCGCCATACCTACGTCTCCCGGTTCTTTAATGCGAATAAACTCGAGTTCTGGATCATTGGGAAAAAGTCGTAGTAACATCGCCCGAAGCGAGAGGTTTTTCTCGGAGGCTTTCAACATGCCGATGTACATTGAGGAGCGATTTGCATGGCGTGTGCGTTGCAAGGCCTCGGACCACACAAATGCCGCACGCATGGGATTGATGCTCAGCCAAAGGTGCCCTTCTTCTTCCAGCATCCAATCGCTGTAAGGTAAAAATGCACCCGCAGCTCGAAATTCATTCCATGCCAAATCCGGGGAATTTTTTTCCAATAGATACGTTCCCAGCGTCCAATGCGAAGCCCAATCGAGAGGCTTAAGTCGCGTGCTCGATTTTAATAGCGCAATGGCCCGCTCTAAATCTCCTGCTCCATGGGCACGAGCTGCTGCTGCGTGCAAAGGACTGATGCCTTGAATTCTCGGGAAAAGAAAAAGCCCGGATGATGCCGTGAGCCAGAGAAATCCTACCAAAACAATTCCGCCACCGAAGACACGCAGTAGGCGTAGAGTACGTGGAGAAAATGGGGTACCATCAGCAATCGGCAGTGCCAAAGATCCCAAGAAAATCACCGGAAAAAGCGTGCCAATTCTGTGCCCATTGACTTCAAAAAAGCTGCTAAAAATCAACATCAGCACACACGCCAGCCCCGCTGCTCGCATGGTCGCTGCACGGGAACGGCGGGCTGTGTAAGCGAGGCGAAGAAGAACGATGACGACTGCCGCAACGGCTAGCACGAGTAGTAGGCCCCCTTCGCTCAGGAGCCATAGAAAGCTATTTTCGGGATGGATGGGGCGACGATCAAAAACAGGCGCGTAATCGAGATAAAATGGAAAAATAAATTCAAAGTTCCCCAGTCCAAATCCGGTGAGAGGTGCATCGGCAAATAAGGGTTTGATCATGCGGTAAAATTGGAGGCGAAAATCTTCTTCGCCGCCTGTTTGAATCGTTTGTTGAATGCTAACAAATCGTTCGAGCAAAACGCTTCCGCCGAGAGAAAAAATCGCAAAGGAAATGAGAACAAACGAAACACCCACCGCTGCGTATTGGTATTGCCTTCGAATGAGGCCGTAAAACATCCAATAAGCTCCTCCGCCTGCGACGAGAATGAGCAGGCCGCCTCGCGAGCCATTGAGAATGACGGCACCGATAAGAAGTGCCAACGAAGCGGACCAGAAAAACACGCGCCGTTTGCGTTGTCGGCGTACGGCTTGATGAATTAAAGCCACGGCCATGATGCCCGCCATTCCCATCGTGGCTCCCCATTGGTTGCGGTTTAGGAAGGGGCCAAATCCCTCGGTGCTTTGCCAGAAACTCGGATTGTTTCCCGTTGAAAATCCGTAAATGGCAAACACGGTGATGGCGACAATTCCCCCCGTGTACATGCGGGCTAATGTACTTCGATTGTAATGGTCCCATGTTTGGGCGCAGCACCATGCTGCTAGAGCGACACCCGAGAGCCAAAGGAGCCATATATGAAAGGTGAACCATGGTTGTAGGGTGATAAAAAATGATGAGTGAATGGCTGGTAATGACGCCAATTCCTGACGCCAGAGTGGCGAGGGAAAAAGGAATTTCGGGAGATAAGCGGCTAAAGGTGCGGCGGCGAGCGCGATGAGAGCCCACATCAATTCACGACGTGGCGCACTGCGCGGTGGCCACCTAAGCCACAGCAAACCTATGCCGATCGTCACCACGCCTTGCGCCCAAAGAGGACGTCCTCCTGCGAGTGCGACAGATAAAAGCAAGAGTGCGGCAAGAATCCAACCTCCCGAGGGAACGAGGAAGAGATCGTCTTGCGCTTGCCAAGCTGGTTTTGATTTTCCCACCGTCAGCAAATTATCTGCACTTGGCGTTACAATGCAATCCGCGCAGTTTGCTCGATGTTCCTTGAATTTTGTCGGGGCGCATGTTCCAATTTCTATCCATGATATTCTCCCGCAGACGCGCTCCACGCCGCCACTTGCGCATCCTCGTTCTTCCACGAGGTGCCGTGGGATTTTTTGCTTGTTTCTGATTTCATGGAAATTTCCGCGATCCATGAATCCCAAGATTTGCTTTGGTTTTGCCTCAAGACGCAGCCAAAGCATGAAAAACTTGCCGCGCAGTTTTTGCGGTCAAAAATTGAGTTGGAAGTTTTCAGTCCTTCGATGCGATTTCAACGCATGACCGTTAGCGGCAAAAAGTGGTTCGAGGAGGCACTTTTTCCTGGGTATATTTTTGGGCGTTTTGTGTTTCGCACGCATTATCGCCTCGTGGCTTCTGCGATGGGAGTGACGAAGGTAGTGGGGTTTGGAGGATGTCCTGCGGTGGTGGATGAGGCGGTGATTGCGGATTTGCGGTTGTTCGTACGTGATAACGAAGTGATCGAAATTGCGCCGACGATTACGCCGGGTGATGAAGTGACGTTGGTTGAAGGGCCGTTTAAGGGGCTGCGGGCGGTGGTCACACGCATCCTTCCCGCCAAAGAACGTATCGCCGTACTTCTCGACTTGCTTGGAACACAGCGTGAAGTAGAAATTACCGCCGACCGCGTGGTTCCGGGGAAGGTGCATCCGCTCTCCGAACGCACCGGATGAGAGATATTGCTCGCATTGATTTGTGAGAAAACAACGTGGGTTACGAGAAGGTCGGGAGATCAGTGCTCCTTTGACCACGGGCGGCAGCTTGCTTAAATGGTATGATTTTTGACGATATTCCTCAGCCCAAAAGCAGTGGCGATCCGCCTCGCAAGCGGGTTCGTCGCCGACGGAGATCCAGCGAGTCATTGCAAAAAAGTTCTTCTACGTCACGCCGCGAAGGTTCTTTTGAAAGGGCCTCACGATTGCAGCAGACGGTGCATTATGCCGAAGATCGTAGCCCTGTTGTATGGCTTTCCGTGTTGGGGTTTCTAATCTTAGTAACTGTTGGCTTTGCATTTTATTTGCATAACGACCGCAGTTCTCCGAGGCAATTGCCGGGTGAAGCTCCCACCGCACGTCTTGTGCCTTTTGTGGACCCGATTCTCGCTCCGCTGCAAACGGGAGGTGCCGGCTATGACACCGAGACGTTGGAAAGTGTAGCGAAGCAGTTTCGAAAAGAACGGGAAAATGCAGGGAAAGATGATGCAGAAATCTACAGTGCCGCCGCGACGATTGCGGATTTTTTGGGAGAAGCCTTAGCCGATCGTGAGCGTCATTTGCAGCGTTTAGAAGCACTCAATGCCCCGGGTTCAGAACCGAATCCCACGCAACTTAAGCATCTCGAATTGGCAGTTGATATGAGCTGGCGACGCAATTCCACAACGCATCGCGATAGCATCGAACAAATTTGGAATCGCCTCCAACGCCTTGAGCAAGGTCGCTTTCGTGTGGGGCCTCCTTCCACAGACAATACAGGATTGCGATAAAAGCAGAGCATGTCTCGAAGACCCTATCAATTCAGCACGCGCTGTGTCCGTTCGGGAGATTTGTGGGAAGATACGGACGCTCGAAATAAGCCGATTGTTCCGGCGATTGTACAAAGTGCGATTTTCGATCTGGATGCGGTGGAAGATGCGGAAGCGATTTTTTCGGGGGAGCGAAAGGGTTATGCTTATACGCGATTTGGTAATCCGACGGTGGAGATTCTTGCGAAGGCGTTGGCAGATTTGGAGGGGGGGCACGGAGCCCTTGTCACGAGTTCCGGCAATGCGGCGACATTGTGTGCGGTGACCTGCGCCATGGCGGGAAAGGCGGCACCGCTGGTGACGCACCCGGATATTTATGGAGGAAGTTTTGAGCTGCTTCGCATTTTTAAATCTGTCTATCACATGCCTGTGGAGATTGTGGATACGGCGGATGAGTCTTTGTGGTTGGAGGCGGTGGGGCGAGCGGGTGCGGTTCTTTTGGAAACGCCTTCCAATCCGTTGATGCGGCTTATTGATCTAAAAAAAACAGTCGAGACGGCTCATCACCACGGAGCTTCGGTGATTGTGGACAATACGGTGGCAACGCCTTTTAATCAGCGGCCTTTTGAATTTGGGGCCGATTGGATTATTCACTCGACGACGAAGTATCTTAACGGACACGGCGATGTCGTGGGCGGCGTCCTTTTAAGTCGTAAACCGCTCACAAAAGAACATCGAGCGATTCATAAAAATCTCGGAGGAACGGTTAATGCTTTGTCTGCTTGGCTAACATTGCGTGGACTACGGACGTTTTCCCTTCGTATGGAAACGCACAATCGCCACGCGGCGGCTTTAGCAGAATGGCTTGCCGTGCGGCCGGAAGTGACAGCGGTGCATTATCCGGGATTTCGGAATCATCCGCAAAACGAGATTTTCCAGCGGCAAATGGCGGGTGGTGGAGGATTGCTTTCTTTTGAATTGCGAGGGGGAGAGGAGGCGGTAAGTCGTTTTATAAATCACCTCAAATTGGCGATTCATGCGGTGAGTTTGGGAGAGCCGGAAACGCTGGTGACTTTACCGGCGAAATCGAGTCATCGCGGAATGTCCGCAGATGATCGCCTGAAAGCAGGAATTAGCCCGAGTCTTATTCGGCTGGCGGTCGGGCTAGAAGCGTTGGAGGACGTGACCGAGGATTTCGCTCAAGCGATCGCCCATGTGTAGTTTTGGGTGCTAAGTTGGGGCGTTGAGGAACTCCTTCGTAAAAAGATTCAGAGGGAAGTTGATAAATATGCAGCTAATCAATCTATGAAAGTTGTCATTCTCTGCGGTGGCCTTGGCACGCGCTTGCGCGAAGAAACCGAGTTCCGCCCCAAGCCCATGGTGCCCGTCGGCGGGCGTCCGGTTTTGTGGCACATCATGAAGTTCTATGCCTCGCAGGGACATAAGGAATTCGTTCTCTGCCTTGGCTACAAGGGCGAGGTAATTCGGGATTATTTTCGTAATTACCAATGGAACACCAGCGACGTAACCTTGCGCTTGGGGAGTACACCGCAAATTCGGTATCATACGCAGCATGACGAGGATGATTGGACGGTGACTTTGCTGGAAACGGGCGAAAGCACGGGCACCGGCGGACG
>JAJTYZ010000134.1 GCA_021463515.1 Chthoniobacterales bacterium | reverse complement strand
TTCCCGACGATGCGATACAAGAGAAAATACTTGTGGGATGAAGCGCCGAGACTTGGAACGCCGACTCCGAATTGCCGGTTGTTTTCTAAAGAGAGAAGGAGGCAATCATTCCATCTGGATGAATCCCAAGAATGGCATCTCCGAAGCAGTTCCACGGCACAATGAAATCAAAGAGCCTTTGGCGAAGAAGATTCTTAAACGGTTGGATGCAGAATAAGACGATGCAACCGCCACCCACTCACGAGGCCGAACATTAAAGGGTATAGCGGAGGCGAGGAGCGAGCCTTCCGACTGCGCCCCTAATTAAATAAAAATATCATGCTTCAACAACTGCGTATCTATCCTCAGTGTATTTTCGGAGGAGTGATGTCATTTATTGTAGTTTGGAGCATGTTTGGCAGAGTCACTCTTACGGATTTGGTGGTATTACCCTTTTTCCTTTCCTTTTTCATCGGAGGAATGATGGCTTTTCTTCATCAGCCAATTGCAAACTGGCTTCTCTTATTGGGGAGTTTGGGGCCATTAGCATTAGGAACCTTTTTTCACTACGCCCGAGTAGATTTCATCATCAAAAACGGCGGAATGGAAGGCCCAAACGGATTTGGTTCTCCTTTGGCATTTTTGATTGGATGGATATTTACTACAGTAGTATTTTTTATACCCGGAGTACTTTTCGTGATATGGAATGTACTGGCAATCAAAAATAGTCGAACAATAAAGGGTGTAGGCAATCGGCGTTTCGTGGGTGACTGACCCTTAACGCTCCACGAAAACTCAACTATGAGAACCAAGCCAAGAGTCAAAATCTGCTGCATCTCGTCACCTGACGAAGCACAAATTGCAATTGCCAACGGCGCGTCTGCGTTGGGATTAGTATCCGCGATGCCGAGCGGTCCAGGCGTCATCACGGAAGATGCCATTGCAGAAATTGCCCAAAGCGTTCCACCGCCGATTGGCACGTTCCTGCTCACCAGTGCGACTTTGGCGGAGACTATCATCGTGCAGCAGCGCAGGTGCGGCACAAATACCCTTCAGCTTTGTGACTACGTGGACGTTTCGGTTTACCGCGACTTGCGGCGCGAGCTGCCAGGAATTGCGATTGTGCAAGTCATCCATGTCACGGGACCGGAGACCGTTGAGCTGGCGCGCGAGGTTGGGGAGCATGTTCATGCCTTGCTGCTCGATTCGGGTGACACATCGCTTCCCGTGAAACTTCTTGGTGGCACTGGTCGCACTCACGATTGGGCGATCAGCCGCCGTATTCGGGAGGCGGTGCGTGTACCACTTTTCCTCGCAGGCGGAATTACGGCTGGTAACGTTGCCGAGGCCGTGGCAGCGGTGGAGCCGTTCGGGCTGGATTTGTGCAGCAGTGTCCGCACGAATGACCGACTCGATGCCGAGAAGCTCAACGCATTTTTTGGTGTACTGGCATGAATCGGCCCTGCACGGCCTTACGCCACGAGGAAGCTGCTGATTTTGCTGCAGTCCGGGCATTGATACATGCCACCTTTGGACGTGCCGAAGAGGCGGATTTGGTGGATGCATTGCGGAGTGCGGATGCGTTAACGATCTCTGCCGTCGCCGAGGATGCTGATCGCGTAGTCGCGCATATCGGATTCAGTCCTATCACGATTGGCGGGCAGCATCATGCTCTCGCACTCGCGCCGGTTCCCGTAGCACCTGATTTTCAAAGGCAGGGCATTGGTTCAGTGCTCATCAGGTGGAGCTTGGACGAGTGCCGACGACTTGGGCATGGGGTCGTGAGCGTGCTGGGTGAACCGTCTTACTATTCTCGATTTGGATTCTTGCCTGCGGTGGCGTTTGGAATCGAGTGCCCGTTTCCTGTCCCGTCGGAGGCATATATGGTTTTGGAGCTTTTGCCCGGTTCGGCGACCGAGTTCCGCGGGGGCGTCAGCTATCGAGCAGAGTTTGAGAAGTTTTGAAGCAATGATACACCGACAATGAAACCGAACAATAAAGGGGACAGCGGAGGCAAGGAACGAGACCTCCGACTGCACCTCTGATCTAGGTTCTATTTCTTCACGATCCCACAGTTGAAAAATGAGCCGCGTGGAACTGCGTGGAGGTTCTGATGTTTCCCGCGAGGGCGCGAGAAATGGCGCCCGAGGCAGGCGTGGCACCTGAGGCGGTTTGCGTTTCTCCGTACCCGTCATGGGCAAATTTTCGCGGCAAAAAGAAAATGTTTGATTTTGTGATAGCTCACATGTATAAACATCGCTTTACGAATATTTGAAGAAATCATGAAAACTTATCGTCTTAATCGCCTTTTTAATTCTACTTCCGGTCGTTGCTTTGACGTGGCGATTGACCATGGATTTTTTAACCAGCCGGGTTTTTTGCAAGGGATTGAAGATATTGGGAAGGCCGTAAAAGCGGCGGCCGCAGCTTCACCGGATGCCATTCAATTAACCTGTGGTCAGGCGCGTCATTTACAAACCCTCAAAAGCTCCTCGAAGCCAGCACTCGTATTGCGCACCGATGTGGCCAATGTTTATGGGCGCGAGCTTCCCACGGAGGTTCTCAGCACAATGATTGCGGAACCGGCGTTGCAGGCGGTACGCCTCGATGCGGCGTGCATGTGTGTGAATCTTTTTCAAATCCCGGGAGCACCCGAAGCGACCAATCAGTGCATTGAAAATATTTGCGAACTAAAACTCGAAAGCGATTATTACAACATGCCGATGATGGTGGAGCCGTTGGTATTTCGCCCCAACAGCGAAGCGGGCGGTTATATGGTCAATGGCGATCTTGTAAAAATTCAGCACCTTGTACGTCAGGCTGTAGAACTGGGTGCTGATGTCATTAAAGCGGACCCAACGGATGATGTATCCGAGTACCACAAAGTGGTGGAAGCGGCGAGTGGCATTCCCGTGTTGGTTCGTGGCGGAGGCAAGGTGTCGGACGAAGAAATCCTTTCCCGTACGGAGGCACTCATGAAACAAGGGGTGTCGGGCATTGTTTACGGACGTAGCATCGTCCAACACGAAAACCTCACGGGTATGGTGGCGGCACTCATGGCGATTGTTCATGAAAATGCCACGGCGAAGCAAGCGGCCCTCTTACTCGCTAAAAAATAGCCACTTCGTAACGCAACGGCTACGAGTCCAGAACCGGATAATCGGTGAATCC
>JAJTYZ010000133.1 GCA_021463515.1 Chthoniobacterales bacterium | reverse complement strand
TCTGCGTTTTCATCGTGGACATGTCATTGCTCTGAGGGCCGAATACCCCAAGGGAATTGACCTCATTTTTTGCAGATTTATTTTCGGGAAAATTGGCGAAATCCCTTGCCTTTCCTCGGTAATCACCCCGGTGATTTTGGAAGATCGGAATGCCTTTCTCCGCATGCCTGAGCGGATTGTGTCAATGGCCCGTTGACACCCGTTGCATGGCATGCACGACAAGTCTGCCGATATAAAACCCAAAGCATTAGCAGGAGGTATCGACGTCTGGTGCGCTTTTGATCAGCTCGCTCCGATTGACGAACTCCGCCCTAATCCACGCAACCCCAACAAACACCCAGAAGGGCAGATTGCACTGCTGGCGAAGGCCATAAAATACTTTGGATGGCGTCACACTATCGTGGTGTCCAGGCGCAGCGGCCTCATCGTTGCAGGGCATGGGCGTCTTTTGGCCGCACAAAGTCTCGGCACTCCGCTGGTGCCGGTGGATTACCAAGACTTCGCCTCCGATGCTGACGAAATGGCGGTATTGGTTGGCGACAATCGTTTGGCAGAACTCGCAGAGCCAGATTCGCAAGGGATTGCGTCAATTCTTAAGGAACTTGAAGGCCAGATTGACCTGAATCTCACTGGCTTTGATGACGAATCACTCGATGAGATTTTGGAACGGGTATCGGGAGAAAAGGAAGAGAGCGCAATTCCCAAGCTGCCAAAGGTGCCGCTTTCCCAGTTGGGCGATCTTTACTTACTCGGCAATCACAGGCTGCTCTGTGGTGACTCTACCAAGGAAGAAGATGTTCTGCGGCTCATGGACGGAAACAAAGCGGTGCTCTTTGCCACAGACCCGCCTTATCTGGTTGGCTACGACGGATGCAATCACCCGCAGGGAAACAAGGATTGGTCAGAAACCTACGGAGCGACATGGGATGACGCAGATGCCAATACAGACCTGTATAAGAAATTCCTCGCGTGCGCTCTTAAGTGCGCCACCGCTCCCGATGCCCCAGTCTATATTTGGCATGCGTCACGCCGTCAGAAGATGCTGCAAGATGAAATGGAAGCCGCCGGACTTCTTGTGCATTGCCAGGTCGTCTGGGTAAAGAACCGCCCTGTGATGACCCGCACATGGTATCTCTGGCAACATGAACCGTGTCTGATGGGATGGGTTAAAGGCAATCGCCCCAAACGGGTCACTAAGGATTTTGAAAGCACGGTTTGGAGCATCGACACGCTTTCGGGTGAGGAAAGGCCAGAACATCCTACGCCGAAACCTTTGGAGTGTTTCCAGATTCCGATGAAACAACACACCCGTGTGGGTGGCATTTGTTACGAACCTTTCTGCGGTTCGGGCAGTCAGATTATCGCCGCCGAGCAACTTGACCGGCGTTGTTTCGGAATGGAAATTTCCCCGCAGTATTGTGACGTAATCGTCCAGCGGTGGCTTAATCTCGGCGAAGGCCGCAAGGCAATCCGCATTCGAGATGGTGATGAGGAGGATGTGAGTGCCGAATTTGAGCAACTACAAGCTGCAGCAGAGGCGTAATGATTGAGCCTTTAGAGCGGAAGAAAAAGTTGAGCACTTGGCGGGCCTAATCCGCTCACACCAAGGCCAAGCAATCGCACGGGGCGATCAATGAGTTGGGAACGGCGAAGAATAGCGCAGGCTATGCGGTAAATTTCCTGCGAAGATTCCACGGGTTCTTCGATGCTTGTTTGACGCACCCGCGTTGTGAAGTTTCCGTAGCGCACTTTGACTTGTACGGTGCGAGCAGCGAGACGTTCACGCCGGAGCTTTTCGGCGATCTCCTCGGCTTGTGTTTTAAGTGCGGGCACTAAGATTCGGCGATTTTCCGTATCGCGATCGAATGTTTCCTCAGAACTAATGCTTTTAACCTCTCCTTCGACATCAAGAGGACGGCTATCTTCGCCTCGTGCAAAGTTAGCGAGTGTGTCGCCAAAGGAGCCGACTAAAGCTCGCAGATTACCTTGGTAGTCTTGTAAGTCGGCAATGGTTTCTATGCCTGCGCTGGCTAAAGCTTGAGCCGTAACTTTACCCACGCCATGAATGGCTCGAGCGGGGAGGGGCCTTAAGAAGTTTCGCTTTGTGGCTTCATACACCACCATCAACCCATCGGGCTTGCATCGTCCGCTGGCAATTTTCGCCAAAAGTTTGTTAGCGGCGATGCCGATGCTCGCAGGGAGTTGTCGCTGAGAAAAAATCACCGCCTTCATTTCCGCTCCTAATTTAGTCGCCGCATGCAAAGCCGTGTCGGGTTCTGGCTGCTCGTAATGTTCGCTCATATCCAAATAAGCCTCATCTACGGACATCTGCTCGATAACGCCCCCAAACTTGGCAAGAAGCTCCATAATTTTTCGAGATTCCGCGATATAAGCATCCATGCGCGGATGAATAAAAACGCCATGAGGACAAAGTCGCCCTGCGGTGCGCGATGGCATGGCAGATTTCACACCGAATTTTCGAGCTTCGTAGCTGGCAGCGCAAACGACTCCGCGTCGGTCGGGTGAGCCGCCAACAATGACCGCTTTGCCTTTGAGCGTCGGGTGATCACGTTGCTCGATAGACGCATAGAAAGCGTCCATATCGAGATGGAAAATTACGCGAGGCATAGCATGATTTTTATCATGGTTTGGGGATATGCGGCACGTTTTCACATGGGGTGATTGACACGGGAGCATGGGAGATGAAAACCCTTCTCCAATTTGCATTTGCCACCATTGCTCGGATTGATCGCGGAACGCTTCGAAACATTTGGGCAACCATAGAACGTATTGTCTCGGGATTTGAGCGCACAAAGTTTCAAGACGAGCGCAGCGGAGAACAGAAACTCGACTATGTGCTCGAGCGAGTGAGTGATTTGGTTCCTGAAAACCGTAAGGAAATCGGCTCGCAGATTATTCGTGCCATTGTCGAAATCGTTCTCATCGGACTCAGAATTAAGGGGCTAACGAAATGAAGTTTTCCAAGGTTGAGATGCTCCTTATTGCGGGAGCCACCATTAACGCATTGGCTGAACTGGCTAATCTTTTGCCTGTTGAGTGGGGCGGCAAAGTTACTGCCGTGCTATTGGCAATTTGGGCTGTGCTGCGTTTCCTTCTGCGCTTTGTCCATGCCTCACCAGCTTCCCTGATGGAAATCGAAAACCTTCGTGGCGAACTTCACGGGCGTGTTGATGAAATCCAATCCAAGCGGGCTGAGCCCGTTGAACCCCGCAAATGAAACCCGAGGCATCCATTGAGAGTCCCCGCTTTCGGCGGGCACTCGATTTCGTCCTGAAATGGGAAACCACCTTTGACCGGAAGGGACGCCCGGTCGCCGAAAACGATCCCGACGATCCCGGTGGGCTGACCAAATTTGGTATTGATCAGCGCAGCCACCCAAACGTGGACATTCGTTCGCTGACGAAGGAATCTGCAGCTGCAATCTATCATCGTGACTATTGGCTCTCCGTACGCGCTCACGAGTTACCGCTGTCTATTGGCGAGATTGTTTTCGATATTGCCGTGAATAATGGGAAGTCTCGGGCGATTCGTTGGCTTCAAGAGGCTGTGGGCGTGGTAGCAGATGGATTTATAGGCCCCAAAACTTTACGAGCAGTTTTTGCTCATAGTGGTAGCGAACTAGCATCAACGCTCTTGTGCTGCAGGGAGAAGTTTTATCGTCGTATCGCAAGAGGCAGGAGGGCGAAATACCTCAAGGGGTGGCTTAACCGCAATGCGAGTCTGCGCAAGTTTGCGATGAGCCTTTCATTGACACCCGTGCATTGAGCGTCATGGCCCAAGGACTTTTCATTACCGGCTTCACCATCACCGAGGTGCTCGCCATCCAGTCAAAAGCCAAAGAAATGCTCATGGAAGGCAAGACGCTTATGGCATGGGGCGATTCGGGAATGACGACATCCAAACAATTTCCTATGACCGTAAAAGAAACGCTTGAAGAATGCGCTTATGCGCTGCGTGCGCTCGATCCTGTGACCTACGGACATAAAAAGACAATCGCGGCTTCTTCGATTGTCGGTTATCTGCCGAAATGAAATCGCCATTTTCTCTCATTGGCAAATTGGCGACATGGGCGTGGGGTGGCCCTTATGAGTCAGCGAACTATTCGCCGAGGCGTGGACGAGGGGCTGACCATCAACGCTGGCCGAACCGCTACTTTACCGGACTTGGGCTCTTTAACCTGAAAGAAGCCCAAGTGCTGGAACTCATCAGTCTTCGACAAGAAGCAACCCACTAACTGGAGAGCCGTGTGCGGGAAATCCGCACGCACGGTTCGGAGGGGGGAGCGGCGCAGCCAATGCGTCGTTCCTACCTCTATCTTTCTGTCTCTCCGCGTTTCTGCGTAAGCCAGCATCTTCAAACCGGCGGCGGTACGGCGGATTTCCGCTTGATCAATTTCCCCGGGATGCGGACCCGTCTTCCGGGGAACGATGGATGCGCTGTCCTATCCAAAATCAGCCGCATAGCCTCTTGAGCCAGCGCGTCGAAATTCTGACGGTAGGTCGTCAGCGGCACCGGTAATTCGGCGGCTTCTTTGAGGTCATTGAATCCAATTAGGCTCATCTCTTCCGGAATTTTCACCCCATGCTCATGGAGTGCGGTGATCAACGAAGGCATGTAATTATCGTAGGATACAATCGCCGTAGGGCGCACCTTTCCAGCCAGCACTCGATGTACAAATGCGCGTGCCGCCTGCAAATCTCCATTCACGCCAAAATTAATCGGCTCCAATAGGGAAGGTGGCAGCAGAAGATTCTTGGCCTTGGCGAAGGAAAAATACTGCTGCCAGAAATAACTTTCCTCCCAGCTGCAGTAAGGCTCCGAATTTCTAAAATTCGCAATGCAGCGATGTCCCAGATCGTAAAGATATTCCAGAGAAACCTGCGCGGCGGATTGAATGTCCGTGGTCACCATGTCCACATGTTCCAGGGCGATGCTGCGATTAAACAACACTACCGGAACCTCCTGGGCAATTTGCTCCGCAAGATCAGGTAGCCAAATCTCGCCAATGACCGCCTGCACCCGCTTTTCTGCTACACAGCGCAACATCCCGTTTGCGTTCATATCCTGATTATGGCCGACCAGCACCGGATAAAATCCCGCTCTGGAAGTGGCCCTCTGCACCGCGACAAGATGCCGTCCGTAATAATCATTCCCTTTGTTGATCATTTCCAGCAGATCATCCGACACCACAAATGCCACGCTGTGGAGCTTGCTTTTGTGCGTTTTAGCCTTGGAGCGTTGGTAGCCGCGTTTTTTTAATAACGTGCTTACCTGCGTCCGCACTCCCTCGGAAATCCCCGGCTTCTCATTCAAAACGCGCGAGACGGTCGCAATGGAAATCCCCAATTCCTGGGCGATAGAATCCATGGAAATGCGCTTGAGGCGTGAATGAGTGGCTAAATTGGACACCTCTGCAAAAGAACACATCTCCTAATGCAAAACAATGTTTTTTTGCATAAACGTGCCTTTTACAACGCCGTGTTTAGAGGGATCGAGGCGCTTCTTACATGGCAAAAATACTATCCATCGCACGGCTGGTATTCGGAATGAGAACTTCCGAGCCGAAGCGGTAGAAGGGTAGGGGCGGAATCATCTCCGCTGCCACCCACCCGGTGTAGCCGATGCCGCGCAAAGCCTGCATCACTTTCGGCCAATTCACGTCGCCCGCAAGCAACTCGCAAAAACCGTTGGCGTTGCCGATGCTGCGTTTGAAATCCTTAAAATGTACGCGCCGAATTCGAGGGCCAAGAATGTTGATCCAGTGCTCGGGATAGCCGGTGAGGAGGACGTTTCCCACATCGAGATAGATGCCCACATTCGGCGATGAAAAGGAATCCACAAAATCGCGGAGTTCCAGAGGGCTGAGGAACAGTTTGTTCCAGACGTTTTCAATCGCAAGGGTTACATTTTTTTCCTCGGCCAGCGGGAGAGCATCCGCAATCAGGGTGCGGGCACGCTCAAGTGCTATGTCATAGGGAATTTCCTCGCAGTCCGGAATAAAATCCACGCCAACCGTGCCGGGAATTACCAGAATCGTGTCAATACCGAGCGCGGACGCTGCTTGAATCTGCGTTTTCAAAAGACTCGCAGCGGCGGCACGTACTTCCGGCTTGTCGCTCGCTCCGTTGGCTTCCCAATAGAGAAGGGTCGCTAGCCCGGAAAGTTCGAGCGAATGTTTCTCGGCAAGGGTGCGCACGGACTGAATAGGCGCTTTGTTAAAGTCCAGCGGAATGCGTCCGTCCCGACTCAAATCAATTTCTATGCCCGTAAATCCGTTTTCATGCGCGAGCTGGAAACTATGCTCCCAATCCCATTCGGGGCGGAAAGACCAAATGCTGATGGATTTTTTCATAAGGAAGGAATGTTGACTGTGCGGCGGGTGTCGGCGGATTGAATTTCATGCTCTACCACGCGCAAGGATTCTGCCGCTTGCGCCCCCGTGGCGATTTCAGGATGTTTCCCGGTCTTTAAGCAATCCACGAAATAGCGTAGTTCGCTAAAATAACCGCCAAGATCGGAAAGATTGCCGATCTGCACGCTGGAAGAATCAGCCACGGATTTTTTAAAGCTGATTTCGCCTTTTGGTTCATGACCGAATGTACCGGTGAGAGACGGGGTGGCGGTGCTGTCAAATTCCACCGTGCCATTTTCAAAAACAGCTTGAAACGCCATTTGAAAACCCCACTGGGCAGGATAATTCCAGCCACCTTCGGCCACCACTGCCGGGCCGTTGTCATAATGATAGGTAGTGAAAATATGATTCAACCCGCTGTGCTCGCGCGTGCCGACCGAGGTGACTGCCTGGGGCGTACCGAAGAGGGACAGCACATAATCCGTGTCGTGAATGTGCAAATCCAAGGCTGCCCCGTGAGAACGCTCCGCTTTGTTCAGCCAATCGCCCACGCTGTGCGAGGTTCGTCCGGCGCGACGTTGCAGCGAGAGACTGAGCAAACGCCCCGCTTTGCCGGACGCGATGATTTCCTGAAGTGCCTCGTATTGCGGCCAAAAACGCATGCATTGCCCTACTTGAAAATGCACGGCTTTCACCGCTTGGAGAATGCGTTGGGCGGAATCTGTGGTTAGCGTGATCGGCTTTTCGCAGAAAATATCTTTGCCTGCTTCTGCCGCTTCTCGCACGAATGCTTCGTGCTGGTCGGTCGGAACGCAGATGTCCACGACATCCGATGGTACCGTCGCCAGCGCATCTTGCAGCGTGGCAAACACGGGAACCTCGAGGCCAAGCTCTTTGAGCCGCGTCGCTGCCCCATCAGGGTTCGTGTCCACGACGGCTGTGATCCGGGTTTCCGGAATGCGAGAGTAAATTTGCGCGTGCATCGTCCCCATGAAACCCATGCCGCACAAAACGATGTTGAAGGAGTCTTTCTGCATGGTGAAATGAAACAAAACACATTTTGTCACATTACGCAAGAAGATTGTATTGTTTGCATTTACTGCCCGTTTTTCTTGTAAAATACCCCCATGCCACCGCCTCCGCGAAAAAACGCCATCCGGCTTGAGTCATGGCTGCGCCGCCATATCGCCGCTGCCAAATCCTCTGCTCTGCCGCCTACCCGCAGGCTGGGCGAGCAATTCCACGTTTCCCACGCCACAGTACACCGCCTCTTGCGGCGCTTGGAAGAGGAAGGCTTGCTCTGGCGGGCGGAGAATGGGCGTTGCTATGCCAGAGCGGCGAAGCGCTATATCGCGCCGCTACGTCCGATGGCGTGCTTCACGCGTAAGCTCGGCGGCTGGTCGGTGTTGTGCCGCGAAGTTATGGAGGGTTTTGCTGACGCCTGCGCAGAGCAGGACACGCCTTTGCTTCTTGTTCATAGCCGCGAACTGCTCGCGCAAAAAGACCCCTATTCTTCCGTCAAAATCGCTACCCCGAAAATACAGGCCGAAATCCTCCGGGATTTCCTACGCGTCTATGGCGGAAAAATCGGTGGTCTTTTGCTCGACGAACTTTGGTGCGACGAAGCCATCGAATCCGTAAAGCCGGATTTACCGAATACCGTGGTGTTTCACCGTTCGAGCCGCATCGTAGAAACGGGAAATGTTACCGCAGATTTTGAGTCCGGTGCATTGATGGGTTTGAGTCATTTGCTGATGAATGGTTACGAGTCCCTTGTTTTTATTGACCTGTTCGGCACGTATGAACCCGCTCGCACCATGCTCGCTCAAGCACGGAAAATGTACCGGCAACTCGGCGGCGGACGAAAACCTTTCGATGTGCAAAGTGCAGCGAGTTTGAAGCGTTTTATTCGCGATATGGGAAAGCAGACTGTTGGCTTTTTTTGCACGGACGATAATTCCGCCTTGTTCCTACTGGATTGTCTTAAAGCGGAGAAACGTTCCGTGCCGGAAAAAGTTGGTGTCATTTCAACGATGGGTACCCGCATTGCCTTGGATCAGCATCTCACCACGCTGCGCTATGATTTTCGAGGCATGGGAAAAACGGCGGCGGCAATGTTGTTATCGGGAAAAATTCAACACGTTAAATTCACCCCACAGCTTTTTGTCGGAAACACGACAAGAGTGCCTTGAGCCGATTCCAAAGGTGCCACACGCGCCCCCGCGTGTCGCGCCGTGCGCCCTCGCACGGTGCAGGTTCCGATATCGTCTCCCATCGTGACGCCGTGATATTTTCTTTCCTCTCCGCTGTGCTTGCCTTAAGAATCCGGCATGTCTCCCCCCGTCGGTGAGTTCATCGGCACAGGCCTGCTTATTCTGCTGGGTAATGGCGTCGTCGCGGGCGCGTTGCTTCGGCATTCCAAGGCTCATGGGGCCGGATGGATGGCCATCACTACGGGCTGGGCCTTCGCGGTTTTCGTTGGCGTGATGAGCGTGGCGGTGGTCAGCGGGGCGCATCTTAATCCGGCCGTCACTCTTTCCTTTGCGGCGCTCGGAATTTTTCCGTGGACCCAAGTGCCCGGCTACCTTGCGGCGCAACTTGCGGGGGCGGCTGTCGGTGCGGTGTTGGTGTGGCTTACCTATTTTCCTCATTGGGCCTCCACTCCCGAGGCCGATCTCAAGCGTGCGGCCTTCTGCACCTCGCCGGCTATCCGCAGTTTTCCTTCCAACCTCCTTGCCGAAGCCGTGGGAACTTTTGTTCTTATCTTCGGCATTTTGGCTATGAAGGGTGCCTCCATGAAACCGCTCGACGGCTCCGTTGTTCCGCTCGATCTCGGTGCTCTGGGTGCTCTGCCGGTGGCCGTTCTTGTCTGGGGTATCGGACTCTCCCTCGGCGGCCCGACCGGTTACGCCATCAATCCGGCTCGTGATCTCGGCCCGCGCCTTGTCTATGCGCTTTTGCCGGTGGCGGGGAAAGGCCGGGCCGACTGGGCCTATGCGTGGATTCCGGTGATTGGCCCGATTTTAGGCGGACTCCTCGCTGCCAGCATCTATGCCGCTTTAGGGCGGTTTTAAAATTTATGTCCTACCTCCTCGCCATTGACCAAGGGACGACCAGCTCGCGTGCTGTCATCTATGATGCCCATTGCCGCCCTATCGCCACCACGCAACAGGAGATACGACAGTCCTTCCCCGAACCAGGTTGGGTCGAACATGATGCCACGGAAATCTGGGAATCTGTCGTGGCTACCGTTCGGGCAGCCTTAAAAAAAGCTGATCTTACAGCAGCAGATATTGCCGCCATTGGCCTCACCAACCAGCGCGAAACCGTCGTCATTTGGGATCGTAAAACCGGCATGCCCATCGCTCCGGCTATCGTTTGGCAGGATCGCCGCACGACGGATTACGTTGGTGCGTTGCGCGAGGACGGACAAGAATCGCTTATACAAACCCGCACCGGATTGCTTCTCGATCCGTATTTTTCGGCCAGCAAACTTCGCTGGCTTCTCAACAATGTGCCTGGGGCGGCGCGACGTGCAGCGGCGGGCGAGCTTGCAGCGGGTACGATTGATTCTTGGATCGTGTGGAACCTCACCGGTGGCCAGCAGCATCTCACCGACATCACCAACGCCTCACGCACCATGCTTATGGATTTGCGTCGGGGCGATTGGGACAATGATCTCCTTGCCCTTTTTGATATTCCGCGTGTCCTCCTCCCACGCATCGTTCCAAATAGCGGCGATTTTGGAACCACCACGCCATCTCTTTTTGGATCTGCCATTCCCATTCGTGGAGCCATTGGCGACCAACAGTCCGCGCTTTTCGGGCAGCTCTGCACCAAGCCTGGCCTCGTCAAATGCACCTATGGCACGGGTTGCTTTCTGCTCTTTTTTACTGGCCCCGACGCCGTGGTGAGCCGCAATCGTTTGCTGACGACCGTTGCGTGGCAGACGGGCTGTGAGCCGGTGCAATACGCTCTCGAAGGCAGCGTCTTTGTTGGTGGAGCGGCCATTCAATGGCTGCGCGATGGCCTCGGCATTATCCGCACCGCGAGCGACGTGAACGAGCTTGCCGCTCGTGTTCCCGATTCCGGCGGCGTTGTTCTCGTCCCCGCCTTTGCCGGCCTTGGGGCACCGTGGTGGGAGCCGACAGCTCGGGGCACGATTCTCGGGCTGACTCGCGGCACCACCGCCGCCCACCTTGCCCGCGCCACGCTCGAAGGTATCGCATGGCAAGTGGCCGATCTCCTGGGTGCCATGGAAAAAGATGCAGGCCAACACATCGCCGCTCTGCGGGTGGATGGCGGGGCCAGTGCGAGCGACTTGCTCATGCAATTGCAGGCCGACGCCTTCGGTACGACCATTGAACGTCCGCGCAATATCGAAACAACCGCTCTCGGCGCAGCGATGATGGCTGGACTCGGTGCGGGGATTTGGAAAAATGCGGACGAACTGGCCTCCATGCGGGAGGTGGACCGCACCTTTTTAGCCGCTACCACGGAAAAGGGGCGTCGCGCCAAGTTGAAAATTTGGCGTAAGGCCATTAAACAAACCAGCACTTGGGCCAAAGAATAAAAATCCTATGAAACGAGAAATCATGTTGGAAGATCTTCGCCGCAACCCGACTTTCGATGTTGTGGTTATCGGCGGGGGCGCCTCGGGGCTGGGCGTGGCCATTGACGCGCAAACACGTGGGCTACGCACTCTTCTTCTCGAAGCGGACGACTTTGCCAAAGGTACGAGCAGTCGCAGCACCAAGCTCGTTCACGGCGGCGTGCGCTATTTGGAGCAAGGCGACATCCCGCTCGTCCTCGAAGCTTTGCGCGAGCGCGGTCTCCTCCATCTCAATGCTCCCCACCTCGTCCACCACCAGTCTTTCATCATTCCTCGCTACAAATGGTGGGAAGGGCCGTTCTTCGGCATCGGACTCAAAATGTACGATCTCCTTGCCGGACGACTCAATTTCGCCAAATCGCGCTTGCTCGGGCGCGACGAAACCATCGCAAAAATCCCCAATGTTCAAACCGACGATCTCCTCGGTGGTGTCGAGTACTACGATGGGCAATTCGACGATTCTCGCCTTGCCATCACCATGGCGCAAACGGCGGCCGACTATGGCGCGATCCTCGTTAATCATTGTCCTGTCACGGCCCTGCAAAAGGACAACGGCATGGTCACCGGCGTCGAAGCCCTCGACCGAGAGTCCGGCGAACGTCTCATCATCAAAGCCACCGTGGTGGTCAACGCCACCGGGGTTTTCACCGACGACATCCTGCGGATGAACGATCCGGCCAGCCCGCGTGTCGTCCAGCCCAGCCAAGGTGTTCACCTCGTACTGGACCGTAAATTTCTCCCCGGTGAAAGCGCCATCATGGTGCCACACACCGATGATGGACGCGTTCTTTTTGTCATTCCCTGGCATGATCGCGTTCTCGTTGGCACCACCGACACCCCGCTAGAAACCCCCGATGTCGAACCTCGCGCTCTACCGGAGGAAATTGAATTCATCCTGCGCAACGCTGCTCGTTATCTCGCGCACGATCCTTCGCGCGAAGACGTACTGGCAGTTTTCGCCGGGCAACGTCCGCTCGTTCGTCCTCCTAGTGCCGACGGTCTGCCGACCAAAAAAATCTCTCGTAATCACGAAGTCCTCGTCAGCGATTCCGGCCTTGTCACCCTCGTCGGCGGCAAATGGACGACCTATCGCAAAATGGCTGAAGACACCGTGGATATGATTGAACAACTCGGCGGATTTACCGAAAGCCCCTGCGTCACCGAAAAACTCCACCTGCACGGCTGGCGCAGTGTCGAAGCCGCGGAGTTGCCGGACGAACTTCTCGTCTATGGTTCCGATGTTCAGCATCTGCAACGCCTCATGGTCGAGCAGCCCGCGCTGGCCGCTCCTTTACATCCGAAGCTTCCCTATCCGCAAGCCACCGTCGTTTGGGCTGTTCGTCACGAAATGGCCCGCACCGTTGAAGATGTCTTGGCCCGCCGCACCCGCGCCCTCCTTCTCGACGCTCGCGCAGCCGCCGAAGCCGCTCCCGCAACCGCCCGCCTCATGGCGGATGAGCTAGGGAAAAACGAGTCTTGGTCCAACGAACAAATCACGACCTTCCAAACTCTGGCGCAGGGGTACCTTTTGTGAGATCAAGTAATCGTGGTCTTCTCCTATTTTTTATTTTGCAGATTTTGGAGCTTGGGTTGGATCACAGCGGTGTTGTAGGGGTGTGAAGGATTGCGGCGTGAAAAATCCTGATGACCCTCCTCGGCGGGATAGAATTTTTTGAGCGGGGCAATTTCGGTGATGATGGGTGTTTTCCATTGGCTTTGCGCATGGTGTTTTGAGGCATTGGCCAGATGGGCTTGCTCGTCATTTTCTGTAAGAATGATCGAGCGGTACTGCGTGCCGACATCCGCACCCTGACGTCCGGGCGTGGTCGGGTCGTGAACTTTCCAGAAAAGTTCGAGAATTTTTTCATAGGAAGTTTGCGCAGGATCGAAGGCGATACGAACGACTTCCGCATGCCCTGTACGCCCGGTGCAGACGGCCTCGTAGGTGGGATTTTCGGATGTTCCACCGGCGTAGCCCGAAGTGACGGAAAGCACACCGGGTTGGCTTTCGAAGATGGCTTCGAGACACCAGAAACATCCGCTGCCGAGGGTGGCTGTTTCGGTTTTTGTCGGTTGATCTTGAGCAGGGAGCGTGGTCATGAAGGCAAGAAAGAGAAGGACTGCTAGTTTCATTTTAGAAAGGATATTGTTGGGGTGAGTGGATATTTGCTTCAACGTAAGTTGCCAATTTTCAAACTCTCATTTCTCAACAATCAACTTTCAACTCCGCTAAAGTTTCATTGGGTGGGGGAGGGGACGAATTTGAGGGCGACCGAATTCACGCAATAGCGCAGTCCGGTGGGCGGTGGCCCGTCGGGAAAGACGTGTCCGAGATGCGCGTCGCAGCGGGTGCAGAGGATTTCATCACGGGACATGCCGTGGCTGCGGTCAGATTGCACGGTGATGTTTTCCTTGGCAATCGGTTGAAAAAAACTCGGCCATCCGGTGCCAGAATGAAATTTTGCATCCGCCCGGAAGAGCGGCAGATCGC
The DNA here is from genome assembly GCA_021463515.1 of Chthoniobacterales bacterium. Lineage (GTDB taxonomy): Bacteria > Verrucomicrobiota > Verrucomicrobiia > Chthoniobacterales > JACTMZ01 > JACTMZ01. Next base: position 10,866 of record JAJTYZ010000133.1, on the reverse strand, counting down.
AGCAGACGCAAAAGTAGATGCCGGGTACCTTGTGGTCGTGGAAGGCGCCGCAGAACGGACGTTCCGTGTCTCGTCCACGGGTCACGCGATAAACTTCCTCGTCACCCAACTGTGTGCGCCATTCGGCGTCGGTTTTGATTACTTTTTCCATAAATTGTGTAGGGAGAATTTTGCCGCCTTCGCCCATGAGGCAGATAGCGACCAATGCGGGCGCGGGCAAGAGCGGCGCGGCCACCGCCGAGGTCAGAGCCATCGCTGTGAGGAAAATTGACGTTAGGGTGGTGGGCACGGAGGCAATGTTCACCGGTTCGGGCGCGGTGTCAAAGTTCCGTGCATCTTGTCGTCTCCCACAAACTCTCACGTAAGCAGAGGCTCTTGATGATGCTTTTCGTAAGGTATCGAGGGCACAAAATCTACCTCGGCCCACTGGCGCAAGGTGCCATCGGCTTCCATATCAAAAGTCTTCCACGCCGCTTCCTTCACGCCGTGCAAAGCTTCACGCAGTGCAGGTTCAACCACCGCGCTCACGCAAAAACCAATCCGCCCCTCGAGTTCCATCTTCCGCGCTGAATTACTGAGCCATGCGATCACTTCGTTCTCATGACAAGCACTACCAACAAGGAACTTTTTTGCCGCTTAAAAAATTACGTGCGGATCAGGGCGGCCCACATCAAAATTTCCCCGCTGCCCGCGCTCGGAAATTTCCCGAACCCAAATCGCCACGTATCGAAATTACCCTTTTTGCGCTGGCGTCTTTAAAATGTAGCAAACGCTACAATTCAAACGAAAAGTCGATAACAAATGCTAAATTCAATGAAGGTTCTAAAAAACGCGTTGGGCATTTGCCTGCTGCTTGGAACGACAGTCACGACAACTTTTGCAGGTGAATTGTCAGCCGTCTCCGCATCCGAACCAGATAAGTGGCAATACAGTTTGTTTAATCCGACACCTCGCTTGTTGATGAGGCCAATGAGCACGGACCGGCCAGACAAGACAGAAAGTCTCTATACGGTGGATGCTGGGCATTTCCAGTTCGAGGCCGATCTCGTCAGTTTCGGCATCAATGCCGGAAACGTGAATCGGTAATGTCATTTTTCCGCTGGCCGTGGAACTGCCGTATGGCTGGGACATGGGAGTGATGACGGAATTCAACATCGTTTACCGCGAAGATGATGGCTACGGATCGGACTTTATCAACTCGATCACGTTCAGTCATGACATCATCGGTAATCTCGCTGGTTACGGGGAATTTTTCAGCCAACTCTCCGAAGGTGAATTGATCATCACGTTGGATGCTGGACTCACTTATGCGTTGACCGAGAACATTCAACTCGACTGTGGGTGCAACTTCGGCGTCACCGAAGCCGCCGAGGACTTCAATCCTTTCGTTGGGTTGTCGATGCGTTTCTGAGGGGAATGTGATCAAATTTGACAATAGCCTTGGCATCGCCTACTTCTCAAACCGTGCAGTGCCTTCAACGACATTCCCGGATCTTCTGGGTTATCGCCATCCTTCTATTTGGGGGAGGCCAGTTGGTGCACGCGTATTCCGATTACCGGGAAACCACTTGCCAAACCCAGCATTCCGATGCGGATCACCATCACTCTGACTCCGGTGAAGGCCAATCGACGGAGCAGCACCACTGCTGCCATACTCATCCTCCCGCCACTTCCGTAAGCTTGGATTCCCATGGCTTTGTTAGTCCGCATCTGGTCTGCGGCATATTGCCGGTAACGAACGATTCCGTTCCTGAGCCGCCGGTCCAGGAAATCGACTACCCGCCTCAGTTGTCCTGAAGAATCACGGGCGTATTGTGCCCGCGATTCTCGATGGATCGGGAGCTTTTCTCCCCATGTTCGGTCCTAACTTGGCCGGATTTTCATCACCTTGCGTGCCCGTTGGGGTCGCTCAACTCAATCAGGACAATTATGAAATTTACCAATCCAAACTCCCTTTTCGGCTGGGTATCCAGCCTCGCTAAAACTACCGCTGCTGTTGCCGGTCTGGCTACTATCACGGGCCGCGCTTCCACTTTCTCACGGAAAAACAGGATAAAATCGACTCTCCAGCCCATCCCCGCACGGCGGGGGGGCGCAGCCATAGGCACAGATCCAGTTACGTCGCGAGCTTCCCGCTCGATTGGCGCATTCTAGCACTAACGGTTCTATGAACATCATCCAAACTGCTCTGGTGGTCACTCTGCTGACCGTCACTGCCAACCTGCGCGCACAGGAATCCAAGCCGCCCCCGCCGGAACCGACGACGGGATCACTCAACCTTGCCAACGCCATCGCGTTGTCCTTGTCGAACAATCCCTCGCTATCAGCCTACAGCTACGATGTGCGGGCGGTGGAGGCCCAGCGTATCCGGGCGGGCTATCTCCCAAACCCGGAAGTCGGACTCGAAGTCGAAAACCTACCGGGAAGCGGCAGCCGATCTGGCGCGGATACCACCGAAACCACCCTCCGTCTCAGTCAGGTGATTGAACTTGGCGGTAAACGCGCCCGGCGTCTCGACGAGGCACGATTGGCCGGCGGCATTGCTGCGTGGGATTACGAAGCCAGGCGTCTTGACGTGCTTGCTGACACCACTCGCCGATTTATCGAAGTCGCCGCCGCGCAGGAACGGCTGTCTCTGGCCCGCGAGGCGACCGCCTTGGCAGAAACCGAGCGTGAAGTCGTCACCCAGCGCGTGCAGGCCGCTCGAAATTCAGTGGTCGAGCAGAAGAAGGCTGAAATTTCGGTCGCCCGCGCCAAGCTGGACGAAGAACACGCTTCCCACGCGTTGCTGGCCGCACGGAAGGCACTTGCCGCTATGTGGGGCAACGAAAACGCAGTCTTTTCGTCCGCGCGTGCCGAGTTCTTTACCCATCGGCGACCGGAAGCATTCGGCAGCCTGATGGCGAGGATCGGCCGGAACCCCGATCTCGCTCGTTTCGCACTGGAGGCGAAACTCCGTGACAGTCAACTCCGGCTGGCGCGCACCCGGGGCATTCCCGACGTGACGTTGAGTGCCGGAGTGCGGCAGTTCGCCGACGAGAACGAATGGGCAGGAGTCTTCGGCGTCTCGGTGCCGCTCCCGTTCTTCGACCGCGGGCAGGCCGACGTTTATGAAGCTCTCCAGATGCAGGGAAAAACCGAAGCACTCGGCTTCGCGATTCGCGTGCAACTCGCCTCGCAGCTCTTCGGTATCTATCAGGAACTCCTTCACTCCGTCACGGAACTGGACGCGATGGCGAAGGATATCCTGCCCGCCGCACGCGAAGTCCTGCGGGCAACCGAGGACGGCTACAAACAAGGGAGATTTTCGTATTTGGAACTCGCTGACGCCCGCCGCAGCCTCATCGAACTGCGCCGCTCAAACCTCGAAGCCGCCTTCAATTATCACATTTACCTAGCAGACATTGACCGACTCATTGGAACCGCCGCACTCGCGCCGCAATCCCCGGAGCCCTCCGCAAAAAAGAAAAACTAACACCTCGCTCTCATGAAAAAAATTCTTAAACCCATTCTTATTCTTCTCGTCGTTGCGGGAACCGCCTTTTTGGGCTTTCGCATTCTGAAAACTGAACCGCCCGCCGCAGTTGATGAACACGGCCACGGTGCGGAAACCGCAAAAGCCAAAAAAGACGAACATGGCGATCACGCTGAACACGGCGGCCCTGAAGCTCACGGCGAAGGCGAGGAACCCGTGAAAGGGCCGCACGGGGGACGTCTGCTTACCGAGGACCGTTTCCAAACCGAAGTGACTATCTACGAGCCACCGGGCATTGAGCCGCAATTTCGCGTCTATTTCTACAATGACGGTAAGCTGATCCCGCCCACGGGTATTGATCTCACCATCACGCTCACCCGGATCAATCAGACTGACACAGTGCAGTTCAAACCGGAAGGCGATTTCCTCGCAGGTGACTTCGCAGTTTTTGAACCGCATTCTTTCGACGTGCGGGTGGTCGCCCGGCAAGGAGGCAAAGACTACGAGTGGGAATACGAAAGCTATGAAGGGCGCGTGGAAATTTCTGCCGAATCGGTCAAGCAGGCTGCCATCAAAATCGAAACCGCCGGCCCCGCCAAGCTCAACACAAAGGTGGAGTTGAACGGCAAGATTAGGACCAACGAAGAAGAAACCGCTCACGTCATGCCTCGTTACGCGGGTGTCGTGAAATCCGTAAAAAAGAAGCTCGGAGACGCGGTGAAGAAGGGAGAAGTCCTTGCCGTCGTCGAGAGCAACGACAGCCTCCAACCCTACGAAATTAAATCCGAGATTGACGGCACCGTCATCGCGAAAGACGTGACGCTCGGCGAGTTCGTCTCCGGCCAGGAGGCGATCTTCACCGTTGCAAATCTCGGCACTGTCTGGGCCGACTTCAACGTGTATCGGCAGGATTTTCCGCTGCTTCGCGTCGGTCAGACCGTCGTGATTGACGGTGGCCCGGGAATGAAAAAAACCGAGGCAAAAATCAGCTACATCTCGCCGTTCGGCGCGGAGAATTCCCAGACGATGCTCGCCCGCGCCCTCGTGCCGAATGCCTCCGGCGAATGGAAACCCGGAATTTTCGTGCGTGGTGATGTCATTATCGAGGCCGAAGAAGTGTCGGTGGCCGTCAAGGCCAGCGCACTCCAGACCTTTCGCGATTGGGATGTGGTGTTCCTCAATGTCGGAGACTTCTTCGAGGTTGCGCCCGTCGAAATCGGGCGCCGCGACAGCGAATGGGTGGAGATCAAGTCGGGCCTCAAAGCAGGTGCCCGATACGCCGCTGAAAACAGCTACATCATCAAGGCCGACATCGGAAAATCCGGTGCAAGCCACGACCATTAGGAGGGATCACACTATGAAAGAGATTAAAGCCATTCTCCAGCCACACGTCGTCAGTCGCGTCGTTCGGGCTCTTCACGAATTACCGCAATTCCCCGGTTTTACCCTCTCCGATGTCCTCGGTCAGGGCCGAGGGCGCGGGAAGTCCGGTGCTTTTGTCATCAACGAAGAGAGCCTGTTTTTCCAGCCGCGAAAAATGCTCACAGTCTTCGCCCGCGACGAAGCCGCGTCTGGCATCGTTGAAACCATTCGCACCCACGCCCGCACGGGCAACCCCGGCGACGGCATCATTGTCGTCACCGAGGTCATCGAAACCATTCGCATTCGCTCCGGCGAGGCGCAAAACGATGCGCTTTAGCCGGAACCACCATCATGCTTGATACTCTTATTCAATTTTCCATCCGGCAACGCTGGATGGTACTCCTCGTTGTGCTCGGCGTTGCCGCGCTCGGTGTTTACAACTACCAGCGTCTCCCCATTGATGCCGTGCCGGACATCACCAACGTCCAGGTGCAAATCAACGCAGAGGCACCCGGTTACTCACCGCTTGAGGCCGAGCAACGCATTACCTACATCGTCGAGACGGCGATGGGAGGGCTTCCAAACCTCGACTACACTCGTTCCTTATCACGTTACGGGCTATCGCAAGTGACGGTGGTCTTTAAAGACGGCACCGACATTTATTTCGGCCGTCAGCTCATCGCGGAACGGTTGCAGGAACTCAAAAGTAAGCTGCCTCCCGGCATTGAACCCAGCATGGGGCCGATCTCCACCGGCCTCGGTGAAATCTACATGTATACCGTCGAGGCCAAACCGGGAGCCGTCACGAAAAGCGGTCAGCCTTTCACGCCAACCGACCTTCGCGAGATTCAGGATTGGGTCATCAAACCCCAACTCCGCAATATTCCAGGTGTCGTCGAGGTCAACACCATTGGCGGCTACGAGAAGCAGTTTCACGTTACCCCATTCCCCGAAAAGCTCGTTGCTTACGGCGTATCGATGAACGACCTCATACGAGCGCTCGAAATGAACAACTCGAACGTCGGCGCGGGCTACATCGAGCGTAACGGCGAACAATATCTCATTCGTGTACCGGGCCAGGTGAAAACCATCGCCGATATTGCGAACATCGTCGTCACCCGCCGCGACGGAATGCCGATCTACATTCGCGACGTAGCCGACGTCGTGCTCGGGAAAGAACTCCGCACCGGCGCAGCCACCGAGAATGGGGAGGAAGTTGTGCTCGGCACCGTCTTCATGCTCATCGGCGAAAACAGCCGCACCGTCTCTGAACGTGTCTCCGAAAAAATGAAGGAGATCAACAAAACGCTGCCCGAGGGCGTCGTCGCAAAGACGGTTTACAATCGCACAAACCTCGTGGATGCCACGATCAACACCGTGAAGCGAAACCTTCTCGAAGGCGCTCTTCTCGTCATCGTCGTGCTCTTCTTTCTACTCGGAAACATCCGCGCTGCGCTCATTACCGCTGCCATCATTCCGCTTTCCATGCTCATGACAATCACCGGCATGGTGGCAACACGCATCAGCGGCAACCTCATGAGTCTCGGCGCGCTTGACTTCGGAATCATCGTTGATGGCGCGGTCATCATCGTGGAAAATTGCATTCGCCGTCTGGCCGAAGAACAGCATCGGCACAAGCGGTTGCTCGCGGCCGGCGAGCGATTCGAGGTCGTCTTCGACGCCACCCGCGAAGTCATCAAGCCGAGCACCTTCGGCGTCTTCATCATCATGGTGGTTTATCTCCCCATTCTTTCGCTCCAAGGAGTCGAGGGTAAAATGTTCCACCCTATGGCTTACACCGTCATCACCGCACTCATCGCGGCGATGATTCTAGCCGTTACTTTCGTGCCCGCCGCAGTAGCCATTTTCCTCGGCGGAAAAATCTCAGAGAAGGAGAATATCTTCATGCGCGTGGCGCGGCGTATCTACGAACCGACCCTTCGTTCGGCTCTCGCCGCCCGGGGCGTGGTCGTTACCGGCGCGGTCGCGCTGGTTGTGCTCTGTCTTCTCATTTCCACGCGCATGGGCAGCGAGTTCATCCCGAGCCTTGACGAGGGGGACATCGCCCTGCAAGCGCTGCGTATCCCTGGAACCAGCCTCACGCAATCCGTGCAAATGCAGGACATCCTTGAGCACCGACTCAAAGAGTTTGCCGAGGTGAAGGACGTTTTCGCAAAAATTGGCACCGCAGAGATCGCGACTGACCCCATGCCGCCGAGCGTCGCGGATGGTTTCGTGATGCTCAAACCGCGCAGCGAGTGGCCCGATCCGCACAAGCCGAAATCCGAACTCGTCGCCGAAATGATCGCCGCCGTGGAAAAAGTGCCGGGCAACAATTACGAGTTCACCCAGCCGATCCAGATGCGCTTCAACGAACTCATTTCCGGCGTTCGTAGCGATGTCGCTGTGAAGGTTTTCGGCGACGACATGGACGTTCTCAACGAAACCGCCGAGCAGATCGAGGCCGTATTGAAAACCGTGCCGGGAGCCGCCGACGTGAAGACGGAGCAGACGACCGGCCTTCCACTCCTCACCATCGAACTCGACCGCGCAAAAATGGCCCGCTACGGCCTCAACGTTTCCGATGTGCAGGAGGTCGTCGAAATCGCGCTGGGCGGCAAGGAAGCCGGTGAAGTCTTCGAGGGCGACCGGCGCTTTGCTATCCTTGTTCGCCTACCCGAGAGCCTGCGCACCGACCTTGATGCGCTTCACCGCATCCCCGTCCCGCTTCCCAAGGCGGAACCGATTACTGCCGTTTCCAAACGCCCCGTTGGAGGCTTGGGAGCTACCGACACGCTTCCTCTGGGGGAAATCGCTACTATCGCAATCGCCCCCGGCCCGAACCAAATCAGTCGTGAAAACGGGAAGCGGCGCGTAGTCGTCACCGCGAACGTGCGAGGCATCGACATCGCCACCTTCGTAGCAGAGGCACAGCAAAAAATCGACGCTGACGTAAAAATAGAACCCGGATACTGGATCAGTTGGGGGGGGCAATTCGAGAACCTGATTTCAGCCAGTAAGCGGCTCCAGATCGTCGTTCCCGTCGCCCTGCTTCTCATCCTGCTACTGCTTTTCGGAGCGTTTGGCTCGATGAAAGACGCGCTCCTCGTCTTCACCGGTGTGCCGATGGCGCTCACCGGCGGCATCCTCGCGCTCTGGCTACGAGACATTCCACTCTCGATCTCCGCAAGTGTGGGATTCATTGCTCTCAGCGGCGTCGCCGTCCTCAACGGCATCGTGATGATTTCCTTCATCAAAAAACTCCGGGAGGAAGGCGCTGCCCTCGATGACGCGATCTTTCGCGGCTCCGTTACCCGTCTGCGGCCGGTGCTTATGACTGCGCTTGTCGCCTCGCTAGGATTCGTGCCGATGGCCCTCGCCACCGGGCCGGGAGCCGAGGTGCAGCGTCCGCTTGCAACGGTCGTCATCGGAGGCATCATCTCCTCGACGCTACTCACCCTCATCGTGCTTCCAGTGATTTACCGAATGTTCCACCGCGACAAATCTCCTGGCAGCAGTGGATTGCCCACGGGTGCCCCGAGCGCCGCTTGATATTGCAAATTTGGAACTCACGTTTTGAATCGTAGCAACCCATGAATGCCAGCGATACCCCGCCTTTAGGCACAATCACGGAGACGAAGGACGAAGTTTTTTTCGTGGATGGCATGGACTGTTCCGAGGAAATCTCCGCCATTGAGCGCGCCTTGAAACCCCTTCCCGGCGTGCTCACTGTGCGGGCTGAGGTCGTCTCCTCAAAAGTCACCGTCTCTCATGATGGTCGCCCGAATCGCGCCGACCTCAGTGCAGCCATCATACAAGCAGGCGTAACCGTGCGCACCAAGACGGGCGATGAGGGCGGAGGCCGGTCGTGGCTCCGTCCCGCTTTGGTTGCTGCATCGGGTGCCGCCACGGGTATAGGACTGCTTCTGAAATGGGTCGGCTTCGTCGGCCTTTGGCCGGGCGGCGTAGCCTTTTTCTTGGCCATCGCGGCGGGCGGAGCGCTGGTTTTGCCGAAGGCTTTGCGATCTTTGCGCACCTTCACTCTCGATATCAACGTCCTCATGGTCGTCGCCGTGGTAGGGGCGATTGCCATCGATGAGACCGCCGAGGGGGCCGCCGTCGTGTTTCTCTTTTCCCTCTCGGAATTGCTCGAATCGTGGAGTGTCGGCCGTGCACGTCGTGCCATTCAGGCATTATTGGCACTCACACCAAGCACCGCGTTCGTTCGCCGCGAGGACTTTTGGGCCGAAGTCGCGGCAGTGGAGGTTCGGCCCGGAGAAACGATTCTTGTTAAACCTGGCCAGAAATCTGCCCTCGACGGCGAGGTCATTTCCGGCCAGTCCGCCATGGATCAGTCGCCCATTACCGGCGAGTCCATCCCCGTCGAGAAGGCGGACGGCGATATGGTGTTCGCCGGAGCCATCAACGGCGAAGGAGCGCTGGAAGTTCGTGTCACCAAGGCTGCCGGAGACACCACCGTCGCCCGCATAATCAAGATGGTCGAGGAGGCCCAGCAGCAACGTGCCCCCGCCCAACGCTTTGTTGATACCTTTGCGAAAATCTACACACCCGCCGTAATGGCACTCGCGATTCTTCTTGCCGTCGTACCTCCGCTTTTCTTGGGCCAGCCATGGGACGTTTGGATTTATCGCGCCCTTGTCATGCTCGTCATCGCCTGTCCCTGCGCACTTGTGATTTCCACCCCGGTAAGCGTCGTGTCTGGCCTCGCCGCCATGGCGCGATCCGGAGTTCTTATTAAAGGCGGCGCTTACCTCGAAGCCCTTGCCGGCCTCCGCGCCCTCGCGGTGGACAAAACCGGCACCATCACGGAGGGCAAGCCACGGGTTCAGGAGGTCATTCCGTGGAGCCACTTTCTTGGAGTCGCGAAACTCAGCCTGATTCGGTTAACGGACAGCCGAAATCGCTCGTCGCCCGCGAAGGCGCATGAACACAAGACTCGCGGGCATTTTCCCTTCGTGGGGCGCACTCTCTCTTCGCGCCGTTCGCGACCAGATTCACCCCGAAAACCGGGTTCCGCCCCCTCTCTCCCCGGAAACTCTCTCCACTCTCGGTCACGGCCCGCCTTGGTTAACACCCATTTTCAAACGTGGGGTCGTGTTTTCGGAATCTCGAAACCCACTCACGCCGGGCGCGTGTATCGGCACTTCGGGAACCCGGAGCAGCCGAAAAACGACCCTCCCGCGTTCGGTCCGTTCCGGGCGGTCCTGAGCACAAGTGCCGCTCCGCATTTCGGACAGTTGGTCCCTCCGTGGCGCTCGCGTAGCCCGGCGACGTGCAGGGCGTGGGTGGCGACCGGTGCGGATTTCGCCTCGGTCAGTCGCGCCAGGATGTCGCCCGCCTCCTGAGGCGAAAAAACCTGCTCGCGGAAGTTCTGGACGTAGCTGCTAAGCCCCCGGGAAAGCACGTTGGGCGGCATGGGGGTCTTGAATTCGCAATCACCGATGAAAAAGACGACCGGACAGAGAACGTCATCTGGCACGTCCAGGAACTCGGCAAGGGCTTTCACATGCCGGAAATTCTGCCGCAGTGGGTTTTGAAACCGGGATTTCTTGCCGAAAATGCTCTGCGTCCACTGGGGCGACCGTTCATCGCCAAATATCCACCCCTTCATATTCTTCGTCTCGATGACGAAGATCCCGAACACCGAGACGAGAACGTGGTCGATTTGGGTGGTGCCCCCTTGGGAGGGCAGCACGAGGTCGTGGACGCGGCGGTAGACGTTGGCGTCGAGCCCCATCCACATGCCGAACTGGGTCGCCTTCTCGCCAAACCAGCCTTTGAGCATCGCGAACACGCCGGAATTGAATCAGATGCCTCGAAAAAGGAAAGTCGGACGGCTTTCTCCTCTAAATTCAGCTCAAAAGCAAGATTGTGCAATGAATCGGGAATGATACCTTTCCAAAATGCCTCGATTCTTTACCCATGCGAGCGGCGGTGCGAATGGCGGATGATTTGGACGGTTTGAAAAGCGGATGGGGAAAATAGGGGGGTGGATAAAGTGAGGAAGG
>JAJTYZ010000132.1 GCA_021463515.1 Chthoniobacterales bacterium | reverse complement strand
CTTTTTCTTGTCGCTGTCAGTTTTCTGCTCGCCCCCATTTTCCACCGCCTCTTGCACCAATTTCACTTAGATGATGTGGATGAAAATGCGGATATACTCACGCAAGAACGCGACGAAAAATAGCATTCGTAACACGTTCCACGGAGAGATCATTCATGCTTGTCTGCGTACCATCGGTGTTTGCTGATGCGAGATGAATAACCTCAAATTTTGGGTCCTCGGGTGGCGGCCCATAAAGCTGGGGCTTACTTCGTGGATGAAGCAACGCGAGCGTCGGTGTGCCGATGGCAAATCCAAGGTGCATGACACCGGTGTCCGTGGAAACGAGGAGCGCGGCACTTTCGACCAGCGCTGCTGTTTCTTCAAGCGTTGTGGTATTCGTGAGATTGATAACATCAGGACATGCCGCAGCAATTGTCCGCGCTGCTTCCTCGTTGTCACCACCACCGGTGATAACAATGCGATGCGGTATTTTTTTTCGTAGAATGTTGATGGCCTCGATGATTTTTGCAGGAGGCCAGTCACGGTGTTTGAGAGAGCGTCCACCTCCTGCCTGCCAAACAATGAAAGGCTCTTGAAACCATGGCGAAAAGCGGCGAGTCGCATGTTCCTTTTCCCTCGCATGCACACGATAAACCATCGCCTGTGGAGCATCTGTCGCGCCGCCTGCCGCTCGTGCGACTTGTAATGTTTCTTCGACGGCATGACATCCTCCCGCGACATCTACGGGATGCGATAATAGAAATGAAAAAGCACCACATCGCCGTAGCGAGCCAAAAAACGCATGACGATTGAGTAGGTAGCCGAGTGAAACAGCATCTTCATTCACGCGCAGGGCCACGACGACATCGGGATGCTCAAGTTTTAAGCGACGCAGAAGACGCCAGCGCGTGAGGGGCGATTTGGAATAGGGCAAAACTCCATCCGCATAAGGATTGTGCTGTGCAACAGCCATGCGGCGATGATGCGCCAAAATAACAAGGCGTGCGTTGGGGTGGGCTTGTTTGAGGCAGCGAATCGCGGCGGAATCAAACAACGCATCTCCAATTCCCGTGCAGCTTAAAACGACAATACAACGCGGCACCTTGGCAAGAGGTTGGGGCTGCGGTGGACGAAGGGAAACCAGCCCACGAAAAGCAAAATGTTCGATGGATTTGGTCAGTTTGCGCCACATGGTACGTCGAGAATGTTTTCATCATCCTAAGATGAATGTCAGCACGAGCGATGATTTTCGATGGAGGTCACTGCATGGAGCAAGGCAAGATAGAAGGATGAAGTCGCAAACGAGCGAAACCATTTCAACCTCTCTGCCGCGCAAAATTGCTTTTGTTTTTGTCAGTATGCCCGTGGGCGGCGCGGAGGATTTTGCCATTGGTGCGACACCGCATCTTACGCCGGAGTTTGAGGCTCATTTTGTCGCTCTGCGCGATTGGGGAAAAGTCGGTGAAGAGCTTCGTGCCGCAGGTGTTCCCATTCATCTTGCACCATTTTTCCCATCGAAGATCGTGAATCCTCTCAACATTCGCCGCTTTGCATCCTGGCTTCGCCGCGAAAATTTTGCTCTTGTTCATTCGCAAGTGCATCACGCCCATATTTTCGCCACACGGGCAGCGCAGATAGCAGGTATTTCGTCCGTCGTTCATCAGCAAAAGACGCTTGAGCCATTACCGTGGCGACGTCGTCGTATTTTCCAAGCGTGTTTACAAAGAGCATCACACGTGATTGCGCTCTCGTCGCAAACATCACATGACCTCCAGGCGACTTTCAAATTGCCGAGCGACAAATTGTCTGTGGTTCCCAATGCTATAGATAAATCACGATTTTTCCCCGTATCCGATGCGACAGCAACGCGGAAGGCTTTGGGTTTGCCTCCACAAGGAATTCTTTTGGGAACCGTAGCGCGCCTTCATGCCGATAAAAATCATGCGGCGATCATTCGGGCACTAAGTCTCCTTGCCGCGCAGGGGCTCCATGCGACGGCGGTTTTTGTGGGCGACGGACCTCTGCGTGAAGAACTGGAAGCGCAAGCTCAAGCGCAGGGCGTTGCGGATCGTGTGATGTTCGCCGGGCGTCAACGTCCCGTGGTTCCATGGTTCCACGCCATGGATGTTTTCGTTCTGTCTTCGACTTGGGAAGGCCAGCCGCTCGCGATGTTACAGGCACTTTGTTGTCACATTCCTATTTTAGCCAGCCGCATCGAAGGAAATACGGACGTACTGGGCATGGATGATCCCGGATTGTTCGAACCGAATGACTCCGCAACTTTGGCGGCCTTGATCGCAAAGGCAGCCGATCCACAATTTCGAAATGTGCTGCTTGAGCATCAACGTCGTGTTGTCGTTCCGGGTGGCGAAGATGCGGCGGCGCAATTGAAAGCGATTTATCGTGCTCTAATCTTATGAAGCCGCTGCGCATTGCGATATTGACGCCAACATTTTTGCCGAAATGTGCGGGAGCGGAAATTTTTCATCACAACTTAGCCACGCATCTTGCCGCAGCAGGACATCATCCTGTCGTGATTGCCCCGCGCAGAAATGTTCGTGAAATTCAAGCACGCGGATGGAAATTGTCTTATGATCTCGAGGGTTATCCGGCAAATGTGTGGAGTTATTTTAAGCGTAGTGTGCCCCTAACTTTTTGGCTTAATCGTCGCGCCTTATCAGGCCTGCAACGCCGTCATCGCTTCGATGTGTGGCATACCGCTGTGTTATTTCCGACAGGCGTGTGCTGGAGTGATTGGCACAAACATTCGCGTGTTCCCGGCGTGGTGCGGGCAGTGGGTGATGATGTACGTGGATTGCCGGGTTATGGATTGGAACCGCAAGTTGAAGCACTTTTGAAAAATACAATACCCCGGTCACCGATGATTGTGGCTCTTTCGGAAGGCATGGTGGATGACCTCGGCACGCTCGGCGTGAAGAAGGTGCACACGCGAATTTTACCTAATGCCGTGGATGGCGAACGATTTTCCAAGGATATTGATCGTGCTGCCTTGCGGGCATCTTTGGGCGTTTCGCCGGGCACTTTTGCCTTCCTGTGCGTGGCACGTAATCATCCGCAAAAAAATTATCCGATTCTTTTTCGCGCGTATCGCCGCGTGGTGGCGGCATATCCTCATCAAGATTTGCGCTTGCTTATTGCAGGGCGCGGAGTCCCGACATTACGCGCAGATGCTGAAGCTGCAGGCGTTGTGGAAAACGTAGGGTTTTATGAGTTTGGAGCGTCTGCATTGGGTGCGGAGATTCCGGTGATGCCGCCTCAAGGTTTGGTGGACCTTTATCGCGCGGCGGATGCTTTTGTTTTGGCTTCCTTGCTCGAAGGATTCAGCTCGGCGTTACTCGAAGCCTTCGCGGCGGGGTTACCTGCGGTAGCAACGGATGTCACAGGAATTCGCGAGGTTCTTCGCGCTGGTGAAAACGGCCTTCTTGTGCCGAGTGGCGATGCAGAAGCACTCGCTCGTGCTATGGGTGACGTCCTTGCATCGGCTTCCTTGCGACAAACTTTGATCTCGGGTGCGCTCGCAACCGCCCAGCATTTTACTTGGCCTCGTGTGACGGCGGCCTATGTCTCGCTTTATCGCGAATTGATGGAGGCAGCAGCACCACAATGACCATGAACAAACACGCGCAAATTTTACGAGTTGTCGTCGTATTGATGCTTGGATGGGGCAGTGTTGTTTTTTTGAGCAGCTGCGCTTTGCTTGGCAAAAAAAAATCGCCCGTTCCCGAAGCGACTCTCCCCACTTGGATTGGACGGATCATCATGGTGGATGTTGAACATCAATTCGCACTTGTAGATACCGGAGCTTCATTGCGTGTGGCACCTGAAACGCGATTATTGTCCTTTCGCGATCAACGTCGCACAGCACTTCTCACAGCGACTGCCGAAACGCGTCCGCCATACATTGCCGTCGAAATCACCGAAGGATTTCCCTCCCTTGGCGACCAAGTCGCTCTCGATGAAAGTCGTCCGCCTCCCAATGCAATCGAGCCCACTACGCCCCACTAATTTGGAGCGTTATGTGGTGATGGATAGGACGCGATTTTTTTAAAAAATCTAGGGGGCACAAGCGTCTCGCCTGTGATTTTGAAAAACGACCACGAGCGAGACGCCCATGCCTCCTAGCCAAGCAATACCTTCAGATGCCTCAAGATTGCTCTCTCATTCGATGTAGAGCAGATGAATTTCGCTCGTCGCTTTCTTGCCATTCAAGGGGAATCTCGGCATAAATTAAGATTCCTCGAGCGTGTAAATAAGCGGACGCGGAACTTACTGATGATTAAGGTTGCAGGACTCACCAAAACCTATGCCGGCGTGTCGGCGATTCAGGGTCTCGATTTCACTGTTACAAAAGGCGAAATCGTTGGCTTTCTCGGCCCCAATGGCGCAGGGAAAAGCACCACGATGCGCATTTTATCCTGCTTTATGCCGGCGACGAGTGGAACGGCATCTGTCGCAGGTTTTGACGTTGCCACGCAATCGCGTGAGGTGCGGTCGCGAGTGGGTTACATGCCGGAAAATGTGGCACTATATCCGGAAATGCGCGTGCAAGAATATCTCGAATACCGTGCGGCACTTAAAGGTGTGCGCGGACGCCGCAATCGTCAGCGTGTGAACGCCGTCAAGGAGCTGTGCAGCTTGCGCGATGTGGAAACCAAGCTCATCGGCGCACTCTCAAAAGGCTATCGTCAGCGTGTCGGCATTGCAGATGCCCTCGTCAATGACCCCGATCTTCTTATTCTCGATGAGCCCACCATTGGTCTCGATCCCAATCAAATTCGTCAGGTGCGTCAGCTCATTCGCGATCTCGGCAAACGCCATACCATTTTACTTTCCACGCATATTCTCAGCGAAGTGGAAATGATTTGCAGTCGTGTTCTCATCATCAATCGCGGGCGCATTGCGGCGTCCGACACCGCAGAAAACCTCGTGGGGCGTGTTCGCACGGCGGGTGGTGTGACGGCGGAAATTCGTGCTGAAGCGGATGAGCTGCAGGGTGCCTTGGTTGCCCTTACGGGCGTTCGCAGAGCCGATGTGGTGCCGATGGACGATGGTTGGATGGAGTGTACTTTGCGTACCGATGCGGAGCATGATCCACGTGAGGAAGTGGCCCGTCTTGCGGCTGCACGCGGTTGGCCTTTGCGCGCACTCGGACGCGAACAAGTGAGCCTCGAACGAGTTTTTGCGGCCATTACCCAAGCGGAGGAAATGTAAGCATTATGAATTTTTTTACACTCCTCCGCCGTGAAATCCGCGCTTACTTTCTTTCTCCCGTCGCGTGGGTTGTTTTATTTT
Source organism: Chthoniobacterales bacterium (assembly GCA_021463515.1). Taxonomy (GTDB): domain Bacteria; phylum Verrucomicrobiota; class Verrucomicrobiia; order Chthoniobacterales; family JACTMZ01; genus JACTMZ01. The sequence goes on along the minus strand of JAJTYZ010000132.1, from coordinate 34,178 downwards.
TTTTCCTCCTGATGACGGGTTTTAATTTCTATGCCGGTGTGGCCGCGCTTAATCGTGGGCCGAGTGAGGTGACCGTTGTGGAAGCCTTTTTTAACACCATCTTTTTTTGGTTCGGTTTCATTCTTGTGATTCCACTTATCACCATGCGCCTTTTTTCGGAGGAGTATAAAATGGGTACCATTGAGTCGTTGATGACAGCTCCCGTTCGGGACAGTCATGTGGTATTTGCAAAATACGGCGGAGCACTTTTTTTCTTCATTGTTCTTTGGCTGCCGAGCTTGCTCTATTTTATGGTGTTTAGCCGCGTGACGAAGCTTGCGGCGGCAGGTGCCTCCGGCCCATTTCTTGGTGCTTACTCGATGTTGTTGCTGATCGGTATGTTTTATCTTTCCATCGGTTGTTTAGCCTCCGCGCTCACGCGCAATCAGATCATTGCAGCCATCATGTCCTTTAGCATGATTACCCTGCTATTTTTCATGGGACTGCTGACGTTTTTTATTCTCAACATCACGGCAACTTTGCGGGAGATGACGAGTTATTTTTCTGCGTTGGAGCACATGGGTGAGGCGTCGCGGGGTATCTTTGATTCACGCCCGCTAGTTTTTTATCTGTCACTCACCGCCATTTTTCTTTTTCTCACCTTCCACGTTTTCCAATCGCGGCGTTGGCGTAATTGACACGTATGAAATCACCACAGGAATCATCCCGTCATCGCGCAGGTGCTCGCTTGGGTGTCACGGCACAGGTCATTTTGGCCTTTGTGCTGCTGCTGATGGTGAATTATGTAGGTTTTCATTATTATAAACGTGGCGATTGGTCACCCGGACGTAAGTTTCAGCTCGCAGATCAAACATCGCGCCTTTTGCAACAACTGACCACACCGGTGACGGTGTATGTTTTTTTCTCTCCAAGTACGGCGGCGCCTGGATTCGAGGTCTATAATGATGTGCTGAATCTTCTCAAAGAATACCAAAGTGCCGCAGGGGGGAAGCTCACGGTCGAATACATTGATCCCACGCGAAATCTTGCTCGCGCTCGTGAGCTTCAGTCGAAATTCGGATTTGGAGATGGTGAAAATCTTCTCATTGTCGAAATGGGCGGACGCTCCAAGCAGATTAGTGCTGTGGACATGGCGGACTATGACATGATGCCGCAACTCACCGGCGATCCTCCCCGCGTGGCGGCATTTAAGGGGGAACAGGCTCTCACGAGCGCACTAATTGGCCTGAGCGAACCGAAGGAGCGGAAGATTTATTTTCTCCAAGGTCAGGGTGAACCTCTCGTCGGAAAAGGCTCGAAACTCTCTTTGTTGGAGGAATACATCGGGCGTCAGGGTGTCACGCCGGCCCCTCTCAATCTCGGGGTAGCAGGTGCAGTTCCTGCGGATGCGGCGGCGGTTGTACTCGTTGGTCCACGCTATGATCTACCCGAAGCGTCCATGAGCCTCTTGCGGAATTATTGGGAGAAAGATGGACGGATCATGATTCTTCTTGATCCGGCATCTGCTACGCCGGTGTTGCGAGAGTTTCTGACATCTTTGGGAATTACAGCGCAGGATGATCGAGTGCTTCGTACGGTGCAGCTGGGTTTTGCCACGGGTATTTTGCGTGATGTGTCCGGTCGTTTTACTCCCGAAAATCGCATCACGCGGCGGCTTTATGGCGCGGAAGCCATGTTTCCGGGAGGTACTTGCTCTTTGGCACTCGCCCCTTCGGGTCACGGAACTTCGATTGAGCCTCTCATCACAGCAGAGGCTCCCTTTTGGGGAGAAATAGAATATGTGACCGACGAAAATAAAGGGGTCGTTTTTGATGCCGATAAAGACACACCGGCACCGCTCATACTTGCAGCCATGCTCGAACGTGGGGGGCTGGGTGATGAAAAGGTGGGGGTCAACTCCGCACGTATGATTATAACAGGCAATGCGGAGTTCGTAGTAGATGGGTCTATTACGGAGCCGAATCTTGATTTTTTTCTTAGTGCGCTTAATTGGATGATGGATCGTAGTTACCTTACCGGAATTGCTCCTAAAGCCGTGCGTACCTTTAGCCTCAATCTTACGGATTTAGAGACGAGTCGTATTGGGCTTTATACCTTGGTGGTTATTCCGGCGGCAGCCTTGGTAGCTGGCTTTTTCGTATGGTGGCGCCGTCGCCGCTAAACTTGTGAACTCGCGCGTTACCATCGCCCTCTTGTTCCTCGTGCTTTTGGCTCTAGGAGGACTGTTTTATCTGCGTCATAATGTTCCGACAACGCACGAAGCCGCAGAGCTTCGACGTTACGCAGCCGTCTTTGATCCCGAAGGCGTTGATAAAATTGATATCGTGCGCAGTGGTGAAACCATCACCCTCGAACGGGATCATGGGGAATGGCATCTCACGAAACCTGTGGTAGATCGAGCCTCCCCCGAAGCGGTGGAACGTCTGCTTCTTGCCATGCGTTTTCTCGAAGTGCGTGATCGTATTGCTGGGGAGGATGCTGCGGCCCTGACAGAAAGCGGTTTGTCTCCGCCGCGTGTACATATTGATCTCCACAACGGGCAAACTCTGCGCATTGATTTAGGTGCGAATACGGCGTTGGCAGGAGAAATTTTTGCGCGTGTGAGTGGAAAAAAATCCATCCTTCGCATCACGGATTCCATTCTTGCCCCGGCCCTAGCACCCGCGTCCTCGTTTCGGGATCCACGTTTAACCAACCTGCTTCCGGAGGATATTGAGAAGTTCACTGTGCGTCGTGCTGATGGTGAAATGACGGTCCGACGAGAGCGTGGACGATGGATGATTGACAAACCGGTGCGAGCTGCGGCAGATCCTCGTGCCGTGCGTGAATTTCTTGATCCCCTTCTCGGACTGCGAATCATGGCATTTGGGTCTGAGGCGGTGAATTCGAGCGCGGTGCCTACATTACCTGGAGAGACGGCCACCATTAGCCTCACTCCACGCGGCGGAGGCGAAGCACTGCAATTGGATGTCACGCGTTCGGAGGTGCGTGATGGGAAAGCTGTTGTGGCACGTATGAAATCGCGTGGCGGTGAATTGCAGGTGGATACCGAGGCGTTGCGCCTTTTTGATGTGTCGCCGGAGGCCTTGCGTGATCGTTCTCTCGGCTATGTTGAAACGGATGTGGTGGATCGTATTCGTTTGCAATTTGGAGAGCGCGTGCTGTTACTGCAACGCCATGGCAACGATTGGGCAGATCGCGAGAGCGGACAAAGTGTAAAGGCCACCGATGTGAGTCGCCTCATCGAGGCATTCAATAAGGCCTCGATCGTCAAATTCCGTACCACAGCATCTCTCGAAGACACAGGGCTAAACACCCCTACTGCAAGTGTCACCTTCCTCGCCTGGCTTTCGGAAAATACGCCGGAAGACACCGCCGGAGGGCAAACTCTTGCGCAGGTAGAATTAGGACTGCCGACGGAAGACGGTACGGTTTATGCACGCACGACAAACTCCGATGAAGTCGTAACTGTCGGAGAAGAATTACCGAACCTCATTAAAGAACTGATCGCTCACCCATAGTTCGTATCGAAGTCGGAGTAGAGGGAGAATGAAGATGTCGCAGCGGCACTCTGCTGCCGCTTTTCCCAAAGCAACTCGCGCCCCGCGCCCCTTAATTGCTGCCAACCGTATAATTCGGATCGTCGCGCAAGTGGGCTTCGCGGCTCCACAGTCGCATATCTCGCAATTCCTCAAGACTCAGCATTTTCACAGAACCATCAAGAAATGCCGCCACCGCTTTGCCATCGTGGCGAGGGTAAACATTGCCGTAGTCTTCGGGACGAGAATTGTCGCTCCACGATGCGGGAGACCAAGAACTTCCCGGGCCTCCCGGAGCTTTGACATATTCGTAACCGGCAATATTTCCGCCGCCAGCGGTAATGAAGGCAATCACCGATTGTCCGGCGTTGGCCATGGAGCGAATGCAATCCGGTGCTGTATTGAATGTGTCCCAACGTTCATTTCCGCTGGAGTCGTCGCCGATCCGTTTCCCGCCAACGAAGGACAGGTTCATTCCAAAGGCCGGATAAGCACTGATCCAGTAATCATCATTCGCCGCGTCGCGTCGCACCTTAAATTGCTTTTCGTTGTCGCCCACAAGCAGCGTTCCTTCGATGGCGTAGTTAAAATAAGGTGCCAGACGAAAGGGATAGCGGGTCTTTGTTAAAATGGGCAACGATTGCCCTTGGGCATTCTGGATATCTCCTACTGCGGAATTGTGGGCAGGCAGGAAGCGTCCTCCATTTTCCATAGCTGCGGCTTGGTAAGCGGTAATCAAGGTTTTGGCAGCCGTCATTTCCGCGATGAGCTTACTTTTACCCATGGCGGTGGAGAGGGCTGCGCTGCCGGCACCAATGAGGGCTCCAAGGATAGCGATGACGACGAGTAGCTCAAGGAGGGTAAAAGCGTGTTGGTGTGTGGGTGCTTTCACAGGCGAAATAATGACTTTGAGACGATGGAGAACTTTGATGCTTTTATAAATGGGAATGCAAAAGGTGTTCCTAGGCGAAATATCCAAGGAAATACACTCTGAATTTGTTTTAACGAGTTCCTGCAAAGCGGCGAATCTTTCGCCGTAAAATGAAAAGCAATCCCCCTCCCAAAGCAATCAGCCAAACCGTTGAGGCTTCCGGAACAGCCTGCATGGTGCTGACCGTACTTTGAAAGACGTGTTGGTTGCCTTGCGTATCCCAAGATGTTGATAGGTTGGTGGACGTCCCCAGCACGGAAAGGTTGTTCCATGTCCAAGTATAGGGCGTGATCGTTTGGGGGCCAATGGGAGTATTGGTGACAAGAGGAGTGCCTGCCCAAAAGGTGGAACTCGCGACGTTTGTGTTGGCAAGGTTGTAGTTCAATACAAGGGACGAATTCGTGTAGGAGATGGCCGTAGGATTGCCTCCGCCAATGTAGAAGGTGACGGAAAAGGTGCCGAGATTCGTTAGGATGGTCGTTGTGGACAGCGTAAACTGCACATTGGAATTGAAGAAGGTATAATACCCTGCGTATCCATTAGGGCTATTTGTCGAGCCTAAGCCACCGCCACCTAGTCCCATCCCCGCGATGGCAATGCTCCCACCGCCGGTTGACCCTGTGTCCGGTGTCAAAGTTGCCGGACGAAAATTCCCCCCATAAGTCGCCGGGTTAAATCCCCACCCGGGGTTATTATTTGCATCATAGCTCCACGTATCAATCAGCTGTGCCTGCGCGGGGAGCAGGGTGGCGGCGGCGGCGAGGGGCAGGAGCTTTTTTAGGGTGAGTTGGAAGATGGATTTCTTAACGGCTGATTTCATACGTCGGCAAAGTGGGCGATTATTAATGAGAGTTTTTTAGGATTCAAACACAAAAGCCCCGTGGCTTCTTTTTTTTAGCAGGAAGACGCAGGGGCAGTCGTCGAACGTCTCGATGACGCGCACTTTCAGAGCTATTGAGACTGTGTCTCAACTGGTGGAGGGGTGCAATGGAAAAATGCAGAGATGTGCAAATTTTTTTCTGTGGCAATTTTCTTGACTATGAGAGGCAAAAAGTGACCTAATCGCGGCTCTTTCCGTCTCGGCGGGGGCATTATCAAACCATTTCAACCGCCGAAGAGGTTAGCCTCTTTAAGGTACACATCCATGTTTAGAAAACTTTTTGGGCTTCTTTCCAGTGACATCGGGATTGATCTCGGGACCGCCAACACGCTGGTCTTCGTGCGCGATCATGGTGTCGTTTTACGCGAACCATCCGTCGTTGCGGTACAAGCGGGGACAAACAAAGTCCTCGCCGTCGGCAACGAAGCGAAGCGAATGCTCGGGCGTACCCCGGGAAATATCGTGGCGATTCGTCCGTTGAAGGACGGCGTGATCGCCGATTTCGAAATTACGGAAGCGATGCTTTCACACCTCATTAGCAAAGCGCATGGGGGTCGCCGCGTGGTGCGACCGCGTGTGGTCATTGCGGTGCCTTCGGGCATCACCGAAGTGGAGAAGCGTGCGGTGAAAGATTCCGCGACGCACGCGGGAGCGCGGGAAGTTTATCTTATCGAGGAGCCGATGGCAGCAGCGATTGGGGTTGGATTGCCCATCCAAGAGGCCGCAGGCAATATGATCATTGACATCGGCGGTGGCACCACGGAGGTCGCTCTCATTTCTTTGGCAGGTATCGTTTTCGCACGCAGTGTGCGCGTGGCGGGAGACGAATTGGATGAGGCCATCATTCAGTATCTGAAACGTAACTTTAACTTAGCGATCGGTGAGCGCACTGCCGAGGAGATCAAAATTAAACTGGGCTCGGCCATTAAGCTGCCCAAGGAAACGACCATGGAAGTGAAAGGGCGCGATCTGGTCGCGGGCCTTCCAAAAACAATCACCCTTACATCGCCCGAAGTGCGTGAAGCGTTGGCGGAACCTCTTAATAGCATCGTGGATGCCGTGCGCTCGACCCTCGAACGTTGCCCTCCCGAGTTGTCCTCCGACCTCGTGGATCGTGGCATGGTACTTGCGGGCGGTGGAGCACTTTTGCGCGGTCTTGATCAATTGCTGCGGGATGAAACGGGATTGCCGGTTCACATTGCGGACGATCCGTTGAGTGCTGTGGCCGAGGGAACCGGACGCGCTCTTAGCGAAATTGAAGTTCTCCGCAGCATCGCTCAAAACAGCGCACGCTTCGTTGCTTCTGCTTGAGGACATTCCTGGCCTTTAAGGTCGGTTACGATCATCCATGAGCAAGCTGCATTTGATATTGCTGGCCATCGCCATCGCCATTGCGGTGGGCTTTCTTGCGCTGCCAACGAGTGTGATGAAAGCATGGCAAGCGCGGTTTCTCGATGTTTCCACACCCGCGCTTGAAGCGGGCTCGGCGTTGAGCGATCGAATTTCTAAACTCAACACCGGACTTAAAACTCTCGATGAATTGGAGGCAGACAATGCCGCGCTCGTCGCGCAAAATAATCAACTTCGCGCCATCAATCAGCTCCTCAGTGAAACCGAGGAGGAAAATAAACGCTTGCGTGCCGCACTGGATTATCGCGACCGCTCGGCATTTAAACTCCTTCCGGCAAAAATCATCAGCCGTGACGCTTCGAGTTGGTGGAATACCATGACGATCAATCGCGGATTTTCTTCGAAGGTAGATTCGAGTCAGCCGGTGCTAACTGCCGAGGGATTGGTTGGCCGCACGACGACTGTGGCGAAGGATGTTTCCATCGTGCTGTTGCTCACCGATGAAAGCTGCCGCGTGGCGGCACGGGTGGAGGGCACAAACGAACAGGGGATTCTAAGCGGGCGGCGGGTGAATGGAAATGCCGCGCCGGAATTGGTGCTCAATTTTCTCACACGGGATGCAAAGTTGCAGCCCGGTATGAAAGTCTTCACCGCAGGTGTTAGCGGTGCCGTATTTCCTGCGGGTATTCCGCTGGGGACGGTGAAAGAATTCCAAGCTCGCGAACTTGATGGTCAAGCGATCATCGAACCGGCGGCGGACTTCTCCAGACTCGAAGATGTCTTTGTTGTCCTTGGAAGCCAATGATTCGTACGCTGGTTCTTTTCATTACTATTTATCTTGCGCTGCTCGCCCAGGAATTCATTCCTCCTGCGCCGTTTTTGGATGGGGCGCGGCTGCTGCTTGTTCCGGCGTTGTTTTGCTACGGTGCTTTGTGGCTACCGTTTCCCGGTGTGCTCATGTTGGCACTTTATACGGGGCTCCTAAGCGATCTTTCCCTTCTGCAGGTGGATGGCAACCAAGTTGAAATTGGGCTGGGCTGGACTATGCTCTTTTATGTCTTTATCGGGAGTGTGCTGCACATCTTGCGCCAAACTTTTCCGACGTTGCGCTGGGAAATTCACTCGCTTGCCTCAGGTTCCATCACGCTGCTCTTGCTGCTTGCGCAATATCTTATGGTGTGTTTGCGGCGCGAATCATTCTTCGTGGATGGCACCGTATTTTGGCAAATTATGGGCCCCGCTCTTATGGCGCTGTTTATCGCCATTCCCATTTACTTCTTTCTCAAGCTATTTCCCGGAGGCTTCGCGTGGCGACGTTCTCGGGATGAGCTGACCTCATGATTCGCCGCTCTCATCAATTTCGAATTGCGGTGCTAGCCATCATTGCGCTCGCAGGCTTTTGTCTGCTCATTGGCCGCTTGTGGTACGTACAAGTGGCACGCGGCGCGGAATACACCTCACGCATCCGCAGTGCCTCGCAGGTGAGTGTGCGCCTTCCTGCCGTGCGAGGTGAAATTCTTGATCGCCATGGCCATCCGCTCGCGCAAAACCGTGTGAGTAATGCGGTGGAATTTTACCTTCCCGATATGGTGCGTGATTACCGCACACGTTATGGGTCTGTGCCGCAGCATACTTATCGCACCACGGTGCGGGGAATGATGGTGGAAAAATCCGAGGCGGACATTGTCAAAATTGTCAACGAAACGGTGATCCCGCGTCTGCGCGAATTGGGGCTGGAACGCGATTACAATGCCAACCAACTACGCCTGCATTTTCGTAATAACATCGAGGTGCCCTTCACCTATTTGGAAGACCTCGATTTTGAGACGATGGCAAAATTTGCGGAACACGACATTGGCCTTGCGGGTGTGAATGTAACGGTGCGTCCTGTCCGTCGCTATGTCTATGGTGCGCTGGCCGCTCACATTCTTGGCTATGTCGGCAATCCCGAGGAGATAGATAAGGAAGACGCAGCGCGTTATAATTTTTATCAGCCGGACTCCGAGGGGAAGGCGCAGATTGAAATGATGTTTGATGGCGATCTGCGAGGCCAAGCCGGTGCCCGCATCCTTCAACGTAATGCCAAGGGCGTCATCGAAGGCGAAGCAGGGATTCGCCCGCCCAAACGCGGGAACAATGTACAACTCACGCTGGATGCCCGCATCCAGTACATCGTCGAGCAAGCTCTACGTGCCGTGGGCCGTGCAGCGGCGGTGGTCGTGGACCCCAACAATGGCGACATTCTCGCGATGGCTAGCGTGCCGTCTTATGATCCTAATTCATTTATTCCGGCCATCTCATCGGCAGATTGGACGGCTCTTACAAAAGACCCGACCGATCCTCTCGTGAATCGTGCTCTCGGTGCTTATGCCCCGGGTTCGACCTATAAAATCCCCACCGCCCTCGCAGGAATTCAAGCCGGTGTGGAAGACCGACGTTTTAATTGCGGTGGCGGGGTGCAATACGGCGATAAATTTATGGCCTGTTGGATTGGAACGCAGAAGGGTGGTTCGCATGGAATGCTGGACCTCGAAAATGCCATTCGCGTTTCCTGCAATGGATTCTTCTATCAATACGGAAATGCTGCAGGCATTGATCATATTGTTTCTGTAGGGCAACTTCTCGGCCTCGGTCAAAAAACCGGCATCCCTCTCACGGGAGAATCGGCAGGGATTCTTCCCGGTCCGGAATGGATGGCCACAGCACGCCCACGGGAACGTTGGACCAGCGGTCAAACGGCAAATGTTTCGATTGGCCAGGGCTATGTTCTCGCCACCCCATTACAAATGGCGATGGTCGTGGCCGCCGTCGCCAATCGCGGCACGGCATACTATCCCCGCCTCGTGGATAAAGTGATCGCGCCGGATGGAACGGTGGTGCGCCAAGAACCCGTGAAGGTTCGCTCGAATCTCAGCGAAGGCGGGCTTCCTCCCGAAAAAATTGACATCGTTCGCCGTGGCATGTGGGACGTCGTCAATCGCGACGGCGGGACGGCGCGTGCGGCACGCATTAAAAATCACGAAGTCGCGGGGAAGACGGGAACGGCGCAATTTTGGCGTGGAACGGTGAAAGACAATCACACATGGTTTGTCGCTTTCGCCCCCTTCGAGGCACCGCGCTATGCGGTGGCGGTGATCGTGCAGGGTGCCCATTCCGGCGGCGGTGTTGCCGCACCCATTGCGGCAAAAATTTTATCCGACATTTTTAAAATGGAAGAAGGCGAGAAAGTGGAAGTTGTCGCACTTGAGCCCGCGAAGGGCAGTTTTCAATTTGTCCACAATGTAGATTTTGGACGGCCCATCCCTGCGGCTTTCGCCGACGCTCCACCCGCAGATATAGCCGCTTCCGAAGGCCCCCCGCCCGTTACGCAACCCAATGTGCGCCCCGAAGCGGACGCAGAGGGGACGGTGGAAAAGAAAAAGCCCGGACTGTTCCAACGCATTTTTGGCGGAGGAAAGAAAAAGGAAAAATCTGCAAATCGTTAAAATTTTTGTCACGTATTTATTCATATCAACTCATTCAAAATCATGATCGAAAAAGTCAAAAGACTCCTTGGCCTCGGCCCAAAGTCCGGTAGCGCAAAGCTCATCGTCAACGCCGAAAAACTCGAACAACGTGTGGCTGTTCTCGAAGACGGACAGCTCGAAGAATACAACGTGGAACGTTCCTCCGAGCGCAATATCGCGGGTGGTATTTATAAGGGGCGTGTTAAAAACATCGAACAGGGCCTCAAAGCCATGTTTGTGGATATTGGACTCGATAAAAATGCCTTTTTGCATTTTTGGGATGCCATCCCTGCGGCTCTGGATAATGGCATCGAGGAGGTTCGCCGCAACACGGGAAAGAAACTTCCCAAAAAAATCACCGCCAAAGACATTCCAACCATCTATCCCCCGGGCTCGGACATCATGGTGCAGGTGAGCAAGGGACCTATTGGAACCAAAGGCCCACGCATTACCACCAATATCAGTCTCGCCGGACGCTATCTCGTGCTTATGCCTTATAGCCCTCAATGCGGAATTTCGCGCAAGATTGATGATCCAAAAGAACGTGAACGCCTGCGCAAAATCCTTAACGAATTGGAAATTCCCGAGGGCATGGGCGTTATCATTCGCACTGTGGGTGCAGGGCAGCGGACGCGATTTTTTGTCCGCGATTTGCATCTTCTCCTCGAACAATGGAACGCCATCGAAAAGGGAATGAAGGAGCAAAAAGCCGCGACGCAACTTTTTGAGGAGCCTGATCTCGTGGAGCGAACCGTACGTGACTTTCTTACTGAAGATGTCGAAGCCGTCATTTGCGATGACCTTCCGTCCGTCGAACGAATGCAAAAACTTGTGGCTCAGGTCTCGCCACGCTCGAAAAAGCGCATCCAATTTTACAACGAAGGACAGCATATTTTCGACAAATTTGGCGTTAATAAACAGATCGAAAAAGCCTTTCATCGCCAAGTCTGGCTTAAATGTGGTGGCTATATTGTCATTGATGAAACCGAGGCACTCATCGCGGTTGACGTCAATAGCGGTCGCAACCGCAGCAGTAAGGAAATCGATAAGACCATCCTGCAAACCAATTTGGAAGCTGTGGATGAAATTGCTCGCCAAATGCGCCTGCGCAATATCGGCGGGCTCATCGTCGCTGACCTCATTGACATGAAATCGCGCAAAGACCAACAGGCGGTTTATCAACGGATGCGGCAGCGCCTCAAACGCGACAAATCACGCACGCATGTCCTGCCTATTTCGCAGTTTGGACTGATGGAAATGACGCGGCAACGTGCGGGCGAAAGCATGAAGATGTCGCAGTTTGATCCCTGCCCGTATTGCGAAGGTCGTGGCACGCTTAAAAACACCATGACCATGAGCGTCGAGCTGCAACGTGCATTGCATGGAGTGATGCGCAAGCACATTGACACCATTCATGAACTCAAAGTCATCGTGAATCCTGAGCTGCTTCAACGTCTGCGTGAGGAAGATGAGGATTTGCTCATTGATATTGAGCGACGCTATGGCGGTCGCCTGACCTTTAAGGCGGACCCGACGATGCACCGCGAGAAATTCCTCATTTTGGATGCGGCCACCGAGACGGAGCTGTTTAAGGTTTAGCCTGCGTCACAAATCCGTATTTGCGAGAGGATGCTATGCCACTTATGTTTTACGCCGTGAAAATTACTGCTCCCCGTCAATGTTTGGCAGTGCTGTTGTGGCTGGCATTCCTTGTTGTTCCTGGCGTTTTGTATGCGGAAGATGCGCCGCTGCCCACGCCGGAGGGAGCGGGGGAGTTAAAGGTGATTTCTTGGAATATCGAATGGTATCCAGGAAAGAAAAACTTTGCGCGTGCTAAGGAAATGCAGAAACAAAGGGAAGCGGTAACAGCGGCAATTAAGGAGATCAATCCTGATATTATTTTGGCACAGGAAATTCGCGATTGGGAATCTTTTGCGGAGTTATGCGAAACATTGCCCGGTATGCGCCCCGCCGTTGTTTCAGCCTTTCCTAGCCGACGCACCGGCGAGTACTGGCGCCAGCAAACGGCCATTGGTTCGAAACTCCCCGTAACAGCCGCGTGGTCGCAGCCATGGAACGAACAAAATGGCCTCCAACCACCACGCGGTTTTTCTGCCGCAGTCCTTCGCCTCCCGGGGAAAGGTGCCCCGCGTTATTTGCTCGTCTATTCGCTGCACCTCAAAAGCAATCTTTCCAACTCCGAGGGAGAAACGCTTCTTAATTTCCGCGATCGTGATGAAAGTATCCGCCAGCTCCTCGAACACATCCGCACGATGGAAGAAACGGTTTTCAAAGGGAGCATTGTCGGCGTCATCGTGGGCGGCGATCTCAATACAAACCAAGATGGACAATTTGGCGACAATGTTATTAAGCTGATGAAAGATGCCGGGTTTCATCATTCCTGGAGCGGTGTCCCTCGGGAGCAGCGTCAGACATGGCGGGGAGGGGATCAATTTGAGCCTGTCACTTTCGATCACATTTTCACCAAAGGTCTTGGCCGCCCACGGGCACACATTCTCGATCTTTCCGAAGAAACCAGCGACCATCGCCCCGTAGAAATTACGATTCCAATTCCGTCTGTAGAGTCCGCCGGTAATTCCTAATCGAGATGCTTTCCGCTCCCTGGCTTTGGATTCTTGCAGCACTTTACCTGCTGTTTGAGGTATGGCGCGGTTGGCGACGCGGCATTGTCCGCCATGGTATCAGCGTCGTGGCATTACTAACCGCGGGAGGTGTGGCGTGGGTGTTTGGGTGGGCGACAGGATTTATTTCCGACAATGTTATCCCACTTCCCATTCCTCTCGGGCGCGTGTTGTTTGGCTTTGCGGCGGGTATGGCTTTTTACATCGCCGCCGTCGTACTTTCTTCCCTGCTCTTCAAAAAAACGTCCCAACAAAGTGGCGGGCTTATTCGTTTGGTTTACGGAATTGGTGGAGCATTCTTCGGAGTCATTTTTGGTCTCCTTGTTTTGTGGGGAGGCATTTCTCTTGTGCGGATGGTTGAGGCGATAATGCAGGGGCAGGAAGTGGCGATGACAACACATGAGGCGTATTCCGAGGAGCAGGGAAAATTCGTTGTCGGGAAGACGCCGAAAGAGCAAGAAGCCAGCGGATCGCTCGTTGATAAAATAGATATTGTCCCCCCTCAAACTTACCAAATTATTTCCCAATTGATGGCCCTTTCCAGATCGCCTGATGCCGTCATGCGCTTCTTTTCTTACCCCGAAACGCAGAAGCTTCTCGCGCAACCGAAGATTCAGCAGCTCCTCCAAGACCCGTCTGTGGCGAAAGCCGTTGCTCAGGGGAATTTTATTGTGCTTTTAAGCAACCCCAAAATTCTTGCCGTCGCCTCCGATCCCGAGGTTCAGGAGGCTTTCTCTACGTTTGACTTGCCCAAAGCCCTCGATTACGCACTTCATCCCCCGTCACCTTCGTCGCATTCTTCTAAAAATGAGTAGTGATTACATCGCCATCGTCGGACTTGAAATTCACGTCCAATTAAAAACTCACAGCAAAATGTTTTGTGCCTGCCCTGTGGAATTTGGGGCAACACCCAACACCCACACCTGCCCCGTTTGTCTTGGCTTGCCGGGCGCGTTGCCTGTGATGAACGAGGAAGCCTTGAGGCTGACGATTCTGGCGGGGCTGATGCTCCATTGTAAAATTGCCGACATCTGCAAGTTCGATCGTAAGAGCTATTACTATCCGGATGTCGCAAAAAATTATCAAATTTCACAATACGACATGCCTTTGTGCCTTGGTGGCGGCATTCCTTTGCATGATTTGGCCTATCCCAAGGACGCCCAAAAAACGATTGCAAACAAAGACAAAGTTGTTCGCCTGACGCGCATTCATCTCGAAGAGGACGTCGCGAAAAGTTTTCACCTCGAAAATACTTCGGGCATTGATTTTAACCGCTCTGGAACGCCGCTTATGGAGATTGTCACCGAGGCGGATATTGATAGCCCCGAGGAAGCCTTTGCCTGCCTTACGTCGCTCAAACAGCATTTGCTTTATGCCGGCGTGAGTGATGCCGATATGGAAAAAGGCCAAATGCGCTGCGACGTCAATGTGTCGGTTCGCCCCAAGGGCACGGAAAAATTTGGCACGAAAATTGAGCTGAAGAATCTCAATACTATTAGCGGCGTTCGCCGAGCACTGGCTTATGAAATTGAACGACAAATCGGAATTGTCAGTGCCGGAGGATCCTTGCAGCAAGAAACGCGACGTTGGGATGATGATCTCGGTGAAACGCAACTCATGCGCGTGAAAGAATCGGCGCACGATTACCGATATTTCCCCGATCCCGACCTTATGCCGGTAAAAACTACGGAATTGCTGGCCGTCGCCAAATCCGTGTTGCCCGAAACTCCGGCGCAGAAACGCACACGTTATGAAAATGACTTTGGAGTAAGCTCCTATGATGCCGCTGTATTGGCGGATAATCTTGATTTGGGTTCCTACTTTGAGCGTGCGGCTACCAACTCTCCTCGCGGCAAACAAATCGCCAATTGGATTCTCAACGACTTGCAAAGTGCCTTGTCAGCCGCAGGGCAATCCATCGCTACATGCGCCATTTTACCCTCGTATCTCGACGCCTTAGTTGCATTCGTGGCCGACGGAAAAATCAATGGCAAGCAAGCCAAAGAAGTCTTTGCCGAGATGTTTTCCACCGGGCGCGATCCCGCCGTCATTGTCGAAGAAAAAGGGCTCAAGCAAGAAAGCGACGCCGGTGCCATTGGGGAATTGTGCGATCAAGTGATTGCCGCGAACCCCCAATCCGTCGCCGATTACCAAGCCGGCAAAACCGCTGCGTTAAACTTCCTCAAAGGCCAAGTCATGAAACTTTCCAAAGGCAAAGCCAACCCTACACTGGCCGGCGAATTACTGGCGCAGAAGTTGAATTGAAAAACTCAGATCGGCATTAAGCCGATTCAAAAAAGCGATAATGTAAAGTACGTTTCCACGACGTCGCCTCCATCGAGGCCACGCTGCGTTTTGAGCCGAAAATCAAACTTGCACTCGCCATAGCAAAATATTTTCAGATCTCGATGACTTTCAAATGGGCATTGAGGGCAGGCACAGGGAGCATTACATAGGAAATGGTGGTTGCTAAGTTGCTTGTTTGGATGAGTGCGTTGCTGCTGGCTGCAGGGTTGGCAGTGGCGCAAATTTTATTGGGAGGGTGGTGGTACCCAGCTTTGGCCGCCCCCGGATATTTGCTTGTCGGTGTTGCCGCCATCGTTGGCGCACTGGTGTTTTGGAGGGTTCAGGATGCGCCGGGTGCTATTTGCATGGGCGTGACATTGCTTTTTGCAGGCTACTTGCTGTGGCGTCAGAGCGTGGCACCCGATCCTTATACGGCACGGGAAGACACGTGGCTCCTCTTGGGAATGTTGGCGGTGTATTTTACGATGGCATGGCACATGCGGGAGGAGGGTCCGCGCTGGCTGGTGTTGAGCGTCATTTTTTTGCTTTCTTTGGTGCAAGTCATGATCGCAATTTCTCAATTTACGGCGGATGCGTCTTTTCATCCGGTAGGTCAAATTGCGTTGCACACGGGTCTTGGAGAAGGGGGGAGTCGGATGCTTGGACGCAGGTTGGTTTCCGGCACGCTGGAAAGTCGCGGATCGTTGTCGAGTGTTTTGCAAGTGACGAGCTTTCTCGCGCTGGGGATGTTGGTTTGGGGAAAAGGGCGTGCTGCCGTTAAACTTTTACTCTTTACCGTGGCGGCGGCGGGGTTTGTGGGATTGATCCTCAGCACTTCGCGCTCGGCTTATGTCGGAATTCCTGTGGGCGTGGGGATGTTTGCGATGGTGAGCTTTTTTATCGTGCGACGCGGGGCGCTTGCCTACCGAGGGTGGTTTAGTTTGGGGGCGCTTATCTTGGTGGCATTGTCTTTGGGAATTGCCTTAGTGGTCGGTGCCGAAAGTTCCATTGTACAAATTAGGCTTTCGGAATTGGGGGCGGACCATTACCGCGAAAAAATGTGGTTTCTTTCGGTGCCTCCTATGCTCTCGCTGAATCCGTGGTTGGGAGCGGGAGCTGCGTTGTTTGATCAATTGTCCTTACGCTATCGTGGAGCGGGTTTTGACGGGCGGGCAGTTCATGCACACAATGATTGGCTGCAATTGTTGGTGGAATATGGCCGCGTGGGATTACTGCTTGGATTAGCATTTTTTATCACGCATTTAGCAGCCGGGTGGCGCAATGCACTGCGTATGGCGCGGGAAATGCCTCCGGCCGGATGGTTGCCGCAGGGGATGGATTTGGGGCTAACAACCGGTGCTTTAGCTGCGGCAGCTTCGCAGGGAACACATGCACTTTTTGACTATCGGTTGCATATTCCGGCGGTGGTGCTGCTGCTTGGTCTTTGTGCCGGATGCCTTGCGGGCACAAGATTGGATGTGGCAACACGCGAACTTCGGCCCATGCCGAATTGGCTGCGTCCGCTCGCGTTTTTACTTCCGGCAATTACAGGCACATGGCTGGTCTGGGCCATTCTTCACGAGGGGCCTGCTGAATATCGTGCGCTGCAAGCGGAGAATGCGATGATACGGAAGGATCCCCAATTGGCTTGGAACTTGGTGGAGGAAGGATTGGCTCTACGCCCTGCAAATCCGCGTTTGCTGGTACTGGCGGGAGAGTCGGCGGCACAACTTGGGAATGCCGCGACGGATTCCATCGAGCGCATGGAATGGTATCGGCGGTCGGCAGATGATTTTGAAACGGTAACTAAGCTGCGTCCGCACGTTGCCTACGCGTGGCGCGAACGTGCGCTGGCGTTGGATTGGTATGGACGCCCTCGGACGGCACTCCCCGTACATCTTCGCGCCATTGCGCTCGAGCCCGACAATGCGCGAGGTTACGAATACCTTGCGCTGCACTATTGGCGTATGGGGCAGCCTGATGAAGCGGAGAGGCTGCTCTTAATGGCTCAACGTTTACCCGAGGCGACGTTGGCCACCGGCTATCTCAACATGATCGCAGAATTCCGACGGACGCAAAAAAAACCTTAGAAAATCTGCCTTACATTTCCAAATCCATAATCTGTCCCGTAGGCAATAATTCCACTTTAATAACGAGGTCTTTGTATTGCACTTTCACCTCATACTTTTCCTTGCCTTGATCTGTATCTTTTTTAGCAGAAATGGCCTTTGAGGATGGAAAATAATTTTGGATAGCCTCCGTGACAGGCTGCGGCAATTCCTCAAGAGTCACAGGCGTATCGGCAAACGAAGAACCAATGAAAGCGAGAGTAAGAACAACCAAGGCGGTGATTTTTTTCATAACGCCTCAACATGAACTTCAAGGAAGATGCGGTCAAACATGAATGGCATATTACGAACAACATGGATGTTTGTTTGGTGAAAGCCGCAGCAGAGTATCGCTGCTACATTTTTAAGGAGTGGGGTTTTGAACCGTTTAGATTTAGGCTTTGAAAGTGGAAAAAAATTATCAAGCTGCACGGTATCATGCGACGGGTCAGCCGGCGGAGGTGATTCAAATAGACTCCCTGCCACCGCTCCCGCCTGAACGCGGTCAGGTGAACGTTGCAATGCTCTGGGCGCCGATCAATCCCGCTGATCTCAATATGATTGAAGGAAAATACGGGGAGGTGCGGGCAATGCCGGATGTGCCGGGAAATGAAGGTGCCGGTCGCGTGGTCGCGGTGGGTGCAGACGTTCCGGAGTCATGGCTCGGACGCCTCGTGTTGGTAGATCGGGAGACATGGCAGCAGGTAGGAAATTGGAGTATCGAAAACCTCACCGTCCTTCCCGAAGGTTTAGAACCCCTCTATGCTTCGTCATTGCGGGTTAATCCCCCGACAGCATGGTGCCTTCTGCATCATTTTGACGTCCTGCCGCAAGGTGAATGGATTTTGCAAAATGCCGCCACATCAGGCGTGGGGCGTGCGGTGATAGAAATTGCTAAGGAACGCGGATGGAAGACGCTCAATTTTGTGCGACGTCCCGAAGCGATTCAGGAGTTGTTGGAATTGGGTGCAACGGCGGTGGTGGTGGATAGTTCCGACATGGCCTCCGAGGCCAAAGAAATCCTTGCAGGCGCTACTCCACGACTAGGGCTCAATGCCGTGGGAGGCTCTGCAGCCACGCGACTCGCCGGATTGTTGGGCGCAGGCGGAACGCTGGTGACCTATGGTGCCATGAGCCGTGAAGCACTGAAAATTCCGAATAGCTTTTTAATTTTTCGCAATTTGCAATTCCGAGGATTTTGGCTCACCCGCTGGTTGCGAAATGCCTCGGCGTTGGAACGGAAAAATTTATTTTCTGAAATTTTTCGACTGGCAGCTAAAGGCCGATTTGCACCTCGCATTGCCAAAGAATTTCCATTGGCCGCCGTCGGCGAAGCTTTGAAAGTTGCCACTTCCGGAGATACGAGAGGTAAGGTATTTTTGAAACTTGGAGAATGAAATCTTTTCGACAACGCCACGCACGGGCGATAAGCAAACAGGCTTTTGTATGAGCACACCACAACTTGATGTCCGCTATGTCGCCGAGCTGGCGCGGTTTCGACTTACGGAAGAAGAAATCGCGGAGTTTCAACCGCAGATGGAACATGTTCTGTCCTACATCGCGAAGCTCCACGAGGTGAATGTCGAAGGCATCGAGCCAATGGCACACACCGCAGCTGTTTTTAATGTCTTTCGTCCCGATGTGGCGAAGGATGGATTTACGCAGGAAGAAGCATTGGCAAACGCTCCCCACTCGGGCAGCGGGCTGTTTCTCGTGCCAAGAATGGTGGAAGGATAATGGAACTCAACACACTCACTCTTACCGAAGCGCGACAAAAAATTCGCGCAGGCGAACTTTCTCCCGTCGCTTTAATTGATGCCATCAACGACACCGCTAATCGCGTGGATGAAAAAATCGGCGGTTACGTTTTTCGCGATTACGAAAATGCTCGGGCGCAGGCAGCGCAGGCGGATATTCAGCTTCCTCTCGGCGGTATTCCCATTGCCATTAAGGACGCCATTAACGTCAAGGGCGAGCCTTGTACCGCAGCATCGAAAGTTCTCGAGGGCTATATTGCGCCGTATGACGCCACGGTGATTTCTAAATTGCGGGCGGCAGGTGCCATTCCTTTTGGACGCACCAATATGGACGAGTTGGCGATGGGTTCCACGACCGAAACGTCCGCCATTCAGATCACACGCAACCCGCACGATACCGAGCGAATTCCGGGCGGATCAAGTGGCGGCTCTGCCGCTGTAATTGCAGGGGGCGAGGCACTCGCCGCTCTTGGCTCCGATACCGGCGGCTCCATTCGTCAACCTGCGGCGATGTGTGGATGTGTGGGATTAAAACCAAGCTATGGGCGTGTCTCGCGCTATGGCTTGGCGGCATTTGCTTCCTCGCTAGATCAAATCGGCCCCATGACACGTTCCGTGGAAGATGCGGCGTTGATTTTGCAGGTTATTGCCGGACACGATCCGCTAGATTCCACGTCGCTTGATGTGCCGGTGCCGAATTATTCCGCACAATTGGGAAGCGGCGTTCGAGGAATGAAATTGGGCGTTCCGAAAGAATATTTTATCGAAGGTTTAGATGTCCGCGTCGCAACACGTGTGCGCGAAGCTATTGAAACTTACCGCAACCTCGGTGCCGAAATCGTCGAAGTTTCTCTCCCGCACACTCAATATGCCGTGGCCAGTTATTACATCATTGCCACGGCGGAAGCTTCGGCCAATTTGGCGCGGCTCGATGGGGTGCGCTATGGGCGGCGGGCGGCAGGTGGAAAGGATTTGGCGGAACATTACAGCCGCACACGCGGGGAAGGGTTTGGGCATGAAGTCAAGCGCCGCATTATTCTTGGTACCTATGTGCTGAGCAGTGGCTACTATGATGCTTACTATCTGCGAGCGCAAAAAGTGCGTACGCTCATTCGACGGGATTTTGAGGAGGCGTTTCAAAAAGTGGATGCCTTGATTTCGCCCACCATTCCCTCGCCTGCTTTCAAAATCGGCGAACATGTGAAAGACCCGTTACAAATCTATTTAACCGATATTTTCACCACCGCCGCTAATCTTGCGGGCATCTGTGCGATAAGCATTCCTTGCGGAAGTGTTAAAGAAGCAGGGCGTCAATTGCCCGTGGGCGTTCAAATCTTGGCACCGGCTTTCCAAGAAGACCGCCTTCTATGCATTGCGCGAGCTTATGAGATGGCGACCTCGACGCGTTAAAATGCGCGCTATGTATGATCGTAGCGTATTACGGTTTTCATGATTATCGAATTGGCCCAAACCCAACCCGTCGCATGGGCCGTACTTGTACTTTCCGCAGTGGCCATCGTGGGGCTTGCCATTGCGGGCCTCAAAATCCGTGGTGTCGGTATAGGAATCGCCGGGGTTCTTTTTGCGGGAATTATCTTTGGGCACTTTGGCCTCACCATCAACCATGACATCATGGAGTTTGTTCGTGAATTCGGGCTGATTCTTTTCGTATTCACCATCGGCCTGCAAATGGGGCCAAGTTTTTTTGCGTCCATGCGACGTCAGGGGCTCATGCTGAATCTCCTCGCGGCTGTCGTGGTGTTGCTCGGCGTCGTTGTCGTTCTAAGTCTGGCGGCACTGACCGGAATTGATGTGTTTTCTGCTGCAGGAATTTTTAGCGGTGCCACAACAAACACCCCGTCCTTAGGCGCAGCGCAACAAACTGTTTCCGTGTTGGCATCACAACCCGGCAACACCATCGCCGCAGACCGTGCCGCCTTACCGGCTCTCGCTTATGCCGTAAGCTATCCCATCGGCGTTTTCGGAATTATTGGAGTTATGCTTTTTTTGCGAAGGGTTTTCCAGGTGGACCCCGTGCGAGAAGCGGCAGAGTTTCGTGCGGAACAGCAAAAAGGGATTGAACCCCTAGTCCGCATGAATCTCGTGGTGGAAAATCCCAATCTCGAAGGACTGGAAATTGCGCAGGTGCCTGGACGCAGTGAAACCGGCATCATTATTTCGCGCCTTAAACGTTGTGGCGCGGAGGAAGTGGAAGTGGCGACGGAGCACAGCGTGTTGCACAAAGGGGATAAAATTCTCGTGGTGGGAGCGCAGCGTCAATTGGAGGCATTTCAAGTCATCATTGGTCGCCAAACCGCTGAAGATTTGCGGCGTGTACCCGGGCGCGTCGCCTTTCGCCGCGTTGTGGTGACGCATAAAGAAGCACTTGGAAAAACAATCGCTGAGATGGGATTAGATTCGATTTATGGGGTGCGAGTGACACGGGTTTTGCGGGCGGATGTCGAGATGACAGCTATTCCTGATCTCCAGTTGCAGTTTGGCGATTTTTTGCATGTCGTCGGCGATGAGGACAACATTACGAAAGCCGCAGATTTTCTGGGCAACTCGCTCCAGGCTCTCAACGAAACGAAATTTATCCCCGTATTTCTCGGCATTCTCCTCGGCGTGGCGGCAGGGCTTGCGCCCTTTCAATTTCCTGGTCTTCCGGTTCCTGTACGCCTCGGCTTAGCGGGCGGGCCGCTGGTGTTAGCGATTTTGTTGGCGCGGATTGGACGTATTGGCCCACTCGTTTGGTATATGCCCGCCAATGCCAACACGGCTCTACGAGAAATGGGCATCGTCCTTTTTCTCGCCTACGTGGGACTCAAAGCCGGCGGAAGTTTTATACCCACCCTCCTCAGTCACGACGGCCTTATCTGGCTTGGCATCGCCTGCGTAGTGACGACGGTACCCTTGCTTATGGTTGCCCTCGTGGCGCGGTTGGTATTGAAGGTGAATTTCATTGCTATCTGCGGACTGCTCGCGGGCAGCATGACCGATCCTCCTGCGCTGGCGTTTGCCAATGCCATCAGCAAATCCGACGCACCTGCCGTCGCTTATGCTGCGGTTTATCCCCTGACCATGCTCTTACGCATTCTCTCGGCACAGATCATGGTTTTACTATTGGCCTCATGAAAAAACGCGTGCTTTGCCTGCTTGCGGATGGTGTGGAAGAATTGGAGTTAATCGCCCCGGTGGATGTTCTACGTCGCGCCGGTGCGGAAGTGATATTAGCCGCGGTGGGCGAACACCTCGATGTAACCACTCGCAATGGCGTGATCCTGCGCGGCGATGCGTTATTGGAAAATGTGAAAGCCGAGACGTTCGATCTTCTCCTCCTTCCCGGAGGCCCGGGCGTCACACGTTTGCGAGCAGATGGGCAGGCAGCTCTCGAGGTAAAGAAATTCGCAAATGCAGGTAAAGGGATTGCAGCAATATGTGCGGCGCCTCTCGTGCTGGCGGATGCCGGCGTGCTAAAGAACCGGCGATTCACCGCACATTTTTCAACTCTCAGCGAGCTTCCCGAGGCGCAACTGGGAGAGCGTGTCGTGGAAGATGGGCAACTCATCACCGCACGAGGTGCCGGCGTGGCTTTGGAGTTTGGCCTCGCCCTCGTAAACTCACTTTTTGGCGAAGCCGTGGAGGAAGAAATTGCCCGCAGTATTATGGCGTAGTGAGATTTGACAGAAGTTTCATAACCACTTAAATGCTGCCTGATTAATGATACAAAAAGTTTCTATTTCGCAAGGCATTTGGAGAACAGTACGATAGATCGGTAAGAGACAAAATTGCTCGGAAAGGTATGGTGACCTAAATAGAATTTCTATTTTTCCTGCCACATTTATGCCTCGCGCCAATATCCAGCCTGACTTAATTGACTGGGCGTGCCAACGCTCCGGGGCGCATCTTACTGCACTGGAAAAGCGCTTCCCAAAACTCCCGCAATGGCTCACAGGAGAGACTCAACCGACCATGTTGCAATTGGAAAATTTCGCCAAGGCCACCCTGACTCCTATGGGTTATTTTTTTTCTTCCCAAACCGCCGGAAGAATCCCTGCCCGTCCCTGATTTCAGAACCCTGAGAGGCCGTGCCATTCCCCGTCCGAGTGCGGCCTTGTTGGAGACGATTTACAGTATGCAACGTCGGCAAGATTGGTTGCGCGAATATCTTGAAGAAGAATTAGAGAATCCCCTGCCATTCGTGGGAGCCATTACCCTTGACACCGACCCAACGATTGCCGCGCACTATATTCGGGAGACTTTCGGCATACGCGACGGCTGGGCCGACGAGCATGTAACTTGGGAAAGCGCCTTAGTAGGGCTCCGGCGTTCTGCGGAATCCGCCGGTATCGTGGTGGTAATCAATGGGGTTGTCGGAAATAATACACATCAGCCACTCAATGTGCATGAGTTTCGCGGATTTGTTCTAAGCGACAAATGCGCTCCCCTGATTTTTATCAACGGCACCGACGCGAAGTCGGCCCAAATGTTCACTCTCGCTCACGAGCTCGTCCACATTTGTATAGGAAAAGATGGCATCTTTGATTTGCCCGATTTCGAACCGGGACCCGATCGAGTAGAATTGTTTTGTAATAAGGTAGCTGCGGAGGTGTTGATCCCAACTAATGAACTTCAAAATCATTGGCCTGCTGCTTCTCTCCTCTCGGAACCTTTTAAAGCTTTAGCGAAAATCTTTAAGGTCAGTCCCGTTGTCGCCGCTCGTAGAGCTTTTGATGCCAAGTTTACCAGCCAAGAAGCCTTCTTCGCTTTTATCAAGGAATACCAAGCCCATGAGCTAAGGCGATCAAAGCCGGCGGGCGGTGATTTTTATAGGACTCAAGAAAAGCGGATTGGGTGGCGTTTTGGCTTGGCTGTAACGAGAGCAGCGAAGGCCGGTCGGCTTCTATATCGAGATGCTTATTGTTTAACTGGATTAGCTGGCAAAACCTTCGATATGTATGCGGAAGGGTTGGGGGTGAAAATGCCATGAGCGAACCCGAAAAATATGTTCTCGACACCAACGTATTTATCCAAGCGAAAAGAAAGTTTTATCCTTTCGACGTGTGCCCAGGGTATTGGGTCGCCCTAAGCCATTATTATTACGAGAATCGGGTTTGCAGCGTGGACAAAATTCGCGACGAACTCGAAAGCGGTGGAGATGATCTATGGGAATGGGTTAGAGACACCTTGGGTTCTGGTGTTTTTCACGACTCATCACCCACTGCGAACGTGTTTGGAACTATGGGAACTTGGGTGATGTCTTAACCGCAATTTACTCCAGCTGCTCTTGATGAGTTTATGAAAGTCGCTGAAGGCTGGCTTGTGGCCTATGTGAAACATTCCAATAGGATTGTGGTGACGCTCGAAGAATCAGCTCCAGACGCAAAAAGGAAGGTGCCTTTGGTAAATATTTGCAATGCCTTTGGCGTTCAGGCGATCACACCCTATGAAATGCTTCGACGGTTGTGCGTGCAGTTGACGTGGTCACCTAACTTTTAGAATGTGTTATGAATCTGCACGAAAGGTGCGCTCACACACTTACCTTTAAACTTGCTCCTCCCGTTTTCTTCGAAAAGTAAGATTAAGTGTACAAGATCGCGTGAGGGGAGTACGAATCAGACAAGTTCATGGTTCTATGACGAAACTTTCAAAAAATACTTCCAGTGAAAATACGGTTGGAGAAGTTTTTTCATAAACGCAGGTTGACAAATAGGCTTTGTGGGTGTTTTCTACGGGGGTTCCGATTGTTCGCGCCGATATCGCGCTCCCTTTTGACGTGAGGCCGGCAGAGGTCTGTCCAAGCCCGACGCGCAATCCTCCAAACGAACACATAACGTACAACGTATTTCCACAATCCGGGGTTCGGAGACACATCCGAGGTATTCCATGGCCGGTCATAACAAGTGGTCCAAAATTAAACGCCTTAAAGGCGCGCTCGATGCTAAGCGGGGGAAAGTTTTTTCCCGCCTCGCAAAAGAGATTACTGTCGCAACGAAGTTGGGTGGCTCCGATCCGGGAGCCAATGTCCGGCTGCGCTCGGCTATCTTGTCAGCCCGCACGCAAAACATGCCTAACGATAACATTGATCGCGCCATCAAACGTGGAAGCGGTGAGAGCGGCGAAACGACGCTGGAGGAAGTGATGTATGAAGGCTATGCGTCCGATGGGGTGGCGTTGCTTATCGAAGCGGCGACAGATAACCGCAATCGTACAGCAGCAGATGTTCGACTGATCTTTTCCAAACACGATGGACACTTGGGGGGAGCCGGAAGTGTGGCTTACCTTTTTCAACGTAAAGGAGAGATCACGGTGCCGGAAGAAGCTGCCAATGCCGACCATCTCCTCGAAATCGTACTGGAAGCAGGAGCGGATGACTTAGCCAGTGAAGCCGAACATCCCCATATCATCACCACTGCACCCGACCATTTAGCCACGGTAGCAGAAGCCCTGCGTGCGGCGTCTCTCCCGATCACCTCGCAAAAACTTATTTTTGTCCCGCAGACGCTTGTGACTATTCAGCAGGAAGGTACGGCTTCCAAAATCCTGCGTCTGCACGATGCCCTCGAGGACAATGAAGACGTGCTCAACGTTTATTCCAATTTTGATTTACCCAACGGAGTGCTCGAACGCCTCTCCGAAACCAACCATTCCTAAACTAAAATACCATGGACGATACAAAGGCCCTTGAACCATCCGCTCCGGCGACTCCGCCGGTTCACGATAACGAATCCGTACCACCGGCACCGGAGCCGCTCCCGCAGCCTCAAGCTGCCCCCGCGAATCCCGAAGAGGCAGCCCCGCGCGAAGGACGCGAACGCCGTGGGCGCTACCGTAACTTCCGCCAACGCCGTTCACGGCGGGGACGGGATGATGATCGCGGCCCTCGCGGCGATGCCAATGGGGATCCTGCCGACGCCGGTGTTCCCGTGGAAACTGGAGAACCCGAAGGCGAGCCGGTATTTGCCGAGGGCATTGTGGAAGTTAGTGGTAAAGGGTTCGGATTTCTCCGCAATCCCAAGCGCAATTTCACGCAATCCAATAGCGACATTTTCGTCACCCCCGACGTGGTGCGTCGCCACAATCTGCGTGATGGCGTTTGGATTAAAGGCCAAATTCGCCGCGGCAGCCGTGGACCTCAGCTTTTCCTTTGCACCGAAATCGAAGGAGAGGACCCGGAAAAATATGCCAACATTCCGATTTTTGAGGAGCTGACAACCATTAATCCCAACAAGCGGATTAACCTCGAAACATCCACTGATCGTTACACGACGCGCGTTATGGACATGATGACGCCCATCGGCAAAGGACAACGCGGATTGATTGTGGCACCGCCGCGCACCGGTAAAACCACGCTGCTTCAACACATCGCAGAAGCTGTGGTGAAAAATCATCCGGAAATGAAACTCATCATTCTCCTTGTGGACGAACGCCCGGAAGAAGTCACCGAAATCCGTCGCACGGTTCCCGAAGCGGAACTTATGGCCAGCTCCAACGACAGTGACCTGAAAAGTCACACCCGCATTGCCATCCTTGCCATCGAACGCGCCAAACGGCTTGTCGAGATGGGTAAGGATGTCTTCGTGCTCATGGATTCCCTTACCCGCATTGGCCGCGCCTTCAACAACGCGACTAGCGGAGGCGGGCGCACCATGAGCGGCGGCGTGGATTCCCGTGCTCTGGAAATTCCGCGCAAACTCTTCGCCGCAGCCCGCAACACCGAGGAAGCAGGATCACTCACCATCATGGCCACCGCCCTCATTGAAACCGGTAGCCGCATGGACGAGCTGATTTTCCAAGAGTTCAAAGGAACCGGTAATATGGAACTCGTGCTCGACCGGAAAATAAGCGATCAGCGCATTTATCCGGCGGTGGATATTTTCCTCTCTGGCACCCGTCGCGAAGAGCTGCTCCTGCCCGAAGACCAATTGTACAAAATCAACGTCATTCGCCGTGGCCTCGCAGGGCAAAAACCTCTCGAAGCCATTGAACGTCTCCTGCATTTCATCCGCAAGCACCCCACCAATGCCGAAATGCTCAAAAGCATTCCGGGATAAAAAATGCCTGCCATGCGTTTTTTTTGGAAAAGTGTTCCCTCGCCGGTGGGAACGTTGACGCTTATTGCGCGTGACTTAGCCCTCGTCGCAATTTTGTGGGAAAACGAATCATTCCCGCTGTTCGCACGAGGTGCGGTGGAGCAGGTAACGCATTCCGTCCTTCGCAAAGCCGAAACGCAACTGCAAGAATACTTCGCAGGGCAACGTCAGGCGTTTTCTCTCAAGCTAGACTTCCATGGCACAGAATTTCAAAAGGATATATGGCAAGCTCTTCGCCCTATTCCCTACGGAAAAACTGAGACCTACGCTCGCATTGCGGAAAAGTCTGGCCATTCACGAGCCATTCGCGCCGCAGGTGCTGCCATCGGTAAAAACCCAATACCTATCATCGTCCCCTGCCATCGCGTCATTGGCAGCAACGGCAAGCTCACGGGGTTTGCAGGTGGCCTAAAAATTAAAAAATTTCTCCTCGAACTCGAAGGATGCCAAACTCAATAACTCTGCGAGTTCAGTTTTACTTTGCCGCGAAAAATGTAATAGATGCACGCGGTATAAGTGAGAATCATGGGCACGCCAAGTAGAGCAACAATGAGCATGATAAAATGCGTCTTCGGCGTGGAAGCGGCATTGTAAATGGTGAGGCTATACTCCGGATGTGGCATCGAACGCAGCATGTTGGGAAAAACGGTGAGACCAAAGAGAAGCATGAGTGTTCCCATCGCCGCGCAGGATGACAAAAACGTGCGCAGCTCATTCCCTTTGCGATTCTCACGAGGGATGTTGAGAACAATTAGTATATTGATGACAAAAACCACGAGAATCCAGGGCCGTTCCCGCACAATTTCCCACAAGTGTGGCGCATCGAAGAATGTGGCGATGTTGAGAGTCACATAACACGCAAGAAACACAGCGATGATGCGATTGACCCAACGCCGGACGCGCTGCTGAAGGTCGCCTTCCGTTTTCATCACGAGATAAATCGAACCGTGCATGGCAAAAAGTGCAACAGTTGTGACGCCTAAAATAAGAGCATACGGATTGAGGAGCGCGAAAAATCCCCCCATATATTCGCCACGTTCATCGAGAGGGATACCTTGAAGGACATTCCCCATGGTAACACCAATGAGAAATCCGGAGAGGAGGCTTCCAAGGGAAAATCCAATGTCCCACATCGTTCGCCACCAATGCCATGATTCTTTTCCGCGAAATTCAATCGCCACGGCTCGAAAAATCAGTGCCACCAACAACGTCATAAACGCAAGGTAAAACCCCGAAAATACCGTAGCATAAACGGCAGGAAATGCTGCAAACAGCGCACCTCCGCCGGTCACCAGCCAAACTTCATTCCCATCCCACACCGGCCCAATCGCATTGAGAAAAATACGCCGATCCTCATCCTTTTTGGCAAAAAGGTAGAGTGCCCCAACCCCAAGATCAAAGCCATCGAGTATCGCATAGCCCGTAAAAAGTGCGCCCACGAGAATGAACCAAAGGATATTGAGGTCCATCGCCATATTAATAAGACGCTTGTTTACGACGCCGCGCTATGACGGCGGCCCAACTGGCCGGCATCGCTTCGCCACCTTCTTCCTCATCGGGCCCTTTTTGAATTTTGCGGGTGAGAAGATAAATAAAAACCGCAAACAACAGCGCGTAAATCACCGTGAACATAATGAGCGACGCAAGAACTTGATTTGCCGTTACTACAGCGGAGAGACCCTGTGAGGTGCGCATGATGCCATAGACAATCCATGGCTGACGTCCAATCTCCGCCGTCATCCATCCAACTTGATTAGCAATTTGAGGGCCAAGTACGGAGAGAACAAGAACGCCATAATAGAGCCGCACCATCGGAGCCGTGAGATCGAAGAGTCGTCCGCGCCACCATAAAAAAATGCCAAACCACGCAATGCCAATGAGAGCCATCCCAATGCCAATCATGAGGTGATAGCATTGAAAAACCGGCTGCACGGGTGGCCAATCCTCACGAGGAAAAGCGTCCAAACCCTTTACTACCGTCGCAGGAGAACGTCCTACCAACATGCTAAGCATCCCGGGAATTTTAAGTCCTCTTACCGTCTGATTTTTCACATCCACCCATCCCACGATCCCCATTGGCGCATAACCTTGCGTTTTAAAAATACCTTCCATCGCCGCGAGCTTTGCCGGTTGATTGCGAGTGACGCCATCCGCAGATTTTGCGCCGGACGCAAGTTGGAGAAGCGAAGCAATGGCCGCCACCACAAGACCAACTTTCAGCGAGGAAGCCGCAAACTCCCGGTGTCTTCCACGGAGGAGATAAAAGGCACTGATGCTAATGACAAGGAACGCTCCCGCCTGCCATGCACCCACAAGAACATGCGTCAGACGATCCAGCGTGGAATGATTAATCACCATGGCCCAAAAATCGTGAATGACAGCGCGGGCATGGAGAATTTGATCGCCAACAGGCACAAATCCGGGCGGCATAATTTTTCCATCATACTCAATGGAAAATCCCGCAGGCGTCTGCATCCAGGAATTTGTTGCCACGATCCAAACCGCACTGAAATGCGCTCCAAGGCAAACCATGATCGTCGAAAAAAAATGCAACTTCGGCCCCACCCGATTCCACCCAAATAGCAAAATCGCCAAGAATCCTGATTCGAGAAAAAATGCAAAAATTCCCTCTGCCGCCAAGGCACTCCCAAACACATCGCCCACAAACCGCGAATACGTCGCCCAATTGGTTCCAAACTCAAACTCCATCACAATTCCCGTTGCTACACCCAGCGCAAATGTGAGCCCAAACACACGCGTCCAATACCGCGCCATGTTGTGATAACGAATGTTGCCCGTCTTCAGCCACATCCCTTCCATGATGACGAGAATCACCCCCAACCCGATGCTCATCGGCGGGTAGATGTAATGAAACATGATGGTGAACGCAAATTGAACCCGCGAAAGAATTTCAACGTTCATCATGTCAAAAATAATCGTTACTTCCCGCCGAGCATCTTTTCAAAGAGTTTATTGAGTGCCGACGCAGGTAAACGCAAAGGCGTCATCCCTTCCTCGGGTTGCCATGCGCCGGTGGGTAATTGGTCTGCAAATGTGAGTTTTTCAATCGCTAGATCGAGAGAACCACCGGGCGCGAAAAATGTGAGATGTGACGGTCTAAAGTTTTCGTCAATCCATGCGCGTCCGATAAATTCTTCCGCTTTCATTGCTTCTCGAAGTTCCCGGAGCAGCGCAAATTCCAGCACACGCCGTGGTGGTGTTCCCTCCGTTCCCAAATCTTTGACATCAAATACAACCGGCAAAAATGTAAGCATCTGCGCATCGAGAGCAAGGGGTAACAACGACACCGCCGTGGCATCCGGTGTGTTCTTGGAAAGATCAAATCCTGCCGCTTGTGCCAAGGCCCGCATGGGTGCTTCCGGCACCGCCCACAATTCGCGCTCATTGCGGCACGCTGTCAGCGTCGCCTTATCCCGAACAACATCCACCCGCAAATGATTCGGCCCTTGCACCGCAAGGCGAAAACGAGTCCCTTGCGCGGCGGCAAATGGCCCCGTTCCTGACGTCACAAGGCACTCGGCCACCATGGCACCCGGCTGTTCATTGCCGCCCCCAAAAATGGAGGATGCAAAAGGCGCGAGCACTTTGGCAAAAACATCATAAACCGCTTGCGGCTCCGCGTGGAGTGGGAGAGCGGCAACGACGAACAGAGCCGTGATCATGGCCTTAATCTTGCACGTGTCGCTCAGCGTTCTAATATGGGAGATCAATCGTATGCCGCTTTTGTTTCTGCCTCGATTCCTCGCCGCCGATGGACTGATGTTTGCCTTCCAAGAATCCACTGTGGCCGGGCGTGCTGTGGTTCTCGCGCTCTTCATTGCTTCGATTTTCAGTTGGTCGGTTATCATCACAAAGTTTCGTATGATCCGATTTGCTAAAAAGCAAACCCAGCGTTTTTTTGCCATTTTTCGCCGCGATCGTCACCCCATGCGACTTTATGAAATGGGGCTTTCATTTGAAGGCTCCCCCGCCTTCGAAGTCTATCGCGCAGGCTGCGCCGAGTTGGCTTTGCAGATGCTAGGCTCCTCGGAAGTGGATGACACCTTTTCCGATCGCTTAGAGGTGTCGGATAAAATTTCCGCTTCGCAAATGCGTGCCGTAAGTGTGGCCATGGAACGCGCGGTAGGGGAGTCGGGGCTACGTATGGAATCCCAAATGATCATTCTCGCCACCGCCGTAAGCGGCTCCCCATTTTTAGGTCTCCTTGGAACCGTTTGGGGCGTGATGGACGCTTTTGCCGGAATTGCCATCGCCGGAACTCCCAATCTTGCCGCCATGGCACCAGGCGTCGCCGGCGCTCTTGTCACCACGGTGATCGGCCTCCTCGTCGCCATCCCGGCGATGTTTGGCTATAACTTTCTCATCACGAGTCTGCGCTCTCTTATTGTGCAAACCGACAACTTTGCTGCCGAACTTTCGTCGGAGTTCGAGCATCGTTTCGTTAATTTTAACAAGAACCACTAACTGCTCATGCGCCGGTATTCGGATAAACAGCCGCTTTCGACGCTCTCGGAAATCAATATCACGCCCCTGCTCGATTTGGCGTTTGTGTTGCTCATTATTTTTATGATCACGACGCCGCTGTTGGAAAATAGCATGGACCTCGTGGTGCCTTCGAGTGCCGCAGCAGATAAACCCGTGGACACGCAGAAAGTACAAACCGTTTCGCTTGACCGCAATGACGTGCTTAAACTCAACATGCGCGTCGTCACCCCCCTTGCACTCGAACAAGAACTGATTGCCTTGCGGCATAAAGACCCCGCCGTTGCTGTCGTCGTGCGTGCTCATCGCGAGCTACCGGTGCAGAAATTTATTTCTGTCATGGATGTCATTCAACGATCCGGCATCACAAAAGTGGGTGTGATGACACGCCCTGAGGAAGACTAAATCATGGGTCGTCCCCGCTTCCGGCGCACGGTGATCGTCGTGGCGTTACTCCACATTGCCACCATTGGCGCACTCGTCTGGTGGAGCACGCGCACTGTTCGCGTGCAGCAAGCCAAGTCGGAAATTAGTTGGTTTAGCCCCGCCCAATTTGCGGCTCCACCCGCCATCGAGGAAGAAGTCGAAGAGGAAGAAATGGAGCAGCCGGAAGAAATTCTCGAGCCCGAACCGACTCCGCCTCCGCTGCCCGAAGTCACGCCGGAATTAGTTCCCACCGCTGAGAAAAGCGATCTTACACTTCCCTCTGCAACCCCCACTCCCACACCGACACCAACGCCAACGCCAACGCCAACGCCAACGCCGAAACCCACACCCACTCCGACACCCAAGCCGACTCCCACCCCCACACCAAAACCCACGCCGAAACCAACTCCTAAGCCCACGCCCAAGGCAACGCCTAAGCCGAGTCCCAAAGCGACACCGAAAGCTTCCCCTAAGCCGTCCCCTAAGCCGTCTCCGAAGGCATCACCAAAACCGAGCCCTAAAGCGAGCCCAGCGGCATCTCCCAAGTCTTCGCCCAAATCATCGTCCGATGCTTCCGCAGAAACTTCCAACAAGAATGATTCGGAGGCACCCACAGGCGGAGAAGTTCGCAAAGCTGAGGCGGCCGGCTCTTCCACAGGCGCAGACTCTGCAGGTGCAGGAACGGCGGGAAAAGCGGGTTCAGGACCGGGTGGCGGTTCAGGTGGTGGCGGAGGTACGGCGGATTTTGGGAGCTATCACGATCAAATTCATGATCGCTTTTTTGGGCTTTGGGACCAACCAACCAGCATTGCAAATACCGTAAAGTTTGTGACAGCCTTGCGTATTCGGATCGAATCGGACGGACGCATATCCAACTACAAAATCGTGCGTTCGTCGGGAAATGTGATTATGGACGAGAGCGTCCTTGCCGCTGCGGCACGAGTCCTAAAAATAGACAGCCCCCCCGCCGCCTTACTCTCCGGTGGTGCTTACGAGGTGACGATTAATTTTGAACTCGAGTAATCCGGCATGAACGAATCCGCGCTTTTTGAAATCACCCTGCTCGTCGCCGGGCTCGGCGGAACTTTGCTCGTTTTGAGCCTCATGGCCGTGGTGATTCACCTGCTTACAATCATTTTCCCCGCAAAAAAACCTCATGATCGCGAGACGACATTGTGATGGAAGGAGTTCTAGCCGGTCTTAGTTCTCTCGGAGAAGGCACGCAGCATCGGCTCACTCAAGGCGTTCCTAATCTCATCATGATTGGTGTCGCTATGATCATGTTTTACCTCGCGATTCGCAAAGGTGTAGAGCCACTGCTTCTCCTGCCAATTGCCTTTGGCTGCCTGTTGGTAAATCTTCCTCTGAGCGAAGTGTCACATGCCGGTGGTATTTTAAAAACGCTCTACGATTTCGGAATTTGTAATGAGCTTTTCCCGTTGTTGATTTTCGTGGGAATTGGAGCAATGACGGATTTTTCACCGCTCCTCGCCAGCCCGCGCCTCTTACTTTTTGGTGCTGCAGGGCAAGCGGGAATTTTTTTGGCACTGCTGTTGGCTCTGGCCCTTGGTTTTTCAAAATCCGAAGCAGTTTCCATCGTCATGGTCGGCGCGTGTGATGGTCCGACGGTGATCTACGTTGCCAATCTTTTTACGGGGAGAGGCCACATTTCCACCACCATGGTCGGGCCCTCGCCGTTGCCGCATATTCCTACATGGCACTCGTCCCCGTTATCCAACCTCCCCTCATGCGCCTACTCACCACACGTCGGGAACGCGAAATCAAAATGGCCAGCCCCAAAGGAAAAGTTTCTCACGCGGCTTTGATGACTTTTCCCGTAGTGGTCGTTATTCTCACCGGCATTGTCGCTCCCATGGGGCTGCCTCTCATGGGCATGATTATGCTGGGCATCCTGATCTCGAGGGAAAGTGGATGACCTGATTGGGCACGATCGAATTCGAGGGCACCCCGTCGCACTTACGTGTCGAGGGCACGCTTGGCAGGGTTGATTAAGCGGATGGCCTCAGGAAGTTGGCTGCACCATATTCGGCAAGCTCCTCAATACCATAATGTTTCCTCCTATATTCAAAGGTATCCATGCAAAACGAATATCTGCCCTGAGCCGGAGCGAAGCGGAGACAGCCAGCCGACAGGCTG
>JAJTYZ010000131.1 GCA_021463515.1 Chthoniobacterales bacterium | reverse complement strand
TTTTCTTTTATAAGTGCCGCACGATCCCCACCGTCAATCAACCCGTAGAACGGCGAGAATACGCTCTCCCGCTCTTTATAGACCTTATGCCAGTTCTGAATCGTTTTGGAATCCGGCTGACGGTGCTGAATGGCAAGAACCTCAGGAATATAATGAAATCGGTATTTTTCGGAAAGCCGCCACCAGAACTCGTAGTCCATCACGTAGTGCAAATCTTCTCGCAACAACCCGACTTCTGCCAGCACAGATCGGCGAAAAAACACGGCTGGCTGATGCAACTTCACCGCCGAAGCCCACCAGCGCACCAAATCCAGCCGCGACTCGAATCGCCCCGTTGCGTGCTGATCCTGTCGCCCATCGTAAGCTACTTGCAACACGTCCCCGAAAACCACATCCACCGATGGATTGGCAAATACTTTTCGCAATTTCTCAAAAACGCCCGCCGGATAAGCATCATCCGAATTCAACCAGCAAATAACTTCCCCACGTGCCGCTCGAAGCCCTTTGTTGACAGCATCCGACTGGCCGCGATCCGGTTCGCTTTGAAACCGTACACCGGGAAATTCGACTGCCACCTGCGCCGACTCATCCGTCGAGCAATTATCAAAAACCAAATGCTCGTAATCTGCATCATCTTGAGCGACCACCGACCCCAAGCATTTCCCTAGGA
Source organism: Chthoniobacterales bacterium (assembly GCA_021463515.1). Taxonomy (GTDB): domain Bacteria; phylum Verrucomicrobiota; class Verrucomicrobiia; order Chthoniobacterales; family JACTMZ01; genus JACTMZ01. Next base: position 3,178 of record JAJTYZ010000131.1, on the reverse strand, counting down.
ACGCACCTTGATTCCAAGAGGGCGTAATCACCGAAAAATAAGGCGACTTTTTTTTACAGGACTTACTCGACAGACTCGACCAACTGCCAGCCCTTCGGGTGTCCGTCGAGGTTGTCCTGTCGATCCTGCTGTTCTCCGCGCTCATCGGCTGGCTTGTTTTTGTCGCGTCGCCAATCGCGCCCGTGTCATGCGCTCACGCAATCCACCTTCGGCTAAAAAATCCTGTTCTAGCTGTCGGATTTGCTGATCGAGCAAGTAATTTGTCTGGTGGATCAAGCTGATGATAATATTCGCCACCACCGGAGCTGATCGCGTTTCGATAAACTCACGAAATAGCTCGTACGAGAGATCTCTCTTTGAGCCGAGCTTGCAGATATATAGCACCTCCTTGGAATCTCTCTCCCATTGAGGAACTCCGCATCCTCGTAGGAAATCCCGATAATCTTCCAAAAGCTCCTCAAGACTAGCTCGCGCCACATTGGTCAGCTTGATCTCGGTTTCCTTGGAGGTTCCACTGGCACGGCTCCCTTCGAGGATGTTTTGCTTGCCTGATCGTGCTGCTTGAACCATCTGGTCGTGAGTGCGGCTACGCAAACTCACAAACCGCTCGCAAAACTTCATCGTGGCATCGAAGGCGATGCGCGATTTCTGGAAAGAGAGGAGGTTTTCATAGCCACCGTGAGGTGGGAGGATTCGCATTGGCTGTTTTTCACAGGACTTACTCGACAGACTCGACCGACTTCCAGCACTCTGGGCGTCCGTCGAGTCTGTCCTGTCGGTCCTGTTCCTCTCCTTGCTCATCGGCTCTCTCCTCCTATCTCGATTACCCAATCTGGCTTCGGCCACCGCCTACTCCCGCCACGCAGCGCAAACTCCCCCGCTGCCCGCATCGTCCAAAAGGTACGCACTCCCGCCTTGCGACACTCTTGCAGAAGCTCTCCCACAATCTCCCAACACCCACACCACACCGCTTCGTTGACGGCTTTTTCCAGCAGCACCTTCTTATTCCGTGGCAGTTCCTCCGGCCAAGCGATCCCTTGTACATCGCACCATCCCGGCAAAGCCAGCCGCGAGCGCAACCCATTCCAGATACGTTGAGCGTTCATTTTGCCCGCCGACACCGGACGCCATGTCTTATCCAAAATCACCTGATCCGCATGCGCACACGACTCCAACAACCCGGCCTTAATCCAATAATCCCGATCCTCCATCGGCTCATAACCGGAGACAAACCCACCAATTCGCTTATGCAAATCCCGCCGAATGACGGCCGCCCCCGGCGTAATCACTGCACACCGCCAATAATTGCGCAGGGCAGGAGTCGGCGGCGTGCCCATTGCATGCCCCTGACCCGTCACACGCGCCCCCATCGGCGGCTTTTGTTCCTCGGAGACCAATCCGTAAGCCACACCCGCACCCACTTGCAACACTGCATCCACCAACGCCGCCGGACCGCCCGACCTCAGCCGATCATCGGAATCCAAAAATAAAAGCCACTCTCCCTTCGCGATTTCAGCTCCCAGGTTCCGCGCCCGTGAAACCCCACCATTCTCCACACGCTCGTAACGAATCTGCTCCCCGAAACCCGCACAAACCCTCCCCGTTCCATCGGTGCTCCCATCATCCACCACGACGATCTCCCGCACTGCCGGACGCACCGCAAGACAGCTCCCAATCGTCGCCTCAAGAAAATCCTCCGCGTTGTAAGCGGGAATAATGATAGAAACATCATTCGCACTCATTATTAAAAACCCTTCATCTTTTTGCGAGCCATGTTGACATGATGGCACTCATTAACCATCATGCCTACATGGTGCGAGCACAAATCCAGCTAACACAAGAAGACCCTCAAAAATTAAAAAAAATTCCTACACGAGATGGGTGCAGTATTTCGGAAGTTGTTCGACGTGGCATTCGCAAGGAATTGAGTGTAAATCGAGCGTCTCGCAAATGGGAGGATTCCCTCAGCGCTTCCACAGCGGACTAAACGACCCGCCACACACCACGACGCCTGTTTATCAGATGCAACACCAACTTCGTTTTGTTTTTGCCTTTGACAAACACTTTCAGGAGGAAGGACTTTTCATTTTGTGAAATCTCTCATCCCGCTCTCCATCCGCCGTTTTCTTGGCGTTCGCTACGAGGCTTGGCAGGCGGCCCGACAGAAAAATCGCCTCCTGCGCTCCCTCGCAGGCGATGCCGTAGAATGCAATATCTGCGGATGGGTCGGCGCGTGCTTCACAGACGACCTCTGGCATCCACAAACCGTTTGTCCACAATGCAGAAGTCAAGTGCGCCACCGAATGCTTGTGGCCATCCTTGATGGCAAATCTACTGTCTCAGGCGCATCCCAAGCCGACCTTCTTGCTGGCAAAGAAATCCTGCATTTCGCTCCCGAGCGTCAGCTTCGCGAAAGGATCAAAGCCACTGCCAAACGTCACGTCACCGCCGATTTCGATCGTGGCGACTGCGACCTCAAACTCGACATGAGTGCCATGCCATCGGTGGCCAACGCCTCTTACGATGTCGTCATCGCCTGTGATGTCTTAGAACACGTCCCCGACGACCGCGCCGCCATGCGCGAGCTGCGGCGCATCCTCCGCCCGAACGGAACCGCCATCCTCACCGTCCCTCAAAAAGACCCGCCCGCCACGACTGACGAAGACCCTGCCATCACCGCCCCCAACGAGCGAGAGCACCGCTTCGGCCAAAAAGACCACGTCCGCATGTTCGGCGACGATTTCGCTATCCGCTTAACAGACGTGGGCTTCCAAGTGACAACCCTCTCGATTGCTGACTTCCCTCCCTCCATCGCCTCACGCCTCATCCTGCACCCGCCCCAACCAAATCCACACCCCCTCGCCACCAACCATCGCCGAATTTATCTGGCGAGAGTGTAAAAAAGCCAAAAAGTGGGCAGTTGACAGAGAAATGTCTCACGCGGAGACGCGGAGAGCGCGGAGGAGAAAGGAGATGAAAATAAAAGCTGAAACGCTGAATTTGACGCTTTTAGTCTCTTAATCTTTTAGTCTTTCCTAATGTCATGGCATGTCGCCGATTTCTTCCGTTTTCCCCTATCCGTTAAATCCGCTTAATTTGATTCGCATCGCTCACCCCGGCGGGGCAACCGGAGGTTGTCTATCTCGTTACACTCGGTTGTGGTTAAAAATGCCTTTCC
>JAJTYZ010000130.1 GCA_021463515.1 Chthoniobacterales bacterium | reverse complement strand
TCCACAAGATAGTAAATGTGCTGCAACAACTCATCCCGATTACGCATTCCCGTCGAGCTGTTCGTCACCCCAATCCCAGGAAATTGCGTCACGTGCAAATGATCAATCTCCAAATTGTCACCGCCGATCACCGACAATCCCGCACAGCCTTCATGCGTGCCCTTGACCGTCTTGTAATCGTGCTCCTCACGGTCGCCACGAAGTGTGCCATTGGTCAGTCGCAGATTCTTCGCCCCCGGCCAGATTTGCGCGATCGTGTAATCGGATCGCTTATTGGCCTGCGCTTGAAGCGTCGCCCCATTGAGGTCCACAATTGTGTCCTGATGATCAAAAACCACAGGGTCATTCACATTGATCAAATACGTTCCTGCCGGAAAAACGATACGGTTCGCCTTAAGCGTTTTCGCGTGCTGCAGAGCCGCGTTGATCCCCTTCGATGTCGCCTCGGCCTCGGTGCCATCATTGCGAATGCCAAATTTTTCCAACTCGAGGGTATAGGCCTTCGTGAACTTGGACGCATCCGCCGTCGGTTTAGGCGTAGATGTAATAGTCAGAGGGTGCAAGGGGGCCGCAGGACCCTGCTGCGCCCCCGCATGCTCCGCTTCCGCCGGCATCCAATCATAACCGCTAGATTCCGCCGCTTGCATCTCCGAAGTTCCTCCTAAGCAAAAAAGCCCCACCCCAACGGCTCCCACACAAAGACGAGTGACCCTATCGAAATCACAAGTCCGCAGCCAAGGCCATGCACAAAAGTCAACACTTCCGAATGTTAACAAGGAGGAAAGAAAACGAGGCATCATCACAACGCTGTGAATAAAATAGATTTTCTTCCCAGTGTCAACATCCCATTTTAAATAATGAGGCTCTATTTCAATCTACATCCAGCAAATCTGCATGGCTGCGGAGATGATAATTCGGAATACGAACAATGCGAAATTAGGCGGCTGGTGCGGGAATGAGGGCCTGCAAATCGGCGGATTTTACCCAGCCTTCTATCCCGGTCGGCAATTTCACAAGCGTCCACTCCCCGCGTGATGCGATGATCGTTACCTCGGAACCCGGCGGTAAACTGGAAAGTTTTTGCCCCGTTTCCGTTGGAGCACTGAGAGCTTCGACCTTTTCGCCGGTGACGATGGATTGATGCTCAAGGTTGATACGAGCGTCGCCCGTCCACGAAATTACCGTCATTGTCACGCCGACCAACGCAACAACCACACCCGCCACGAGCAAACCACGGCGGGGAACGGGTGAAAAGGTGGCGAACAAGACGGCAAGCAATCCGCACCAAAAAAACAATGTTCCACCCCAAGCCAGCAAATCAAAAGGAATGTAATGCCCTACGATTTCTGCAAATCCTAATCCCGAACGCGGAACGCCCAGCTTTGCCTGAACATGCTCCAAACTATGACGCGCAGCGGCATCCGAAGGATCCAAGGCCAAGGCACGGCGATAATTGATCAAAGCTTCAACCTCTCGTCCTAAGCGATAATCAGCATGACCCAAATTGACAAAGACCGCAGGGTTACGTGAGCCTTCGCGTACCATTTGCTCATAAGCCTCACGCGCCGGGCCGTAATGGCCTTCCTCATAATCACGCTTTGCCTTGGCAAATGCCTGTAATTCGTCCGGTGCCTGTGCCGACACGGACGCTACCATAAAAAATAGAAGGATAAATTTTTTAACCATGACTTG
>JAJTYZ010000013.1 GCA_021463515.1 Chthoniobacterales bacterium | reverse complement strand
TTCAGAAAGCGGTCAAAATGTGAAAAATTAAATTCGTAGGAAAGTAGGATTTTTTCCGGGGCGTCCTTCGCCGCCTGATTCAAGCCCACCAGTATCTCGGCACCGACGCCCGGTGTGTTGGCACCACAGATTTATCCTTATCTTTTACGAGACAAGGAAGTTCTGAAGGCTGATGAAGTATGGTGCGCGGATATAACCTATATTCCGATGGCGCGAGGCTTTGCGTATCTTGTCGCCATTATGGATTGGAAAACGCGTGCTGTTCTTTCATGGAAGCTGTCCAACACACTGGATAGCACCTTTTGCGTAGAAGCTCTGCAAGAGGCTTTACGGGCAACGGGGAGGCATCCTGAGATATTCAACACCGATCAGGGAAGGCAATTTACCAGCCAAGGTTGGATTACGACCGTGGAAGGAAGTGGCGCACGCGTGAGCATGGATGGTAAGGGGCGATGGATGGACAATGTGTTTATCGAACGGCTCTGGCACTCGGTCAAGCACGAGGGAGTTTACCTGTGGGCGCACGAGAATGTGAGAGAGTTGGAGGTTGCCTTGGAAAAATGGTTTTTCGATTTAAAAACCGGCATCCACAGAACGTACACCATGAGTCCGGTAGCCGCGTAGTCCGTATTGACCCCGAGAGAGAAGGCCAACTTTTGGATTAACGGGATTCGATCGGATTGGGTAATGGACGGAGAGTGGCTCATGTCATGCGCCGTTGACCGGCCCTAGCGAGAAAGTCCCCTTTTATTTTTTACGTCCGAATCTGAACGAAGCTCATCGCCGATTTTTTCGGATCAGGTCAGTGCGCTGTTGGGCGCAGGCTGGCGACCTTCCCGCATCTTGGGGCGTGTGCCGGGTGTAATCCACCAGTGCCTCCACGGTGGTGGTGGCCACATGGAGGCGCGTGTCGGAGGAGGCGTAATAGAGAAACAACTCGCCCCTTTCATTCACGGTGAGACCATTGGAGAAAAGCACGTCGGAGACATCGCCAATCCGCTCACTCCCCTCTGGAGCCAGCAAGTATCCCCCAGGACGCGCTGTCACCCGCCACGGCTCGTCCAGCGCGCAGAGAAAGGCGTACAGCACATAGCGCAGTCCCGCCGCGTTGGCCCGGACGGCATGGGCCACATGCAGCCAGCCGTCCGCTGTTTTGAGAGGCGGGGCGCCGGGCCCCACCTTGCTCTCCTTAATGGTATGATAAACGCGCTCTTCCATAACCCGCTCCTCTTGAATCACCGGTTCTTCCATGGAGTCGGCAAACCCGTAGCCAATGCCGCCCCGTCCCCCCGCGCTGATAAAGTGATCCATTGGCCGCGTGTAGAACAGGTAACGGCCATGAATCCGCTTCGGATGCAGGACGACATTGCGCTGCTGGGGAGACGGCGTGACAAGGTCCGGCAGCCGCTCCCACCTCCGCAGATCTTTGGTTCGGACAATTCCGCACGAGGCGACCGCCAGCGAGGTGTCACTCTCCGGCGCAGCAGGGTCTTTTTTTTCCACGCAAAATGTCCCGTAAATCCAGCCGTCCTCGTGCCGCGTCACCCGCATGTCATACCAATTGGTCTCCTCCGGATCGTTTTCGGCGATGTGGAGCGGCTCCCCACAAAACCGGAATTGGTCAACCCCGGTGCGTGACTCCGCCACCGCAAAAAAGCTCTTGCGGTCATACCCCTCGACACGGACCACCAGTACATGCCGCTCCTCGTGGAAAATCGCGCCCGCGTTGAAAACCGCATTGACCCCCAGCCGCTCCATGAAAAACGGATTGCGTCGCCGGTCAAAATAAATCCGCCACTCGAGCGGCACATGGGCGGCGGTCAGCACGG